>DCTU01000426.1 GCA_002329445.1 bacterium UBP9_UBA1432
ATCTGCTCGGAGGTCCACAGGTAGTTGGCCAGGTCCTCGCCGATCTCGCCGGTCTTGATGGGGGCCACGCCCGTGTAGGGCTCCTTCAGGCCCAGGTCGGAGGTCACGTGGACGAACCCGTCCTTCCCCACCGCCTCGGCCACCCCGAAGTGCCCTTCCGCCCCCGCCTCCAGGTCGACCAGCGGGTTCTTGACGTAGCCCCTCAGGTGGCCTCTTCCGGTGGCTTCCACCAGCAGGCCTCCCAGGGGGCCGCCTCCATCGATGCGGAGGGCCAGGGTGTCGTCGTACTTCAGACTGGATCCCAGAAGCGCCACACCCGTCAGCGCTCGGCCCAGGGCCGAAGCCGCCGTGGGCAGGGCCTGATGGCGCCTCTGGGCCTCGGCCACCATCCCGGTGGTCACGGCCGCCACGCAGCGGATGGCACCGTCCTGGGCCAGGGCCCGCACCAGATAGTCCTTCATCTCATTCCTCCTTGGCTGTCCCGAAGGGGCCTGCGGTTCTCCCCGGGGGATCGGCTTCCTCCCTGGGGGTGACGGGCTCAGTCCCAGACCCGACTGAGCACCCAGTCCGCGCCCGAGGCATAGATCTCGAGGGTGGCACCGCGTGAACGGAGCCGGAAGTAGTGACGGGTCTGGCCCGTCAAGTCGGCATCCATCCACCAGCGCCCTCGCCAGATCCAGTGGTCCAGGATCTCCTCCACCGGCCAGGTGCGCCCGCGCCAGTCCAGTCGGCGGGGCTCTCCCTGGACCGAGTGCACCTGGATCGGCTCCAGCAGAAGCTTCATGCCGGTTCCTTCCCTTCCGGGAACCTGTGGGTCAGAGGCTCCAGCACGGCGGCCTCCTCGGGCAGGATCGACCAGGGAGCCAGGCGGACCACCCGCAGCATGCGCCCGGGGAAGCGGGACTCCAGGTTGCGCAGGGCGGCTTCGGGGTCGGGACGGGTGGGCCAGAGCTGCCCCTGGACCCGGCGGGGGGCCGACAGCCCCCCCAGCTCCAACTCCAGACGGCCCAGGGCGAAACCTGGCCCGGGCCAGGCCTGCTTGAAGGCCTGCCAGGCGGCGACCCGGAGCCGGGCGGCCTCGGCCACCGGCGCAGCCAGCAGGCGGCGGGCCGGATGCACCTGCCCGGCAGAGTGAAGTCGCAAGCTCACCCGCGAGGTTCGACGGCCCTGAAGACCGGCAACCGCCTGCTCCAACAGATGGTTCAGGACCGGCTCGCACCCGGTGGGTTCCAGGAGGGGTTCCTCGAACTCGTGGGCCACGGCGACCACGCTCGGGGGCTCGTACAGCAGGACCGGGGCGCGATCCTGACAGCGGACCAGGGTCTCCAGCAGGGGGCCTTCTTCGAACTGCGCGCACAACTGCTCCCGGGTCAGCCGGGCCAGGGAACCCACCCGCTCAAACCCCAACCAGACCAGGCGCTCCAGGGTGCCCCTTCCCACGCCCGCGGCAGCCAGGGTCTGGACGGGAAGGGCCATCCGGAACTCGATCTCGGCTCCCCGGGGGACCCGGATGCGCTGCCCCTCCTCGGCCGAGAGGGCGGCCAGCAGCGCCGTCGAGCGGTCCCCCGCCTGGCCCAGGGGGATCCGCAGGCGGGTGGCTGTCTGGATGGCCTCCTGCTCCCCGGCGAAGCGCATGCAGGCCCGCCCCGGCGACTCCGGCTGGATCCAGGGCGTCTGACGGTTGAGATCCGCCAGAAGCTCGTCCCAGGCCAGCCGCTGCTCGACCCCCGACAGGACGCGCAGGACCGCCTCCGGGGCCAGCGAGTGGACCCTTCCTGCCGCCTGCCCCGGGGCCACGCCCATCCTGGCCAGCCCGGCAGAACAGGCCACCACCCGGCCAGAAGAGAGAACGGCCAGCTCGCGCTCCCGCAGCTCGGGATGCATGGCCCGCACGGCCCAGACCGGAAAGTCGGGAATCGCCAGGACCGTGAAGAAGAAGGCGGGGTCGCTCAGCGCGGACATGGCACCTCAAGGGCAGGGAGCGGAAGGTCCGACGCGCGGAGCCTCAGTCGGGCTCCTGGTCCAGCCTCTTCTGCAGGTAGCGGGCCAACCCCGGGTCGTGACGCTCCAGGGCCTCCCGCCGCTGGGGCGAACTCTCCCGCAGGGCGGCCATCCCCTCGGCCAGGTATTCCTGCACCAGATCGGACTCGTGGGCGTAGTCGCTCCAACTGGTGTCCTGAGGGGTGCCGAAATCCTGGGGCAAGGTCACCTCGGTGGCGCGCAGGCCTCGGCGCACGAGGGCCTGGCTGGTGCCTTCCTGGTCGGCCACGGTCTGCCGGCCGACCCCGTGCAAGGCGGTCACGACCCCCAGGGCCAGGCCTGCCACTCCCAGCAGAGGAGCTGTCGTGGCCGCCGCCAGGGCCAGCAGGGCCCCTGCAGCGAGAAGGCGGGGGACCTGGTGCGGCTGGATCCCCGGCTTCTGGGCGAAGCGGATGCGCTCGGTCGAGCCCGTGCGGCGATAGGTGATGTCTCCCTCGGTGTGGGACTCGGGCAGGCCTTCGGGGAAGCGGGCGACCAGGCGATCCCGGAACTCCACGGCGTCCTCGACCCGATTGCGGGCCTGGTAACCGGCGTACAGCCGACCCAGGCGGGAATCCAGCACGCTGTCCGCCGTGGGCGCCGTGCCCATCAGGGTGCCAGGCAGGTTGCGCACGGGGTGGCGTCGGGGTCCGCGCATGGCGTCCAGGGCGTGGGCCATCTCGTGGTGGACCAGGCTCTCGCCGTCCGGAGACATCAGGATCTGGGGGTCCAGGACGATGCGCCGCTCGGCGGGCAGATACAATCCCTTGGCGCGCTCGCCGAAACCGACCACCAACTGGTTGGGATGAAAGGCCACCCCCACCTTCAGGCCAAACTCATCCGCCTTTTTGAGCACGGCGTCGGGATAGCTGGAAAGCACTGCGGCCAGGCGGGCGCGCTGGGCTGCGTGGGTCTTCTCGGAGATCAGGGCCTCGACCTCGGGTCGGACAGGTGGCGTGGGCGGGGTGGAGCCGGATGCGGGGCCGAGCGGGTGGATCATGACGTGACAGACCTCCAGGCCCCGAGTCTAGCGCATTCCGCCGGGCAAGTCATTTCCAGGCTGTTGCGGGGGCGCCGTCATCCGCGGGGGCTTCCTCGGAGGAGGGGACACGCAGGAGAAGGGAACTTCCGGTGGAACCGCGCCGGAGTGCCCCCTGCCTTTTCCAGCGCCACCATCCTGATCTGCACCCGCGACCGCCCCGAGTCGCTGGAACGGACCCTGAGAAGCCTGGAGTCCCTGGCGATTCCCGCCGGATTCCGGGTGAAGATCCGCCTGGTCGACAACGGCTCGCGCGTGCCGCTGGCCGGCTGGCTGGAAAAACGGGGATGGCCCCGGACCGACCTGCCGGTGGAGGTGGTCTGTGAGCCCCGGGCCGGGAAAAGCTGCGCCCTGAACCGGGGCTTGCGCGATCTGGACGCGGACCTGGTGGCCTTCAGCGACGACGACATGGAGTTCCACCCCCGCTGGCTGACCGGCGCCCTGGAGCGCCTGGAGGAGGACCCCGCCCAGGCCCTCCAGGGGCACATCGAGATCCGCAGCACCCTCCCGCTGCCGGCCTGGTTCACGCCCCGCTGCGCCCTGCTCTTCGGAGCCACCCCCGACCTTCCCGACCGGGCCGGACTCCGAGGGCTGGCCGGCGGCAACAGCTTCGTCCCCCGCGCGCAGATCGAGCGGATCGGCCCCTTCCGCGAGGATCTGGGCCCCCAGGGCCGCCGACTGGGTTACTCGGAGGACATGGAGTGGAGCGGCCGCCTGCACCAGGCCGGGGTCCCCCTGCGATTCTGCCGACAGGCCGTCAACTATCACCTGATCGGGGCCGACCGGGTGCGCCGGGGGATCCTGCTGCGCCGGCAGTTCGACCAGAGCCGGACCGAGACCCTGCTGGATGCAACGCTGCCGACGGGCTCGCGGCGTTGGAAGGACCAGGACTTCTTCGGCGAAGTCCGAGGACTGGCGGGGGCGCTCTTCAAACCCCGCAGGCGCTTCCAGGGCCTGGACTACGGCCTGGAGCTGGCCGCGCGCCTGGGGCGGGTCTGGGGTCTGGCTCAACGCCGCCTGAAGAGCCTTGTCGCGCCTCCCCGCGAGGGAAGGCCTCCGAACCCTTCCGGCGACGGAATGCCGACCATCACCAAGAATCCCTGAAGAACCGGGAGTATCCGATGAATACCTGCCAGATCGAAGCGGGATCCTGCCGGGACCGCTCCAGCTCGGTCCTCCACCACGACGGCGAGATCTACCGCGCCCTGCGTTCTCCCGCCGTGCCCGGGTGGACACGTCTGCGCGACAGCCTGCTCTTCGCCCGCCGTACGGCCGACGGCAGCCTGGTCCGGACCCGAGAGGTGAGCCTGGACGAAGCGGGCTTCACACCTCCCGAGGGTTGTGAGGTCCTGCTGCACCACCAGCGGATCCCGTTCATCTCGTATCCTTACGAGTGGTGCTTCTCGATGCTGAAGGACGCGGCCCGGTTGACCCTGGACCTGCTGTGCGAGGCCCTGGAAGAGAAGCTGACGCTTCGCGACGCCACGCCCTACAACGTCCAGTGGCAGGGAACCCGGCCGGTCTTCATCGACACCCCCTCCTTCGGCGAAGCCCGCTCGGGGGTGTGGATGGGCTACTCGCAGTTCTGCCAGCTCTTCCTCTTTCCGCTGATGCTGCAGGCCTACCGCGACGTGGACTTCCGTCCCTGGCTGCGGGGCAGCCTGGACGGCATCCCGGCCGACCAGTGCAAGGCCATGATGTCCTCCCGCGACCTCCTGAAGCCCGGCGTCCTGATGCACGTCCACCTGCATGCCAGCCTGCAGGCCCGGCCCCCGGCCCAGACCGGCACCGACCTGCGTCAGGAGATCGCCGAGGCCGGCTTCCACGAAGAGCTCCTGAAAGCCAACTCCCGGCGCCTGCGCAAGCTGGTCGAGAAGCTGGAGTGGCGGCGTGGCCGCACAGCCTGGTCGGACTATGGGACCGGCCAGAGCTACGATGAGGGGGAACAGGCCCGCAAGGCGGCCTTCGTCCGGGCCGCCGCCTCGGATCGAGCCCGCCGGCTGGTCTGGGACCTGGGCTGCAACGTGGGGATCTACTCGCGGATCGCGGCCGAGCACGCCGACTACGTGGTGGCCGCCGACGCCGACGGCCTGGCCATCGAGCGGCTCTACAACTCGCTGAGCCAGGAGGAGAGCCGCAAGATCCTTCCCCTGGTGATCAACGTGGCGGATCCCCCTCCAGCCCTGGGTTGGCGCGGCACCGAGCGCAAGAACCTGCCCGACCGGGGACGCCCCGAGCTGATCCTGGGCCTGGCGGTCCTGCACCACATCTGCATCACGGCCAACATCCGCGTTCCAGAGTTCCTGGACTGGGTGGCCAGCATGGGAGCGGACCTGGTCCTGGAGTTCGTCACCCGACAGGATCCCATGGTCGAAGCCCTCCTGATCCACCGCGAGGACCTGTACTCCGACTACGATCTGGCCCCCTTCGAGGCGGCCCTGGAGGCGCGCTTCGAGGTCCTGCGCCGCGAAGAGGTCTGTCCGGGCCGCAGGATCCTGTACTACGCCCGCCCCCGGCCGGCCTGAGGCCAGCCCCAGGTGCCCCGGGTCCGACGCCCTCCCCTGCTGCATCCCTTCCTCTTCGCCTTGTACCCGGTGCTGTATCTCTATGCCGGAAACATCGGAGAAGCCCGCGGGATCCACGCGGTGGGGCCGGCCCTGCTGGTGCTGGCCGGGGTCGGAGTGTTGATGGCCCTGGGTCGGTTGTTGGACCGGGACGGCCAGCGCAGCGGGATCTTTCTCTCGGCCCTGGTCGTGGTCTTCTTCTCGTTCGGCGCCGTCACCAGCTTCCTGGGAGACCTCGAGATCGCCGGGTTCCACCCACTCCGCCTACGGGTTGTGGCCCCAGGACTGGTCCTGGCCCTGGCCGCCCTGGGGTTCTACCTCAAGAGCCGCCCCCCGTCCTGGGCCGCCTCCTGGACGACCAACCTGAACCTGGTCTCGGGCCTGCTGGTCGGCCTGGTCACCATGCAGGCTCTCTGGGGACACACCACCCGACCGGTGCCTCCACCTCTCCCCGAGGCCGACATCCCCGTCACACGGACCGTGCAGGAGCGACCAGACCTCTACGTCCTGATCCTGGACGAGTTCGGGCGCCAGGATATCCTCCACGAGCAATTCGGCCTGGACCTGCGCCCTTCGCTTCAGGCGCTGCGCGAGATGGGCTTCGCCGTGGCGGAAGGCAGTGCCGCCAACTACTCCCGGACCCAGCCGTCCGTCTCTTCCATGCTGAACCTGGACTACCATCAGGAGCTGCAGGATGGACAGGAGGTGACCGAGGACCACTATCTGCGCTGGATCCAGAGGATCCGCCAGAACCGGTTGATCCCCTTCCTGCGCAGCCAGGGCTACCGGATCCGCGCCTACACCTCGGCGATGGCGGGGACTGACGGCCTGGTGGGCGTGGATGAGGAGGTCACCTCAGGGGCTCTGGAGGGGGAATTCGTCGAGAGCCTGGTCCGGGGAACCCCCATCCCCTACCTCCTGGAAACCCTGGGGAGCCCTCGAGCCGAAGGGGATCGGGCCCACGCCCGCAGGATCCGGTTCATGTTCTCGGACCTGGCGGACTCCCGCCCCCCTCATCCCACCTTCACCCTGGCTCACATCCTGTGCCCTCATCCACCCTACGTCTTCCATGCCGACGGCCGGGCGATCACCCGTTCAGAGATGGCCAAACTGGGCTGGCCGCGGGCGGTGGGTGAGGCTCCCCTGCCGGTCTACCGGGCCTTCTATCCGGAGCAGACGCAGTACGCCGCCGTCCGGATCGAGGCGGTGGCCCGAGCCATCCTGGCCCGACCGGGCCCTCCGCCGGTGGTGCTGATCGTCTCGGATCACGGCCCCCAATCCCTGTTCATGGAGGATCCGGACCGCTTCTGGAAGGAACCGACTCCGGAGGTGGCCCGCGAACGTCTGGCCAACCTGGTCGCGCTGCACGCTCCTGGAGTGGACGACGAGGCCCTGCGCGGGATCACCCTGGTCAACGCGATGCGTCTGGCCCTGAGCCGGGCCACGGGGGCCGACCTGCCCCCCCTTCCCGACCGCTGTTTCTTCATCGGCGAGCGGGCCGTGGAGTTCCCCAAGCCCTGAACCTGGCCGGGTTCAGGACGAGGCGGCGGCCTTGGCGTGCAGGATGCCTCCCGCCTGGAGGCGCTTCAAGGCCTCTTCCTCGGAGAGGGGCTTGCTGTACAGATAGCCCTGCATCACGTCGCAACCGGCATGCGAGAGGTATTCCTTCTGTTCGGCGGTCTCGACGCCCTCGGCCACCACCTTGTAGCCCAGGCGGTGCGACATCGACACGATGTCGGGGATGACAATCTTCTCCTTCTCCTCACAGAGGATCCGGTCGACGAAGGACTTGTCGATCTTCACCGCGTCGATGCACAGGTCCCGGACCCGGGACAGCGACGAGTAGCCCACGCCGAAGTCGTCGAGCATGATGTCGATGCCGTTCTCGCGCAGACGCCGCAGCCGACCATTGACCAGGTCGTAGTCGTTGAGGAAGACCGACTCGGTGATCTCCAACTCGATGCGTGAGGCCGGGGCCCCCGATTCCCCGACCAGCCGCAGGACCGTGTCGGTGAAGTCGTCGCGAAGCAGTTGCAGGCCCGAGATGTTGACCGCCACCTTGACCCCGTCCAGCCCCCGGCCCTCGAGGGTGCGGGCAAAGCGACCCGCCATCCGCAGGATCAGGTTGCTCAGGGGGACGATCAGCATCTTCTTCTCAGCCACCTCGACGAACTCCATCGGCGAGACCGGGCCGAAGACCTCGGAGTTCAGGCGGGCCAGGGCTTCGAAACCGACGATCCGATCCTCCTGGAGGTCGATCTTGGGCTGGTAGACCAGGTAGACCTGGCACTGTTCGGGATCGGCCAGGGCGTGGCGCAGTTCCCGTTCGATCTGGTCCTCCCTGGACACCGCCTCCTCCATGGAGCGGTCGAAGAAGCAATAGCCGAATCGCCCCTGCCGGGAAGCCTGGTCGATGGCGATGAAGGCGTTGCGCAGGACCTCGTCGGGGTCGCGGTACTCCGAGCCGTGAATCTCGACGATGCCGACGTTGCCCCCCACCGGCTGGGCGGAGAGTTCGTCCTTGAGCAGGCCCAGGACCCTCTCGCCCAGAGCCACGAGCTCCTCCCGACTGGCATAGTCCCGAACATAGAACACGAAACGATCGACCGAGAGGTGGAAGAGCCGGCACTTCCCGACGCACAGCCTGGAGAGGTGGGCCAGGAGCAACTGCACCAGCCTCTCGCCGTACTGACACCCGTAGGACGCGTTCAGCATCTTGAAATTGGCCAGATTGGCCACCACCACCGCTCGCGGGGCCTTGTCGCGCCGGGCCAGGTCGTCGGCCACGCACTCGGCGAAGTAGCGGCGGTTGCGCATGCCTGAGACCATGTCGAAGTAGGCGTAGTGCGACAGGATCCGGTTGCGCTGATAGCCGGAGTAGACCATGACCGCGATCATCACGTAGATCAGCACCAAGGCGATGATCCAGACGTTGCTGACGTACCGGACCAGCTCGTCGGTCCGGGCCAGGTCGTGTCCCAGGACCAGCCGTCCGATGGGCTCCCCCTTCAACTCGACGGGCACCTCGAAGCGGAAGAGCTTCTGCCCCTCGGGGGTCAGGAAGACCTGCACGCCGTGATGGACCAACGCGACCGGGACGTCCCGGGGGCCGGACGTTCCCGCTCGGAGCACCTGGTCCTGCGGGACGAAGTGGGCTTCGGCCACGTGGTGGTCGGTCCGGATGTGCCCGAGGAGTTCCTGGACCTCGAAGCGCCCCAGCAACTGGTGGATCCGCTCGGCACGCACCCCGATCTGGGCGAAGCGGCCGTCCTCCAACTGCACGTAGCCGAACTTGTAGTAGTTCCCGTCGCGCAGGCTCTTCCGGATGGGGTCCACCCGAGAGCGTTCGGGCGAGTGCATGAACTGGCGGGTCGGGTTGCCCTCGGGGGCGGTCCAGCCGACGAACTCCCCGGGGCTGGAG
>DCTU01000401.1 GCA_002329445.1 bacterium UBP9_UBA1432
TGGGAAAGGTCCGCTTCCGCTTGCGCGGCAGCATGCGGCGCTGCGTCAGGAGGATCTGCGCCACGCGCTCTTGATCCTTCCGGGAGATCCCCAGACGGGGCCCGAGCTCCTTCATCACGTTGCGGACCAACGGGTCGGGCGGCTCGGTCCCCAGCAGGCCCGCCTCCAGGCACAGCGGCGCCAGCATGATGGCGAAGAGCAGGGGCCGGGCCTTCGAGGTTCCAGGCAACTCGTCCATGCCGCGCAGCAGGCGATAGTAGAGCTGACCGTCGAGGTCCTCTGCGACCTGACCACGATCGGCCCGCTCGAGGTAGGCAAAGACCTCGGGAACCATCACTTCCAGCAGCCCCGAATCGTCCAGAAGCTCCATGCAGCGACAGGCCGTGCCGCTCTCCAGCAACCGCGCGATCTCCTCCTGGACCCGGGGGGCGGCCGCCCTCTCGATGGCCCAGCGATGGGCCACCATGCCCTCCCAGGTGGCGCGGTCCATCTTGAATCCCAGGCGCGCGCAGAACTTGACGGCCCGGATCATCCGGACCGGATCCTCCTGGAAGCGCAGGTCGGGGTCCCCGATGGTGCGGATGATGCTGCGGTGCAGATCCTCGACCCCCCCCACGTAGTCCAGGATCGAATAGTCGCCGATATCGTAGAACAGACCGTTGACCGTGAAGTCCCGACGCCGCGCGTCCTCCTCCGGGCTGCCGAAGGTGTTGTCCATCCGGATCTGCAGGTCGACGACGCCGTCCTCGTCGGCTTCGGGAAGGCCATCCTCCAGGTCCGGCTCCCGCCGGAAGGTCGAGACCTCGAGGATCTTGTCCCCTCCGAAATGGACGTGGGCCAGGCGGAAGCGCCGACCGATCAGCCGGCAATTGCGGAACAGCTTCTTGATCTGCGAAGGCCGCGCCGAGGTGGCGATATCGAAATCCTTGGGTTCGCGGCCCAGGATCAGGTCGCGGACCCCGCCGCCGACCAGGTAGGCCGTGTGGCCCGCCCGATACAGGCGGTACAGGACCTTCAAAGCATCGGGATCGATGTTCTTGCGAGACACGGGGTGCCGCGTCCGCGGATAGACCTTCGGTTGCATGCCTTTCCTCTTCCCGCCGGGCGGGCCTTGAGAAATGCCGCTCCCCCGAATCTCGGAATCCCCAGCCGGGAAGCCAGGACACCTCACGCAGGAAGGCTCGGGCGTCCGAGCCCTCTTGGGCAGGGTGCCCCCTCCCGGCCCTGTCGTCCGGATCCCTGGGGGCAGGTGCCGGGGCATTCTCCGCCTCCCCCCGAAAAACCCTCTCGGGCACCCGGAGGAACGCGGAGGAGCAAGCTCGAAGGCCTTCCGCGAAATCGAATGTGTACAAGGAGGCCCGGGATGAACCTGGTGACCCGGATTCTTTTGGCCCTTGCGATCTTTGCGATTCCGACTGCCGTCGCGGCGGCGGAGTTGTCGACCGGAACCGACGCCCACCGGGACATCAACGGAGCCCAGGTGGACAAGATGCGCGGCGTCAAAGGCGTCCGCTACCACCTGGCCGATGGGGCGATCGTCCTTCTGATGCCCANNAGCGAAGGTCTGGAGTTCCTCAGCGACGAACGCCAGGCACGCCTGGGCGTCGAGGCCCATCTGGCCGGTTCCGACTGGTCCCCGGCCAACGCCCTGCAGGCCACCGTGGACAACCTCAAGAAGGCGCACGGCGGAACCTGGACCGCCCCAGAGCACACCAACGTCGCCGGGATTCCAGCCCTGAAGGCTTCGGGAACCGACGTCTTTGGCAACTACTACTTCGAGATCTACGGCGTGGAACGGGCCGGCATCCAGTTCCTGGTCTGGATGCGGACGCCCTACCAGAACCGTTGGAACACCCGACTGAACGCGGACGTGGCCTGGGTGATCAACAACCTGCATCCCTCCACCCGAACCGTGATGCAGAAGCTCGAGAAGTAGCTTCCCGCCCGGATGGCCCTGGCGCCCGCGACCAGGGCCCTTTGCTGTACCCAGACCCACCGGAGGTCGGCGAGCTTGTCCCGATCCTGCACATTGAGGCTTCTCGCAGTGCTGGCCCTGCCGGCCCTCCTGGTCATGCTCGCCTCGAACCGGGCGGGAGCCGGACCTCTGTCCGAGGTGATCCTCTTCGCCGCCAGGACGGACCGCTACACCCAGATCCAGATGGTCCGTCCCGACGGCCGGGATCTGGGCCTCCTGGTCCGACTCCGCGGGGACTGTCGCCAACCCGACCTGTGTTCCAGGACCGGCCTGGTCGTCTTCGCGGTGCACGAGCACGGCTCTTGGAACCTCTACCGGGTCGACCTGTCGGGCCGGAACCTCCAACGCCTGACCAGCTCCCCCTCGGACGACCGACATCCCTCGTGGTCCCCCGACGGAACCCGGATCGTCTTCGAGACCAACCGCTGGGGCTCGGAGGAGTTGGCGGTCATGAAGGCGGACGGGACCGACCTTCGCAGGTTGACCTCGGATCAGACGATCAACCGCTTTCCGACGTGGTCGCCGGACGGAAGCCGGATCGCCTTCGTGGGGTGGAGGCAGGGTTCTTCTGACCTGTACACGACGCCCGCGGAGAATCCGGAGCGGGCCACCCGGCTGACCGACAACTTCTACGCGGACGTCACTCCGGCCTGGTCTCCGGACAGCCGGCACCTGGTCTATGGAAGCTGGAACCACCTGCGCGGCTTCCTGGCGGTGATCGGGCCGGAAG
>DCTU01000227.1:0-7606 GCA_002329445.1 bacterium UBP9_UBA1432
CTGGCCGAGGCCGGGAGCCTGGACCACCCGCGCCTGATCCTGGGCCTGCCCTGTCAGCCGGCCTCCTTCACGCGTGAGGCCCTGGAAGCCAGGGCCTTGGACCGCCTTCGTGCCCTCGAACCGCCCTTCAGCGACCCGACGTCCACCGAGTACCGTCAGGTGACCGCGAGGCTGGAGGCTGCCCGCAGCACCCTGCGCGAGTCCTTCCAGAAATCCTTGCAGCCCGGGGCGATGGTCTTCCGCCACCAGGGCCAGGTCTTCTCAGACCTCGACGTCAAGGCGCTCCAGGACCTGGTGGATCGTGTGATCGGCGAAACCGTGGGCGCTCCTCCCGCGCTCTCCGAGCCGGCGCTGGCTTTCCTTCGTGACCGTGGTCACACGCGTCGGCAGCGCCAGGTGGCCTTGAACCACCTTCTGGCATGTCGCGGCGAACTGACCCTGAGGACGGACGCCGGGGTCACCGGACGGATCCTGAAGGCCGGCCTGGTCGAGACGGGAATCCTGGCCTTGCAGAGCGAGGCCGGGAACTGGACCAGCTTCAACCTGGTCGAACAGATTCCCGAGCAGGGTCCGGCAAGGGCCTTCAACCAGCTTCGCCAGAAGCTGATCGGCGGGGCGGGCGAGGCGCGAACGGTGCCAGGCCTGGACCTGGTCGCGCCCCTCCTCGAGCCGCCCCACAGCCTGACTCCCGCCACCGTCGAGCTGCTGCTGGCCGCGCTCTTCTGGAAGTGGCCCCGGGAGCTGGGCTTGCGTCGGAACTGGCAGCGAGCCCAGGTGGAGGGGCGCCCTGAGCTTCTTGAAGAGGTCGTGCCCTCCGCCGAGGCGCTCTTCGAGATGGTCAGCGCTCCCGAGGATTGGGTGGTCCTTTTCGTGGACGCCGAGCCGTCCCAGAAGTCCTTCCTGGAGGGGATCCTGGAGAACCTCCCCCGGAAGCCCGGGGCCACCTCGTCTCTGTGGACGGCGGCGGGCGAGGCCCTGCTGGCCTGGTTTGAGGCCCTTCCGACTGCGGCTCGCTGGCATGCCCAGGTCGACCCGTCCTTCAAGCCGGTCTGCGATCTGCTGGCGGACTCCGCCTCGGCCGAGGACCTGCGGGAGCTGCTCGAGGTCCGCCTGCCGCGGGCTCTGGGCGCTCCGCCGGTGTTCTCCTGGCAGGCCGAGAGCGAGGACATGCTGGAAGAGCTCATCGGACTGTGCCGCACCCTGGAGGGTCTGGTGGAGGCGCGTCTGGCGCGTCTGGGCGTGGGCCTGGCAGAGGTCTTCGCGGCCCATGCCGGCGGAGACGCGGCCTTGGAGTGGCCCGCTCGGGCCCGCCGCTGGCTGGAGGGAGTGGCCGAAGAACCCGGCCGCACCTTCTGGCGGGAGGAGCTGCGCGTCCTCGGTGAGCAGGTTCGGGAGGTCGACGACCCGATCCAGGCTGCGACCGGGTTGTTGCAGGCCCTGGGTCATCCCCCCTGCGAGCAGTGGCGCCATGACCGGAGCCTGGAGATCCTGGAGGTCTTCCGGGCCCTGCGCGAGGAGGTCGAGTGGGGAGCCTATCGGACCCTGAAGTTCGAGCAGCCGGACCCCGAAGCCTCGGTCCGCAGCCTGGTCCAGCCGGTCCTGAAGAGGGCCGGGCTGCCGGAGGAGGAGCTGGAGGATCTCCTGGTGGCCGAGCTGGAGCAGGCCGACTGGCCCGAGCTGGTGGCGGCCCTGGCTCCGGCGCCGGTCGCCGCTCCGCCGGCCGAAACCGCCAAGGCGGAGTCGGTTGAGGGAGTGCCCCCGGCCAGCGCTGCTGCCTCGGCACCCTCGCGGCACCGCAAGTCTTCCAAGAAGTCGGACTCCTTGGAGGACATGGACGAGCCCACGTTGCAGTGGCTCTAGGTTCCTAGGCGCCTGAGAGAGGACCTCAGTCCTCGCGCAGCAGCGGCCAGGTCGGGTCTCCGGCCTGGCCGGATGCTTCCTGGACCGCCTGAGGATAGGCCTGGCGGGCCGCCGTGAACGGATCCTTCTCACCCTGCATCGCGTGCAGGAAGGCCTGGGTCAGGCCCGGGCCGGCCGAGGGGAGGGCCCCGGCCAGCAGCATCCGGTCGGGGCCAGCCATCCCGTCCAGGAGGGCGCTTCTGGCAGCCCAGTGCTCTGCGGCCGAGCCGGCGGGGGCGGTCCGGGTGTCCAGGACCACCAGCAGTCGGGTTCCCGAAAGCCGGCGGGACCATGCTCTGAGCTCGTCGGCGGTCAGCAGACCCTCGTCCGCCGTGGACAGCGAGTCCCCTTCCGGACGGGAGGAACCCGCGTAGTACAGCACCGCACGGTCGCCCGGGTGGGCCCGTCGGGCCAGGTCGTCCAGGGCCTGGAGGATGCTCTCTCGGGTGGCGTCCGGGCCCAGGTGCGAGCGCACCGAGAAGCCCTTCGTGGTCAGGGCCTCGGCCACGGTGCGGGCGTCGTCGGAGTTCTCCGACACCCCCACCACGACGGCCAGCCCTTGGCCCGGCCCACGCCGGGGAGGTCCCTCCAGCAACACCGGACGCTCGGCTCTCAGTCCCGCCTGGTCGGTGACGGCCAGCCAGGCCTGATTCGGGCCGGGTCGCAGGTCCAGGACCAGGTCCAGCTTGAGCTCCTGGCCCTTCAGCGCGGGGGGGCTGCGCCAGAGCTCGGCCTGGTTGAGCTGGACCTGGACTTCGGCCAGGCCTTGGGGGGCACGGACCAGGCCGCGCAGCGGAACGCGGGCCTGTCCGTCCTGGGGAGTCGCCAGTTCGATGCTGGGAACGCTCTGGGGAGGAGTCAGGGCCAGCCGGACCTCCCGGACTTCCTCCATCCTTCCGGCGCAGCGGCCACCCAGGGCCTCGCTGTGCAGCAGGCGCACCTTCAAGCGGGCCCACCCGGCGCCGTCCGGTTCGCCGGCCTCGACGGCCAGGGGTCGGGTCAGTCGGACCATCTCCAGCAGGCCGCGCGGCCCGGGAAGCGAGCGGACCTCCAGGAAGCCCAGGGGGGCGGACCGGGCGATCAGGCGGTCTCCCCGATGGACGCGCAGGCGCGTGTCGGGCCCGGCGGTGACCTCCTCGCTTTCGCCGTCGCCGTCCAGGTCGACCTGGAAGGCCGGGCCCAGGGTGGTGGGTGACTGGCCCAGCGAGTGGAGGGGCGGGCTCTCCAGGTGCACCTCCACCAGACCTTTGGGCGCGGAGGGGGCGTCCATGTGCGATTCCAGCAGCCAACCCAGAAGCTCGTAGCGGGGATGGGCGGCATCCACGCGGAGCGCCGAGTCCGGATCCTCGGGGGCGGCCAGCCGGGCCAGTCGGCCCAGGGCCGTCAGCCAGGCCGCCTCCCGAGCCGAGTCCACAGGGACACCCTCGGGGTGCGGGACCGTCGAGCTGGCGCGGAGGTTCTCGGCGGGGAGCGTTGTGGTGTCCGCCGGGGTGGGCAGCGGAGCCGGGGCCTCGGCGGCACCGGGAGTCCCGGCCAGGGCCAGCAGGAGGGGGAGGACCAGAAACAAGTCGCGAGCACGCATCGTGGCCGCCCCTTCGGGCCTGGGACCCAGGATCCTGGACCTCAGGCTTCAGGCTCCGGGAGTATGGTATGATCCGCCCATGCAGGTGGTCGCCAAGGTGTTGACGGTGCTGGGACAGACGCTGGAACGGGTCCTGACCGGGCGCAGCGAGTTCCGTTTCACCACCTCCGAGTTCCATCAGACCCCCGCGGTGAATGACCCCATCCAGGCCCGGATGGTCCTGAAGGAAGTGCAGTCCGAGCTGGAGCAGGGCTTCGGCCTGAGCTTGCAAGAGCCGGTCCTGCTGAACCTGGAACGCCCTCCCGTGCGCGGATGGAAGGCCGCCGTGGCGACCCCGGAAGCCCACATCGGTCGCTACGTTCCCCGTTGGCTGGGGGAGCGGCGCGTCCATCGGATCATGATCGTCCCCGGTCTGGACCGCCCGCGATTTCGCGCGGTGCTGGCGCACGAACTGGTCCACGCCTGGCAGGCCGAGCAGGGGGTCCTGGGGCGCAGTCGCGGTCTGCGCGAGGGGATGGCCCGCTGGGTCGAGTACCACGTGCTGCTGCGTGCGGGTCGCCACGCCGAGGCCCGCCGCCTGCTCGGGCTGCGCCGCTTCCTGCTGGGACGCTCGTGGCGCAGCATCCTCGATCACGAGCGCCGTCACGGTCGGCAGGCCACCGTGGACTGGTTGCGAACCCTGGACGGGGGAACTCCAGGGGACTCGAGAGGAGGCTGACCTTTGAACGGTGGCCTGGTGGTTGGGGAGGAGCGGCTCTTCTTCGGCCTGGACCTGGTGCGAGGGACGGTCTTCCAGACCGATCCTTCCGGGCGGGTCTCCCGGATGATCGAGTTCGGCTCATCCTCCGAGGCTTCCGGAGTCGGAGGACTGGCCCTGGATGCCCGGGGCTTCCTCTACGTGGCCGATCCGGTGGGTCAGAAGCTGCGCGTCTTCGATCCCGAGGGGGTCAAGTCCCGGGTCATCGGGGAGGAGCGCCGGTTGCATCTGGCCGGAGGGCTGCAACTGGTGGAGCGCGACGGTGTCCTGGAGGACCCCAACGACGTCGCCGTCGACGCCGAGGGCAACGTCTACGTGGCCTGCGGCGAGCAGTTCATCGTGCACGGGCTGCAGAAGTTTTCGGCCCAGGGTCTCCATGTGCTGAGCTTTTCGTCCCTGGGTGAGCCCGGGGGAACCTTCGGAGGACCCCGTGGCCTGGCCCTGGACCCCGATGGGACGCTGTGGCTGTGCGACACCCAGTTCCACCGACTTCAGCGCTTCGGTCAGGGGGGACAGTTCCTGGATGTGATGGGGCCGCCCCGCGATGAGCCCCTGGTTTCGCCCCACGCCGTCGCCGTGCTGCCTGACGGAGACCTCCTGGTGGCCCAGAGCCTGGGTCTGGTCGTGCTGGGGCGGGAGGACGCGCGCCGCCGGCCCTTCACGAATCGACCCCTGGCCCGGGTTTGCGATGTGTGCTGCTGGGCGGGAACCGTCTGGATCCTGGAGAGGGAGATCGGCGGGTTCGGGGTCCGGGTCAGCCGCTTCGACGTGGAGGGGAACTTCCTGGGCGTGGCGGTTTCGGGAATGCGGGACCTGGTCGGCAAGGCCTCGGCGTGGCTGAAGGCGGAGATGGGGCGCAGCCTGCCACATTCCCGGGCCTGGCACCGCCTGGGAGTCCTGCACCACTACGTCCTGCCCGAGAGTTCGTCAAACCTCAAGCACGCCGAACGCTGCTATCGCAAGTCCCTGCAGGCCGAGCCTGCGGGGTTCGAGGTCTGCCTGGATCTGGCGGAGGTCCTCACCCGAAGGGGTCGCCCCCAGGAAGCCATGCGCCTGTACCGGGAATCCCTCGAGAGGCGCCCCGAGGACGAGTCGGTCCGTCTGAGGCTGGCCCTCCTGCTCTGCCGCACGGGAGGCAAGCCGCAGGCCCGCCAGCTTCTGCTGGCCGGGCTGGATCTGAATCCAGAGAGCGATCTGTTGCGAGGCGAGCTGGACCGCCTGGCCTGAGCCGGGCTCAGGTCAGGCGCCAGACCTTTCTGGACCGATCCCCAGCGCCTATTCCTTGGGGCGCACCGCCAGCACCGGGCAGGGAGCATGACGCATGACCTTCTCGGCCACGCTGCCGAAGAGCCAACGCTGGAAGCCGCTGCGCCCGTGGGTGGACATCACGATCAGGTCGATGCCCTGCGACTGGGCGAAATCCAGGATCTCCTTGGCGGCCTCTCCGCTGGCATTGGCCGTCCGGATGGGGACGCCGGAATCCTGGTGGCGGGCCTTCATCTCGTCGAGGTACTCGCGGGTGGTGTCCAGGATGCTCTGCTCGATCTCGGTGTAGGTGGCCGGTGAGACCGGGACCGGGCTGACCATGAGGTGTTCCGGCAGGACGGAGGTCCGGAAGAGGACCACCTGGGCCTCGAAGCGCCGGGCCACCTCCAGGGCGGGGGCCAGGGCTCCCTCCGACAGGGGTGAGCCGTCCAGGGGAACCAGGATCTTGTGGAACATGTCGGTCCTCCTCCGCTGAAGTCTCTTACCGGGACTACCTTCTTCATGTCCGCCCCGTGGGACCTGCAAACCCGACCTTGCAAGCAGGTCTTGTCGTCGGGGGAGGGAAGCGCCTGGGGGAGATGGACGACCTGAGGGCCACGGTGGCAGGACTGGTCGAATCGCTCCAGCCGGATCGGGTCGTCCTGTGCCCGAGTGCGGCGGGGGAAGCCCCGATCGACCTGCTGGTGATCAAGGACACGCGGCTGGGCTTCCTGGCGCGACGCCAGGAGGCCTTGGATCTTCTGCCGGTCGGCTCGCAGGTCGAGGTCCTGGTCTATACCCCCATCGAGCTCGAGGAGATGTGCCGACAGGAGAATCCGTTCGTCATCCGAGCCCTCGAGCAGGGCAAGGAGCTCTACCGCCGCCCGCCCCTGGCCTGAATCCGCCGCCTGGCGTGAGAATCGGGGGCCTCGAGGCGGGCCCGCCTCGGCGGCCGAACGCCGCGGTAGGCTCCGGCCCGGAGGCGTCGAAGTGCGCCGGATGAAGAGATTCTCGCTGCTGCTGTTCCTGCTCGGGCTCTTGATGCTGCCGGCCCGGGCCGACCAGCCGGTCCTGCGCGTCCGGGGAAACACCTGGCCGGGAGGAATCCTGTTCGTCTCGGTCGAGACCGGGCGTTTCACGTCGGGAACCTGGCACTGGGCCGGCCAGTCCGGAGCCCTGACCCGCGCACCCTATGGGCTGCGCACGGGGTTGGCGGTCCCCCTGGACGCCTCGGTGGGGGGCACGGCGACCCTGCGACTGGCCCTGCAGGACGCCGACGGGCAAGCCCTCGAGTTGACCCGGAAGATCCGCGTCGAGAACAAGTGGCGCCCCGTCCAGCATCTGACCATGAGCGCCTCGAATGAGGCCAAGTACACCGATCCCCAGGCCGACCGCGAAGAGGTCCGGGTCCTGGCGGCCCTGCGCGACCTGCAGCCGGGGGCCCGCTGGATGGGGAACTTCCAGGAACCCTCCCAGGGACCGCGCTCGTCGCCCTTCGGGGTGCGTCGGGTGCGCAACGGTCGGACGGCGGGCTTCCATCGAGGCCTGGACTATGCGGACTGGACCGGGGCACCCGTGGTTGCTCCTGCAGGCGGGGTCGTGACGCTGGTGGGTCCGGACTACGTGCTGCTCGGCAACTGCGTGGTGGTCAACCACGGAGAGGGGCTGACCAGCCTGTATCTGCACCTCTCGCGGATCGACGTCCGGGAGGGGCAGGTGGTCCAACCCGGTCAGGTCCTGGGTGCGGTCGGCAACACCGGGGCCTCGATCGGCCCCCACCTGCACTACGCCACCTACTTCCACGGCGAGCCGATCGACCCCGATCTGCTGCGGGCCTTCCCTCGGGAGTGGGCCCCCGAGGCGCGCTAGAAGTCTCCACCCTCCGAGGGGTCACCCCGTCGAGGGAGAAGTCCCAGGGATGCCAGGCCTGTGCGCTCGTCACCCCCGGGGGGTGATCTACGAGCACCTGATCCTGTTCGCGGCCTTCGGCGTCGTCTGGGCGATCGTCGCTCCGCGCGTGTCGGGCAGTCCTTGGGGCCTGGTGGCCGGGCAGGCTGCCGGCCTGGCCCTGACCGCCTGGGTCTGCTGGAGCCTGTTCCCGGAGGGCGCCAGGCGCCCCCGGG
>DCTU01000227.1:7803-8818 GCA_002329445.1 bacterium UBP9_UBA1432
GGGCGGCCGGCTGGAGGGCGCCGACTATGCGCGCTCTCTCCACTCCGAGTCGAGGAGGGCGTAGACCAGGTCATCGGCCCATTCGCCCTTGAACCACAGGCTCTGGCGGAAGTGCGCCTCGCGCCGCATCCCCACGCGCTCCAGAAGGGCCACCGAGGGCCCGTTCCGAGGATCGACCGAGGCGAAGACGCGATGCCTGGACCGGGTCGTGAACAGGTGGTCGAGCAGCCCGAGAAGGGCTTCCCTGGCCAGCCCCTGTCCTTGGAATTCGGGAGCCAACGTGATGCCGAACTCGGCCTGGAGAGGAGGATCCCCTGGGAAGTGGACGCCGACATCGCCGACCAGGAGGTCCTGGCCTTGCAGGCGGATCGCCAGTTGGTGCCAGACATCGGGGGTCTCGAAAGAGTCGGACCGCGAGCGCTCGATGAACTCCTCCGCCTCGTGGGCCGAGCGGGGCTCCCAGAACTGATAGCGGCACACGGCAGGGGCCGAGCGGTACTCGAAGAGGCGCGGGGCGTCGTGGCTCAAGAGCGGCCCCAGGACCAGGCGCTCGGTGACGATTTTCAACTCAGACATGAAGGCCCCCTCGCGACCCGACACCCCTTCGGCAAGCCAAGACACCTGGAGCGGGGCGAATCCCCAAGGTCGCCGGGCGAGTCTAGACTCGCGGCCGGTTCGTTGTCAATGGGGCCGGGACGGTCCGAATCCGCCGCCTGGCGTGAGACCCGAGGGGCCTGGTGCTGATTCCTTCCCGCCCGCGATCGCGTCGTCCTGACGGAGGCGGCGCGCGCAGGCGAGGAGGGGTGCCCGGCCCGCTGACCCGTTACAGGTCGAGTTCGTAGCGCAGAGCCTCCTGGACCTCCCGCACCTTGTCCGGACTGAGGTCACCGGCCCTTTCGCGGAGACGGCCCTGGTCCACCGTCATCAGGTGGGCGCAATTGACGTGGCACGGAATCGGGAGACCGGCCTCGCCGGCTTCGAGGATCACGGTGAACGGATAGACGCGAGGCAGGGG
>DCTU01000361.1 GCA_002329445.1 bacterium UBP9_UBA1432
GACCAGGAGGACCCAGGGCCGCTGGCTGCGGCTCAGGGCCGCCTCCATGCGCTGCCGGTAGTACCAGCGGGTGATCTCCAGGGAATCAGAGATCCCGGTGACGTGCGTGTCCGCGCGCCCGCCCAGCCGGTGGGCCAGGCCGGCCATCACCCGGTGGGTGCGGCTGGTGTCAGGGACCAGGATCAGGCTGGCTTTCGCCTCGCGCGCCAAGGCCTCGGCGGCGGCGGCGTCCGTCCCGTAGCGCGGCTGCGCCAGTTCAGGGCTGGCGACCCCCAGGATGGCGGCAGCCCCGCACCCGGCGAGCTGGTTGACGGCCGCCTCCACCTTCTCGCCATAGAGGCCGGCGACCAGGCGGGCGCCCTGGGCCCGGGCCACGTTCCGGGCGACCGAGAGCGCCTCCAGGGAGGCGCGGGCCAGGGTTCCGTCGCTCTGGGTGGGAGTCAGGAACAGCAGCGTTTCCGACCCGGAAGTCGGCGGTGCAGCCGAGACAGCCTGCTCGGTCACCTGGAGCGTGGCTTCCCCTCCGATCCAGGAAACCAGCTCCTGGGCGATCTGGTCCGGGGTCATGTCCTTCACCACCCGGGTGGCGCGTCGGGCAGCCGGCAGGTTCACGCTGGCGAAGCTGGCTCCGTCCGACTCCTTGGGGACCTGCCGGGCCTTCTGCAGGGCGGGCATCACCAGCCGCATGTTGGTCATGCCGATCTGGGGGTTGTTGGGGGGCTCGGGAAGGTTGCCGGTGGCCCAACCCAGCACCGCCGGCGCGCCGGCGCACAGCGACACCTGGTGCTGGCCGCCTTCCACCCTCTCCAGGATGCGCAGCCGTCCGTCCGGCTGGATGGTCAGTTCGTCCACCCCCTGGAACTGGTCGCGGATGCCCAGGCGCTCGCCCACCATGGCGAGGGTCACGCCGGCGCTGCGCGAGGCCGATTCCCAGCCCCCGAAGAGCAGGAGCCGGTCGCGATCCAGACCGGGGATGGCCTGGATGGCTTCGGCCAGGGCGGCGGCCACGTGAGAGGCGTCGGCGAACCCGCTGGAGGGGCCGTCCAGACAGACGAGCTCGAAGGGGACCTTCTGGGCCACCGTCATCATGACTTGCTGCAGCTTGGCCTTGGGAGCCATGCTCACCAGGTAGACCTTGCTCCCCGGCGCGTCCTTCGCCAGCCGGCCCGCTTCGACCAGGGCGCAGAAGGCCCAGTTGTCCAGCACCGCCGGCAGCATCATCTCGTTCTTCAGGGCGGGGCCCTGGGGAGTCTGGATCGGCTCCAGGGACTGCAGGGGGTCAGGCACCAGGCCGGCGCACACCACGATGGAATAGCTCACGATATTCTTCCTTTCAATTCTCGGCCGAGTGCAGTCCGCCGGCACCGGCTCGCAACTCGATGTTGGAACGCTCCGGGTCGTGCGGATGCGGCTGGGAGCAGCTCCAGACGCAGGCCCCGCAGTGGACGCACTTCTCGCGGTCCAGGACGAGCGCGCCCTCGGCGCCCACGGTCAGGGCCTGCCCCGAGCAGATCTCGACACACACTTTTCGGGCGCACTGCCGGCAGAGCTCCGGGTTCACCGCCACCACGTGATCGGCGTACCCGGCCGGGGCACAGACCTTGCCACCCATCAAGAGGGCGTCCTGGTGCGAAACCAGCAACTTGCCGTCATACGGGATGGCGGGCCAGCCGCAGCGCTCCATCAGGGCGGAGTGCAACGACCCCCCGCGCTGTCGGATCTGCTGCACCTCTTCGGCGGAGACGCGCCCCTGGTAGTATTCCTCCAAGGTGGGCAGCCGCTTCCAGGGCGGCACCGAACGCCCTGGCACCGAGAGCTTTCCGCCAGACAGGCCGCTGAGGGCCATGCCGATCAGGCCCGTCACCAGCCCCTGGCTGAAGCCGTCCCGGGCCTTCTCGGCCTGACGCGATTCCTTGTCCAGCCAGCTTCGCCGCCGCCGCTCGACGTAGGCCCGGGTCAGGTTCTCGCGGGTGAAGGGCAGCTTCTCCTCGAGGAGCTGCAGCACGCCCTCAGCCAGCAACGTGCCCGTTTTCCAGGCCTCGTCCAACCCTGAGCCGGTCAGCACGTTGGTACTGCCGGAACCTTCGCCCACCCGGGCGTAGCCTTCTCCCACCAGCAGGGGCTCGCCCCGGCGTCCCGACTCCTGCAGGCTCTTGGCTCCCCACGAGCGCAGCGTGCCGCCCTCGAGGTAGCGCCACAGGTAGGGGTGCATCATCCAGTGCTGCAGGTAGCGATAGGAGGTGCGCACGGGAGAGTCGAGCCAGGACGGCACGAAGATGCCGCACGAGGCCACCCCGCCGGGATGGACGTAGAGGAATCCGAAGATTTCGGGCTCGGGAAAGCCGAAGGTGTGGAACACGGTCCCGGGCTTGAGTTCGCAGCCCGCGGGGAGGTCCACCACCATCTTCATGCCTACGGCCCAGTCCCGCCGGTGGTTCCCCAGAGGCGTGCCGAATCGCTCGTCGAGCTGCCGGCCGACCGGCCCCACCGGCCCGTCGCCCACCACGGTCAGGGCGGCCCGGATGTCCATGCCCGGCATGAAGCCGGCCTCGGGCTGGCCCTGGCGGTCGGTCCCCTGGTCCACCATGCGGATGCCCACCACCCGTCCATCCTCGACCAGCGCCGAGGCCACGGGCGTTCCCGGCCACACCTGCACCGTCCCGGAGGCCATCAGGCTCGAGCCCACCCATTGCATGAACTGCCCCAGGGAAAGCACCAGCCCTCCTTCCTTGCGCAGGAACGGGGGGGTGTAGGGCAGTCGGAAGGCCTCGCGGTGGAAGTGCGAAGGGAAGCAGCGGCCAGCCGCACGGATCAACCGGTCTGCCAGGCGCAGCACCGGCGAGCGCCGACTGGCCCCGATCGGGTCGAGCAGGTACAGGAGCCGTTCTTCGGTCACCGGGGTGGCCATGGGGATCTCGCCCGGATCGATCTCGGGCCAGGTCTCTCGCAAGGCCCTGGCTCGCGTCACCACGCCCGAGACCCCGAAGGAGAGATCGTCGGAGCGCTCGTAGGCGATCACCTGGGGAGGCAGCCCCGGGACGGCCGCGCTCTCGAAGCGCGGGCTGCCATCGGGCTGCGTGAGTTGTCCGGAAAGGGTCGTCAGGAAGCCGGCCACGGCTGGACCGAACCCGACGCAGACGATGTCGGCTTCCATCTGGCTGCGTTCCATCGCGTCAGGCCGGATAGTCCGCGGCTTCGGGAATCATCACCCGGGACAGGGCCTCGGCGGCGTGATCCTTGGCCAGGCGGGAGCCGGTGAGACATCCGTCCAGGCGCGTGCGCAGGCGCACGAAGGCAGTCAGCCCGTCCTCCGTGGCGTCGAGTTCCTCCGCGCCGCCGCACGTCCCGCGGACTTGGTCGTCGCAGGCAGGGTGCCGGTTGTAGCCGAAGACCAGCTCGGCGCAGATGCGCCCCACTTCCCCGGTCGCCCGGGCCACCTGCACGTGGCACAGGTTGGTGAGGAATCCCAGCGTTCCGGCCAGGCCTTCGGCCACGACCGGATTCTCGGGGCCGCGAGCCTCGAGTTCAACGATGTCCATGACCTGGCAGTGCGAGGCCAGAAGCCAGCAGAGCGCATCGGCCAGGGCGAAGCTGACCCCCTGGCGGTTGGACCCGAAGAGCCTGGTCCCGTCGGCATCCTTGGCCTGTTGCAGGTGCTCCAGCGTCCACAGCCAGAGCTGCATGGCCGTGGCCAGCGCACACGCCCCGGTGCCCGGCTTTCGGGCGGCGAGCTGGCGCAGTTCGGCGATCCAGAGCCGGAACTGCTCGAGGAAGGTCTCCTGGGTCATCGTGACCGAGAGCTGTCGGCGCTGCACGGCCTCCGGCCCTTCATAGGTGGCCTCGAGTTGGGCGTCCATCCATTTCTGGCCCAGGAAGCCGGGGCAGTCCTCGGTGATCCCGTAGCCGCCCATCAGGCTGACGGCCTCGCGCATCACGTTGGCACCGTGGCCCGTGTTCCAGAGCTTGCAGGCGGGGCACAAGACGTTGGCCAGCGCGTCCTTGAGGGCGAAAGCCACGAGCGGGTCGGACTCCAGGGCCTCGTACTGGGCCTGGTCGCGCTCCTCTTCGGGTTGGGCCGAGAGCTTCAGGAAGGTCGTGGCTCGGGCCGAAGCCTGCTTGAGCGCCACCAGCGCCTTGCGGCCGGTCAGGCCCTGCTCGGCGAAGAGGGCGTCCTTCTGGCGGTCCAGGGGGTCCAGTTCGTCGAAGAGCCGGGCCGTGGCGAAGCCCAGCGAGGCCGCCGCCTCCCCGGTGCTCCAGACATCGATCAAGCGGTGGAGCACGTCTTCCTTCTGCTGCAGCCCCTGATCATAGCGGGGCGAGCCCGGCTCGAGGTCCCCGCCGCGAAAGCGGTTCCGGGCATAGCGCAGGACCGGCTCGACGGCGGAAAGCAGCTTGGCGGCGGTCATCAGGCCCACCGTCACCCGGGTGCGCCGGAAGACGGAGGCGATGATCTCGCTGTGGCTGTGCCGGGGGACGATGGTCCCGCCCTCCACCGTGTAGCCCCCGATGATGCGGCTGGCCGGCACGCGCAGGCTGAAGACCGGATCGCGGGTGGAGGAGAGCTGGTGCACGAGCTTGCGCGCCGGCGTTCCGCGGTCGAATTGTCCAGGGTCATCCTTCTCGACGACCACCATGCAGCTTCCCTTGATGCGGGGGTCATCCGAGTCGACCGCCACGGTGGCGAAGTCGGCGAAGGCCATGTTGGTGATGAAGCGCCCGCGCTTGTCCACCTGCAGGATCGGCTCCTGGCCCTCCTGCCACTCCGCCACCCGCAGCTTCCCGCTCAGGATGCCCGTCTCCACTCCTACAAACGGCAGGGGCTCGGTGAGCACGAAGGCTCCGCGGGAGGGAGGGCCGTTCTGGGGCGAGGCCTTGCTCATGTAGGTGGCCTGCTGCTCCGGGGTGCCCCGCTCGTGGATGGGAGCCAGGGCCAGGTGGCCGGCCAGGCTGCAGGTGGCCGCGCCGCCGTCCACCCAGGACAGCTCGAAGGCCATCAGCGCCAGGGCCAGGTTCTTGGGCCCAGGGATGAACCCGCCGTATTCCGGGTCGAGGGCGGCAGCGGTGATGCCGGCGTCATCGAAGGCCTGCAAGAGGGCGTTCTTGGCCTCGGTCCACTCGTGGCTGTTGCGCTCGCCCGCGGCCACCAGTCGGGCGACCGGCCCTCGAGCCACGGTCCGCGCAGACTGTACCAGCATCTGCAGGTCGTAGCGCTCGGCGAAGCGCCACAGGATCTGCCGGACATCGTCGCCGGGCAGGGTGTGGAGCGTGGGCATGGGCATCCTCCGTGACAATTTTCGACCCCTGAAGGTTGGCGGGAATGGGCCTCGACGTGGGGGGACACACGCTGGGAGGCCGGCGAGGCACGTTCGGCGCGTCAGGGCGATTCCCTTTGGGTGCGGCGTCACGGGTCCCCCGGGACTCGTCGTGGGGCACTCGGGACCGTGGTCTGCGTCCAAAGCAGCCCGCCAGCACCCGGGCCTCGCGGGCGCCCTTCCCAGTCTGCGGGCGGCCGCTCAGGGCATCATCAGGCCGATCCCCACCACTAGTCCGGCCACCACCATCAGAGGCAGGGTATAGCCGATCAGGTCCCGGGCGGCCAGGCGGGTGATGGCCAGCAGGGGCAGGGCCCAGAAGGGCTGCAGCATGTTGGTCCACTCGTCGCCGTAGGCCACGGCCATCACCGCCCGACCCACCTCGAGCTTCATCTGCAGGGCGGCCTCCACGGCGATAGGACCCTGGATGGCCCATTGACCCCCGCCGGAGGGCACGAAGAGGTTGACCAGCCCCGCCGAGAGGAAGGCCAGAAGCGGGAAGACCTGCAGACCGGTGGTCTGCATCACCAGGTCCGCGCAATCGGTCATCCAGTTGGAGGCCAGGGTGATCAGGCCTGAGCCACCGACCATGCCCATGATGCCCGCGTAGAAGGGGAACTGCAGGACGATGCCCGCCGCTCCGGTCGTGGCCTCGCCCACAGCCGCGGTGTAGGCTCGCAGCGAGCCGTGGAACGCCAGGCCCAGGAACAGGAAGAAGAAGTTGATGCTGTTGAGGTCGATGCCCGCCATGACGCGGGCCATGCCCTCTCCGTGAAGGGCCGGGCCGGCCAGGCTCCAGACGCTCCAGGCCAGTCCCATTCCGGCGGTGACCCAGGCCAAGACTCGGGAGTCCTCCAGCTTCGAGGCGGGCGTGGCCGTCGTCGGGTCTGGTGGGGGAGGAGGCGGCGCCTCATCTGCCTCGACGTAGTCTCCCACGGGGAGGATTTCCTCTTCCTCCCGGGGGTGCATCGCTCCCAGGACCAGCGGGGTCAGGGCCAGCAGGGCGAGGGTGATCCCCAGGTTGTTGAAGGAGAAGATGGTGTCGGTCACGGGGAGCAGGCCGATCCGCTCTTCCAGGAAGTGCCCTGGGGTGGCCACGTTCAACGGAGCGGAGCCCGAGAGCCCCCCGTGCCAGACCATCATTCCGGTGTATCCTGCAGCCCCCAGCAGGGGGTAGTGGACCTTCAGGCCCTTGCGCGAAGCGGCCACTCCGACCTCCCGGGCCAGCAGGGCACCGAGGATCAGGCCCAGCCCCCAGTTGAGCAGCCCCGCCAGCATGGCGGCCAGACAGACCAGCGCCACGGCTCCCCGGCGCGAGCGGGGGAGGTCGGCCATGCGGATCAGGAGCGAGTGGATGGGCCGGCTGGCGGCCAGGGCATGTCCGGTCACCAGGATCAGGCTCATCTGCATCGAGAATTCCAGAAGGTTCCAGAACCCGTGGTTCCAGTGCGCCACCATCCCGGCAGGGGAGGTTCCGGTCAGGAGGATTCCCAGGAAGAGGGCCACCAGGGTCAGGCCCACGGCAAAGACGAAGGGGTCGGGCACCCAACGTTCGGCCCAGGCCACCAGACGACGACCGATCTGCGTCCACATGGGGCCGGGGATTCTGTGCGAGTTCAAACGACCCTGCGTGAAGGGCAGGGTCGTCGGTGAAGCGGCTCCTTCAGGTCCCGGGCGTCTCGGTCTTCAACCGGGCCTCCAGTTCCCGGATGCGCTGGATCAGTCGGGTCATGGCCTCGCGGTTGGCCCGGTTGGCTTCCTCGTAGGCCGCCTGGTTGACTCTCATCTTCTCCATGTCACGCCAGGCGACGTAGTAGGTGGAGAGGTCCACCCCCATGTCCACGAAGGCGCTTCCGGCCACGACCACCCTCTTGAGCTCGTCGTCCAGTCCCGAGACCCCGGCGAGCTGGACGATGGCCTTGCCGACCCACTCCCAGTCCTTCTCCTGTTCCTGGCTCCACTGGACCACGTCGCGGACGGCCAGGGTCTCACCCAGCCGCTGCAGGGCGTCCAGGTCGGCCTGGGGCGCCTTCTTGAACGTCAGGAACTTCTTGGCGTAGTAGAGCGCTTCGCTCTCCAGCAGGCCCTGGAGGTTGCTCCAGGATCGCGCGTAGCTCCGCTCCACCTGGGACTGCCAGTCCTCGAAGGCCACCACGTCGGACCACATCGAGCGGCCCAACTGGGCCTGGAGTCGGGTGAGGCGGGCCAGATCGGCCCTCAAGCCCTCCAGGTCAGCCAGCAACTGCTCCTGGCCAGGCCCGTTTCCGGAGCGGCTGGGGGCTGAGGACTGGGCCCCGGGGGAGGCCGGCCGGCCCCCGGCCCCCGGCGTCTGGCCTGCGGCAGTTGAGGGAGTCGATCCTGCAACCGGGGACTCCCGGAGCAGGGAGACCCGGCCCAGGCCCTGGAGCTCGACGGCCAGCTCCGAGGAGCGGGTGGGGCTCTGGCGGTACTGGTCGAGATAGTCCTGCAGGCGCTGGAGGTTTCCCAAGGTCCGGACCTCGGACTCTCGGGCCACCTCGACGGCCTGGGCATAGGCCTCCGGAGAGGTCTGCTTCAATGGCTCGGCTTGCAGGAGGGCGGCCTGGGAGGTCTCGAGGGCCTGGAGGTTGGCCTCCACGGCCTGGAGGGCGGCCTGCGAGACGTCCGCCTCTCCGGCCGGTGTCGCCGAGGGGGAGAGCACCGCCTCGGGAATCTCGGGCAGGGCGCCGACCATGGCCTGGGCCGACATCTCGGCCAGCTTCCGGGCTCCCTCCAGGTCCCCCTGGCCCGCCGCCGCGGCCGCCTTCTCGGCCAGCGCGGTGCTGGCTGCCAGTTGGCGCAGGACGTCGTTGGACACGGTCGGATTCTCGGTGGGTTGCGCCCAGTCGCCCTCCTCCGGAGAGAAGTCGACCCCGCCGCTGCGCCAGAACTGCAGCTCGTTATGGGCGAGATCGCGACTCACCAGGAAGGTGGCGCCCCACAGGCCGGGCACGGTCTCGGGGATAGGCGGGCCTGCATACCTCAGGTTCGGAGCCTGCAGATCCAGGCCCCGCTCGCGGGCGGACCGGACCAGGGCCACGACCTTGGCCACCTCGCGCAGCGCGTGCAGGTTGGGCGACTGGCGGGCCAGGGCCTCGTAGCGCGAGCTGATCTCGCGGGCGTAGCCCTCGGAGGCGGCGCTCAGGAAGGCCTGGCTGGCCGGGTCGGCTCCGGGGGCATCCAGGACCTGGGACCTCAAGCGGATGTTGGCTTCTCCGAAGCGGACGACCGAACCGTCCGGGGAAGACTGCATGTGCACCTGGTCGGGCGTCAGCCAGTAGCGCACGCGCAGCATCTCAGGGACGGCTTCGGAGCCCATCCCTTGGCGTTCCCTCTCGTCGAAGAGGTAGACCAGATCCGGACGCAGGCCTTCCGGTCCTCCCTCGGCGCAGTAGCCCTTCAGGCGGTAGTCGGCGTTGAGGAAGATGCGGGAGGTGGCCGAGTTGAGGGGGCCCGAGAAGGTCTCCACCCGAGCCTGGAGTTCAGGCAGGCGGTACATCTTCCCCAGCAGGTCCTGCGACAGGTTGAAGCCGTGCAGGAGCTTGCGGCCCATGGCCTCGGCCATGAAGGTCTGGCTGGCCCGGTCCATGACGGCCATCACCGCAGTGTCGTCGGCCCTTCCCGCGCGGAAGCGGGTCAGGATGTCGCGAGCCTCGTCCGGGGGGGCCTTGAGCCGGGTCAGGAGCTCGCCGTAGACCAGGCTCAGCAGCTCCAGGGTCGGTTCCAGGCGCTGGTTGCCTTCGGGGAGGGCCAGGATCCGGTCCACCAGGGGGCGGACCTGGGAACCCAGTCCCAGGACCTCGCCGATCTCCAGCATGATGTGGGAGGAGTTGTCCTCCTGGAAGAGGTTCATCAGGGAGAGGGCCCGGCCGACCTCGGGCAGGCCCGCTCCCGCGTAGTACTTGCGCATGTACTCCCGCACGGGCGGCGGCGTGCTGGGGCCCTTGGGCGAGTTGCGCCACTGTCGGAAGACCTCGAACTCCTCCCGGGTGATGCCGAAGCCCTCCTCCAGGCGGGCAGCGAAGAGCCGCCGGTCGGCCTCGAGGTCGTCCGCGCGCCACAGCAGGTCCATGAAGCGTTGGACCCAGGCCACCCCGTAGGCGGTGTCGTCGCGGATTCGGGGCGCCTCCTGGTCCAGGACCTGTCGCAGGCGCGCATCCTCCTGCGCGTCTCGGACCAGCTCGAGTGAGAGGGAGGGGGCGGGGTTCTCCAGGGCTTCCCGCAGCAGGACCTGGTAGGGGAGAGGACCGGTGGGCCAGGTGGGGTCGTAGGTGCCCAGCATTGTGACGCGCCCATCCGGGGCCACCAGGACCGTCCGCAGGACGTTGAACTGTTCCACCCGCTGGCTGGGCGAATCGGGAGGTTGCCAGGCCACGCGCCCGCCCGCCTCCTTCATCAGGCTCTCGGCCGCCGAGCCTGGGGCCTGGGGCCGGACCAGTCGGAAGGTCAGGAGGGCCCCTTCTCGCAGGAGGCCCACCTCGATGTTCTGGCCGCCGGAAAGAGCCGCCCATGCCTGGGCCAGGTGCAAGGGGGCGGTCAGGCTCTCTCCATCCACCTGGACCAGCACGTCGCCCGGAACCAGGCCGGCCTTGGAGGCCGGTGAATCCGGCAGGACCTGGGTCACCACCCAACCGGTGCCGTCCGGGGTGGCCTTCAGGGCCAGGCCCATCGGAACTCCGCGCGGGTTGGAGGTCGGGAACCTCTGGCGACGCTCCTGGGCGGAGCCGGTTCGGGTGCGCCCCTGGGCGTGGATCTCCGCCATCAGGCCCAGGAGGAGCGTCAGGGTCAGGATCAGGATCCCCAGGGCTCGCCACCGGTTCATGGTTGCCTCCACGCCCCACCTCGGGGCGTCACCTCATGGGGTTTGGGATCGAGGTGCGACCTACTCGCCCAGCACCTTGACCAGGACCCTCTTGCGGCGGCGGCCGTCGAACTCGCCGTAGAAGATCTGCTCCCAGGGCCCCATGTCCAGCTTGCCGTCGGTCACGGCCACCACGACCTCCCGGCCCATGACCGTTCGCTTGAGGTGGGCATCGCCGTTGTCCTCGCCGGTCCGGTTGTGCTGGTAGCGCGAGAGGGGTTCGTGGGGGGCCAGGCCCTCCAGCCAGCGCTCGAAGTCCTGGTGCAGCCCCGGCTCGTCGTCATTGATGAAGACGCTGGCGGTGATGTGCATGGCGTTGACCAGGCACAGGCCTTCCTGGATCCCGCTGCGCCGGACCAGGGCCTCGACCTGGGGGGTGATGTTCAGGAAGCCCCGGCGGGTCGGGACCTCGAACCACAGGTGTTCGGTCAGGGATTTCATGAAGAGGGGATTCCAGCCTGAGGGCGCGCGCCCTGCAGGAATCCGTCCGAGCATCTGGGGCAGGGGCGCCCTCCAGGGTGCCGAACCGGCGCGCCATGCAGATGCGGACCGCGACCTGGCTGGCGCTGATCCTGGTGACGGGGCTGGCCTTCCGCCTGGCCGCCGCCACGGTGCCGCGCATGAATCCCGATGAGGGCTGGTCCTATTACCTGTGCCGGAATCCCGTGCCCCAGGTCCTGGACTATCTCCAGGCGGACCGTCATCCCCCGGCCTCCTATCTGTGGTTGGCGGGATGGTTGCGCGTCGTGGGCCACGACGAGGTTCCGATGCGGATTCCCTTCGTCCTCTTGGGGACCCTGGCCGTGGGGCTCACCTTCCTGCTGGGGAAGGAGCTCTTCGACGAGCGGGTGGGTCTGTGCGCGGCGGGTCTGTACGCGGTGGCCTGTCCGGCCTGGGAATACGATACCTGGATCCGCAGCTACGCCCTGCTCAGTCCCCTCTCGCTCCTGGCTTCCTGGTTGTATCTCCAGACATTGAAGACCGGGCGCTGGACCTGGGGGCTCGCCTTGGGGGTCGCCTCCAGCCTCCTCCTCTACAGCCATTACCTGGGCTTCCTGGTGCTGGCCGCCCACCTGATCCATGCGGCGTGGAAAGGGCGCCACCGCCTGGGTCTGCTCGCCCTGTGCTGGGGCTTGTGCGCCCTTCTGTACCTGCCCTGGATTCCCGGCTTCCTGGGGCAGTTGCAGAACCGCTTGGGGCGGGACCTGCAGGCCGGTCCGGCGCCGGGTCTGGCTCTGAGCCTGGCCGGGCGGATGATGGTGATGGAGACGGGCCTGGAACACCTGGGCGCCCTGACCGGGGGGGGGCTTCCCCAGGGACCGGTGGACATTCTGGGTTCCTTGCTCTTGTGGGGGCTGCTCCTGGTGGGCCTGCGGACGCTCGCGCCGCGAAGCGGGATGCCCTTGCTGGTCTTGTTGCTGGCGCCCGTGGGGCTTCTGCTGGCCGGGATCGCCTTGAAGTTTCCGGAACTGTCCCGGCCCCGCTACTACGTCTTCCTGATCCCCTACCTGGGCATGCTCCTGGGGGCGGGTGCCCTGGGGGCAGGGCGTTGGCGCCCGCTGGCCTGGTCGGTGCTGGTCCTGGTGGGGTTGGTGAACCTGGCCCTGATCCGGGATTATCGGGTCTCGAGCTATTTCCGCTCGGGGGGCTTCCAGGCCCCGGCCCGATGGGTCCGGAGTCTGGGAGGGCAGGCGGATTCGGTGGCCGGCTTCGACAACTACGCGCTCCACCCGTTCCTGTACTACTACGCCCGCGAGAAGATCTTCTATCGCCTGGACCCCAGGGGCTTCGCCTTCTACGAGTACACCCCCGACTACGCCACCTCCGGTTTGTTGCCGGTGCATCGGTTGTGGTCCGAGCAGGTGGCCAACCAGGAGATCGAACGGGTCATGGCGCCCTTCCCCAGGCCGGTCCTCCTGCTCTGGCTGGACGGGGGGGCAAGTCCGGTCCGCCAGTGGTTCGGTCGGCGCTATGGAGTGCGCGACGCACTGAGGGTGGAGAACTTCGCTCCGGACGGGGTCACCGAGGCTTACCTCCTGCAGAGGCTTGAGGCTCCCTGAACCGCTTCGCGTTCGGGTCGACCGAGGCCTTGCCGGCGGGGCTCAGGCCCTCTCCAGCCCTCCGGACCGGATCCACTCGATCAGGCGTCGGGTCCCTTCGGCCCCCGAGACCTGCGGTTCGTAGCCCAGCTCGCGCCGGGCGGCCGAGATGTCGAACCAGTGGGAAGTGGCCAGTTGCGAGGCGACGAAGCGCGTCATCCGGGGCTCCCCGGGCAGGCGCAGCAGGGAATGGATTCCCTCCATCGCGATTCCCAGGGCCCTAGCCGTCCCATAGGAGAGCGTGCGCCGGACCGGCGGGATCCCCACCTGCTCCAGGACTCCGGCGATCCATGGCCAGAGCGCCACCGGTTCGCCATCGCTCAGGAAGTAGGCGCGTCCGCCCGCGATCTCGATCCGGTCGCCGGCCAGCACGTGGGCCTGGGCCGCGTTGTCCACGAAGGTCAGGTCCACCCGGTTGGTCCCGTCTCCGACCTGGAAGAGGCGGCCCTCGCGGGCCCGTTGCAGGACCCGGGGGATCAGGTGCGGATCCCCGGGCCCGTAGATCAGGTGGGGACGCAGGGCGACCGTGGCGAGGCCCTCCTGGCCGTGGGCTTCCAGGACCATTCTCTCGGCCTGGGCCTTGGTGCGCGCGTAGGCGCACTCGAAGCGTTCGGGGTAGGGGAGGCTCTCATCCACCCCCTCGACCTGGACCCGGGGGTGGTAGATCACGCTGGGGGTGCTGGTGTAGACCAGGCCGGGCACCCCGGCCTTCAGGCAGGCGTCCAGGACGTTGCGGGTCCCCTGGACGTTGATGCGCTCGTATTCGGAATCCGGGCCCCACACCCCGGCCTTGGAGGCCGTGTGGAAGACCAGGTCCCGACCCCGGCAGGCTTCGAGGGTGGCCTGGGGGTCGGCGATGTCGCCTTGCAGGGATACGGCCCCCATGGCCTCGACCGTGGCGTGACGCTGGCGGGCCAGCACG
>DCTU01000410.1:0-5544 GCA_002329445.1 bacterium UBP9_UBA1432
TCGATGTACAGGTCCGGAATCGAGTGGCCCTCCTGCAAGGCCTCCAGCGAAAGTCGGGTGGCTTCCCGGCGATCCCCTTGCAGGATGACCCGCAGGAATCGCTCCTGCACCGCCTGCAATGGAGACCGGGCGGCTGGAATCCCAGGCCCCCCGGTTCGGGCCTCGCTGGCGGCCTGCACACCGGCGCGCAGGGCTCGGGTCACGGCCTCCTTCTGAATCGGGGGCAGCCGGGTCCCCAGCCAGGCCTCCATGTCCTGGAAATCCTGGACCAGATCGGTGGTCGAGAGGGCGCGCGAAACCAGGACCCGGGACTTCCAGCGGGCGTATTCCTCGAAGGCCGCAAGCGATCCGCCCTCCACGGCACCGGCCAGGAAGTCCAGATGCTCGTTGGCGTCCTGGTCGAAGGCTCGGGGATCTGGAACTTCAGGATGGCCCGGCGGGTCTCCCGGCCGCGTGCGCGATCGTTCGGCCAGCATCCCGGCCAGATCTGTGCGCAGGTTGCGCAGGCGATGGCCCAGCTCCAGACGATCCAGGATGGGCAGGGAGTCCATCAGGGAGCCTCCTCTTTCGGTTCCAGTTCCGCCTCGATTCGGGCCAGACACTCGGGGCAGTAGCTGTGGCTCAGGAAGTCCGAGTTCTGCTTGAAGTAGTGGATCAGGTCGTCCCAGGTGGCCTCTTCGGTCCGAACCTTGCCGCAGACCATGCAGATGGGCAGGACCTCCTGGATCTTCTTCAGGTGCCAGTGCGAGTTCTTCAGCTCGTCGTAGACCCTCTCCAGCTCCTCCTGGGCCTTCCGCAGGTCCTTGTTCTGGCGCGCGTTCTCGCGGGTCAGGACGGCCAGTTCGTTGTTCAGCAGCAGCAACTCGTTGCGCAGGGCGTGTTCCTTGCTCAGGGCGGGTTCCCCGATCAGGGCGAAGCCGTCCGAGTCCAGGTACAAAAGGGCCTCGAGGGTGTAGGGATGCTGCTGGGCGTCGGAGAGGTTGATCCGCTGGGGAAAGAGGCCGGGTTCTGCCGTGAAGATCCTCTCTCGAAGTCTCTGGGCGTCAGGGTCGACCAGCCATCCCCAGATCGGGCGTCCGATGAGCTGGCTCCGGGAGACGCCCAGGGCCGTTGCAAAGGCCTGGTTGCACTCGGTCACCAGGCCCTCCGGGGTCGCCCGGACCAGTTGGACGACGGCACTCGTCTGCAGGTAATGCGCCAGGAGCTCGGTCGATTCCATGCTCTGGGTTTCGAGGCCCGGTCCAGGCAGCCTTTGAGTTGCAGAGCAAGATCTCGTCTCGAGCTCGCCGCCTCCTCCCCACACGGGAGAGCGCGGCCAGGACCCCTGCGGGTCGGGTCCGAAATGCCGCGGCGATGCGCGACCTCCATGATCCGGACCCCGACCCCCAGGAATGCGTCGGCCCCACCCCGCTTCGCCTGGTCTGCGAGCGTCTGGCCGTCACCGGGCTGGATCTCGTGGCACCGCTGGCCGTGGGCACCTACAATCGGGCGGTCCCGGAGTCTTTGCGCCTGCCTGCACGGGAGGATCGGCTGGCCCTGGTCGTGGGCAATACGCGGGTCTTGTGGCCCCTCTTCCTGAAGGCCTGCCATCGGCGGCTCGACCTGCGGCGGGCCTCGGACCCCCTGGATCGCTACGTCGAGCAGGCCCTGGCCCGGGCCCTGGAGGGCCTGCCTGTCCTGGACGTGCGTTTCTCCCACGAGCCACCTCCCCGCCGGGTTGCCATCCAGCGGGCGGCGGACCTGGCCGGGATGGCCAGCCTTTCGCCGGCCCACCTCAGCGTGCATCCGATCTACGGTCCCTGGATCGCGTTGCGCGCCCTGGTGGTCCTGGATCTGCCGACCCCTGCCGGGCCGGCGTGGCCTGCATCCCCTTGCTGGGAGGGATGCCGGCGTCCGTGTCTGGAGGCCCTTCAGAAGGCCCTGCAGGCAGGTTGGGATCCCACCAGGACCTGGCCGGCCTGGGTCGCGATCCGGGACGCGTGTCCGCGCGGGCATCGCCACCGGTACTCCGAGGAGGCCCTGCGCTATCACTACGCCCGGGACCGGACGGTCCTGGAACCCGACCCCCTCAGCCCGGAGGAGGGCAGGAGGCCGGGCCCTTCTTCTCCAGGAGCTCGGTGAGGTAGGTCAGCAGGTCCTGGCTGGTCCCGGTGTCCATCATCCCGAAGGCCAGACCGACATGATAGACGCTGCCCCGGACGATCTCCTGACAGCGCAGGACCCGGCCCCGCAGTTGCAGGGGGTCCTCGTCGCGCTCCAAGAGCAGGTCCATCCACGAACCGACCACCACCGGCTGGCGCACCAGCAGACCAGCCCCGCCTCGCGAGATGTCGCGCAGGACCATGTCCTGGCTCTCCAGATCCTGGTCGTGCACCATGCGGCCGTGGCTGCGGCGCTCGTCCAGGTCGGCCATGTCGATGCCGGGCCCGTGCAGCAGAAGCCGGCACAGGGATTCCCAGTGACGGCGGTGGTCCAGTGAGAAGCGGCCTCCGGCCTGGACGTTCAGGGCGCCGCTTCCCTCCTTGCGGGTCCACAGGACCTCGCCGGGGATGTCCACCACGCCGCCCGGCAGACCTTCGGAGGTGGAATCCGGCGCGCCGCAGTGGAAGCGGAAGACCAGGGGCTGGTTGCGGGGCAGCCGGCGTGGGGCCCGCAGCCTGAAGCCCAGGGGACTGGCCTCGACCAGTTCGCAGTCGTGGGTGGTCCCGCCCTGCTCCAGCACCCGGACGGGCATCCGCACCGGTTCCCGCCAGCCCTTGCGGATGGAGTTGCGACGGAGGATTCCTGCCAGGTCGGTCCGCGACATCGTGGGCTCCCTGCGCCAGGGAATTTCGGCCCTGTCAGGAGGGCCGTCCGGGCGAACGGGTCAGGTCTTCCCCGGTCAGGGCTCCATATCCTCCGGCTCAGGCCAGGTGGGCGAAGGCCTCCCGCCAGGCCTGGAACTGCCCGGCAAACCAGGGGTGCGCCTGGGCGTGAGGCATCACCTCTTCCACGGTCTCCTTGTAGTAGGAGCGCTGCTTGGCGGGCCGCGGGTGGGTGTGCAGGCGCTGGACGTTGCTCAGCCGGTCCGCCAGCTTGACCACGGCGGCCTGCGGAGGGGCCTGGGCGAACTGCCGGAGATAGGCGCTGCGGACCTCGGCGGGGTCCTGTCCGGGGCGGGCTTCGGGTTTGGTCATCCAGTCCACCAGCTCCGAGACGCCGAGCCCGAACAGCTCGCGGATCTCTGAGAGGGGGTGGGGCGTGTCCTCGACCACGTCGTGCAGCATCCCGGCCTGCAGGACGTCGCAGTCGCGCACGCCGCTCTCGGTCAGGATCTCCACCACCTCCAGGAGATGCACCGCATAGGGCTCATCGTTGGGCCGCATCTGGTCGCCGTGGCAGCTCGAGGCGTACTCCCAGGTCCGGTCCAGGACCGCCAGGGTCTCTTCGGGCAGGCTCGGCTTCAGGGCCGTCCGGGCCTGGGACCAGGACCTCCAGGAACTGTGGGCGGGGAAGTCCGGAGGCGGGGAGATGGGGCGGGCCTGCTCCGGGGCTGTCGAGGCCTGGGTCGGGGTTCGCGGGGCCTGGGGAGCCGCCGTCAGGCCAGGTTTTCTCCCCAGCTCCAGCCGGTCGGCCGGCTGGTCCGGGAGCCGGAGGGACCGGTCGGGTGGGGAGGTCGGGACTGACATCGGGGAGGAGGAAGGGACGGGAGAGAGCGGGTTCATGGCAGCCATTCTAGCCGGAATGGCGGCCATGTTCCAGAGGGGCGACGGCGGGGGTGTTCAGGCAAGAGCGGAACTCCCTTCCTGGCGAGGAAGCCTCATGCCCATTGCGAAGCCTCCCGCCATGAGCCGCCACGTCTGGAAATCTCAGGGGAGGACCCTCTCCCGAACCTATCAGAGGACGGATCTCCTGCAGGGCATCCACCTGGCGGCCAGCCTGCCGCTCTTCGTGGGCACGCTGACCCTGGTGGTCCAGGTCATGGCCCGCCTGGAGGTGATCCCGTCGATGGAGTTCAGCCTTTCCTGGGCGCTCTTCGGGGGGGCATGCTTCTTGTCGGGACTGGTCGGGATGCTGGTGCAGAGGGGCAGGGTCCTGGACGGAGACACCCGCACCCTGACCGACTGGTGGGGCCTTGCCCGCCCCATGCTCCGGGATGTCCTGAGCCTGGCCAAGGCCGGGGCCGTCGAGATCACCCGGGAATCAAAGGTCCACAAGGGGCGGCACGGCCCCCGGCTGGTTGAGGACGTGTACGAGGTTCACCTGCGCGTCTCCAATCGCAGCCTGCTGGTGGACAGGTTCCTGGACGATCCCGAGGAGGCCCGCTGGACGGCGGAGGGGGTCAGTCGCCTCTTGGGGTCTGACTTCCGGGACAAGACGGTGAGCCCCCCCGTCCTCAAGAAGAGCCGCGAGCTGGACGAGAGCCTGGGCCAGCGCTACCTGCGGACCGGGAGGCTGGTTCCCAAGCCCCGCCGCCCGTCGGCCTGCCGGCTGCGCTGCCTGGAGAGCCCCGAGGGCCTGGAGGTCCGGATTCCCCGGGCCAACCTGGCCAACCCCTGGAAGCCGGTGGGATCGGCTCTGGGGATGGCGCTGTTCTTGTTGCTCTTGTTGGTCTTCGTCTGGCAGGAGTCCTGGGGCTTTTCCGTGCCCACGGCCCTGGTGGTGGGTGGTTTGATGGAGGCTCGGGCCACCTGGTCCTCCTGGCAGGCCCGCCGTCTGACCGAGACGCTTCGACTGACCCGCCAGGCGCTTCGGGTGGAATCCACCCTGTACGGGAACCACGAGATTCCGCTGAGGGAGTTGGAGGATCTGGTCTTGCGGGACGTCAGGGGTGACAAGGCTCAGCGCGAGGTCCAGATCGAGCGTTTCTTCCCGGTAGGAGTCCTGTGTGCCCGGAGCGACCGCGGCCAGGCCTGCTTTGGAGGGGCGCTGGGCCTGGAGGAGCTGCACTATCTGCAAGCGCTCCTGGTGGAGCGCATCGTGGAGCTCAGCCGCCCGGTCTGAGGACGCAGGACCTCAGCGTCGGGGCAGGGTCACCCCGCCAATCGACACCTCGGCCTCTCCCACGCGGATCTCCGGGGAAGGTTGAAGAGCCGGAGGTTCGGACCCGGGCTTCAGGTCGGGCGGGGCCGAGACGCGCCAGCTCTCGCCTGCCGCCGAGCGGACCAGGAACGAGCCGTCCGGAAGAGGGATGGGTCGGGTCACCAGGACGCCTTCCAGGTCCACCTGGGCGGTCAGGGTCCCCTTCTCGGGGTCCACCAGGAGCGCCTGGGGGCCTTCCGCCAACTGGCACAGCGTCCCGTCGGCCGCCACGGCCGGAGCCTGGGTCAGCCCGGAGGGGGCCTGCATCTTCCACTCCAGGTTGCCGGTGTCGGCGTCCAGGGCGACCAGCGAGCCGGAGCGATCGGCCAGGTACAGCCTCTCGCCGTCCGGTGAGAAGGTGGGAGGCGCAGCGGGCCGCCCCCCGAGCTGTACCTGCCAGAGGGTTCGACCCGAGTCCGGGTCCAGCGCGGTCATCTGACCGTGGTCCCCGGCGACGACGACGGTGCCATCCTGGGCCACGGC
>DCTU01000410.1:5644-6974 GCA_002329445.1 bacterium UBP9_UBA1432
CGACCCGGCTCCAGCACGGCCAGGAAGCCGTCCTTCCAGTCGGAAAGCACCACGCGGTCCTCTTCCAGGGGCACCGGGTTGAGGCACTTCCGGGTTCCGGTCCCCCAGGTGCCGCGAGGCTCTCCGGAGTCGGCCGAGAAGGCGCCGATCACGGCCTCCCCCGACGCCCACACCGTGCTCTTGTCCGCCGAAGGCACGGGAGAGACGATCAGGTCGCTTACCAGGTGGGCTTCCCAGCGTTGCCTGCCGGACTGCAGGTCCACCGCCTGGAGGGTCGAGCCGTCCATCGGGGACGAGCCCTGGTTGGCCACGTACACGTCCTGATCGCGACCCGTTTCGGGTGAGAGGTGGCCCTTGGGCAGGCGGGTTCTCTCGGCATGGGCCCTCCTGGCATCCGGAGACGCGAAGAGCGAGGACTTCAGGGCAGAGGGGTCGAGGCGCGGAGGGAGGTCCATGATCCAGGGACTCCCCCGCCCTCCTGAAATCTCCCTGAAATCGTCCCGCCGCTGCGGGTTCAGCGGCCCGAGAAGTGTTGCGCACCTGGCTTGGGGGGGTGAATTCGCAGCTTCGCAGCGAGGGCCGTGGAGGCGGGTTGGTTCCACCTGGAAGGAGCGCTCGAAAGTCGCGAGAACACCCTGTCTCCATGAAGATTCCCCTTCACGATTTCCTCAGCGAGATGATCCAGTCTCGAGGTTCGGATCTGCTGCTGGCTTCGGGCTTCCCCCCGGCCATCCGCGTCTATGGCCGGCTGGAGTCCACGGCGATGCCTCCCTTGCAGAACCGGGACGTGGTGGACCTGCTTCAGGAGATCGTCCTGCCCCAGGAATACGACCGGATTCGCGACCAGATGAATCTCGATTTTGCGTATGAGGGCAGCATTCCGGGGGTCGGTCGCTGCCGCTTCCGCTGCAACGCCTACCTCCAGCGCAATGGGATGTCGGTCGTCTTCCGGATGATCCCCTGGGAAGCCCCGCGCTTGCAGGATTTGGGTTTGCCGGAGGTCCTCTCGACGCTGACGCGCCACCGCAACGGCCTGGTCCTGGTCACTGGCCCGACGGGCTCGGGCAAGACCAGTACGCTGGCAGCCATGTGTCGCCACATCAACGAGACCCGTCCGGTCCACGTGATCACCATCGAGGATCCGATCGAGTACGTCCATCGGGATGACCGGGCCATCCTCGTCCAGCGCCAGGTCGGGGTCCACGTCGAGTCCTTCCAACGGGCCCTGCGCGCGGCCCTGCGCGAAGACCCCGACGTCATCGTGGTGGGTGAGATGCGCGACCTGGAGACCATGCAACTGGCCATCACGGCCGCCGAGACCGGGCATCTG
>DCTU01000412.1:0-6155 GCA_002329445.1 bacterium UBP9_UBA1432
CCGGATACTCACACAGACTCCTGGGATGAAACGCGGCCTTCCTCCTATCGGCTCGCCTTCCGGACCGCCTCGACCAGCTCGAAGAGCTGCTCCCAGCGCCCCTCCCCCAGGCTCTTGCGCAGTCTCTCCTGGACCCGGTTCCAGGGGCGCTCAGCCTGACGCACCAGCTCCTGCCCGGTCCCGGTCAGGCTCAGGACGCGTTCACGACGGTCCCCTCCCTCGGTCCCCTGAAGCCAGCCATTGCCTTCCAAGACCTTCACGTTCCGGCTCAAGGTCGTGCTGTCCACGGAAAGCTCCTGGGCCAGACGGGCCTGGGTCGTGGACCCGGCACTGCCGACCGCCTGCAGGACAGCCAACTGGGTGTTCTTCAAGCCCAGACTTCGCAGTTCATCGTCGTACATCTGGGACAGAACACGGGAAGCGCGCCGCAGGGCGGCACACGCACACGGGGGGCGAGAAGCTCGACTTGCCATGACTTTCTTGTAGGTGCACAGGAAAATCCTGTCAAGCCCTGGTCGGGTCCCGGCGGAATGCCTCCGTCGATCCCGCAGGTCCCAGGGATCAGATCCCCTCGGGCCCCTCGTCGCCAGGGCCCGGTTCCCCCAGGACCTTCTCCGCCACGGCACGAGCCAGGGCTTCGTGTTCAGCCTCGGTCAGGTGGACCCCATCGAGCTGGTCGCCGGAGACCACCAGGCCCGCATTGAGGAAGAGGGCTCCCGCCTCCCTGGCCAAGGGCTCGCAGCACTGGGCCAGACGAGCGGACTTCTCGCCAGCCTTCTGGAACTCCGCCGCCCAGGCGGCCCGGATCACCACCAGGCGGGGGGGGCAGATCCACAGGATCCGGCGCGGAGGGAACTCGCTCTGCCAGGCATCCTGGACCAGGGTCTGCACCCCTCGCGCCACATCGTGGGCGGTCAACCCGAAGCGCGACTTCATCTCGTTGGTTCCCAGCATCAGCACCAGCATGTCCACCGGGAAGTGCGATTCCAACAAGGGGCCCAACATCGCTCGGCCGTTGCGCCCGTGAGACAGGGGGTCCTCCCAGCAGGCGGTGCGGCCGTTGAGGCCTTCCTCGACCACGCGGTAGCCGAGACCCAGAAGGCGCTGAAGACAACCCGGCCAGCGCTGCTCCCAGGGCCTCCGCCCGTCCGTCTCGGGGTCGAATCCCCAGGTATTGGAGTCGCCAAAGCACAAGACGGTCCGCATGTGCCCCCCTTTCGCTCCACGCCCGAGCCGCCCCTGTTCTCGGAGGCTCTCTCGGGCGGGAAACCCGGCTGAAGAGATGGAAGCACCGAACAGACTCCCAAACTCGAGGTGAAACCATGCAGGGAACCGCCGACATCGCCCTGATCGGGTTGGCCGTCATGGGTCAGAACCTGGTCCTGAACATGAACGACCGGGGCTTCCAGGTTGCCGTGTACAACCGAACCCCCTCGAAGGTGACCGATTTCCTGGAAGGCCCGGCCCGGGGGACCCATGTGGCAGGAGCCACCTCGCTGGAGGAGCTGGTCGGACTGCTGAACCGTCCACGGAAAATCATGTTCATGGTCCGCGCCGGAACGGCTGTGGACGAGCTGATCGAGAAGCTCCTCCCTCTCCTGGACGATGGAGACATCCTGATCGACGGCGGGAACTCCCATTTCCAGGACACCGAGAGGCGCGTTGCAGCCCTGCGGCAACGGGGAATCCATTTCCTGGGCATGGGAGTCTCCGGAGGCGAGGAGGGAGCCCGACACGGCCCTTCCCTGATGCCCGGCGGGTCGCCGGAAGCCTGGCCTGCGGTCCAGGACCTCTTCCAGGCCATCGCGGCCCGCGTTTCCGACGGAAGTCCCTGCTGCGACTGGATGGGCGACGGGGGAGCCGGCCACTTCGTCAAAATGGTCCACAACGGGATCGAGTATGGGGACATGCAACTGATCGCCGAGGCCTACGACCTCATGCGCAACCTGGCGGGCATGGCCCCTGACGCCATCGGCGAGGTCTTCCAGGGCTGGAACCAGGGGCCCCTGAAATCCTACCTGGTGGAGATCACCGCCGAGATCCTCCACCGGCGGGACGCGGACGGAAGCTTCCTGATCGACGCCATCCTGGACGCGGCAGGCCAGAAGGGGACCGGCAAGTGGACGGCCATCAACGCCCTGGAGTTGGGGATTCCCCTGACCTTGATCGCCGAGGCCGTCTGGGCGCGCTCGCTGTCCGCGCTGCACGAAGAGCGTCAACACGCCTCGCGCCTGCTGCAGGGGCCGAAGCCGGGCGGACCGGGAGTCTCTGTCGACGAGTTCCTGGAGGACCTGCAGAAGGCCCTCTACGCCTCCAAGATCCTGTCCTACGCGCAAGGCTACATGCTGCTGCGCTCGGCCGACCGTGAATTCAACTGGAACCTGAACCTGGGGGGCATCGCCCTGGTCTGGCGCGCGGGGTGCATCATCCGCTCCGCCTTCCTCGACCGGATCCACGCGGCATTTACGCGACAGGCCGACCTGGAGAACCTGCTGGTGGATTCGGATTTCCGCGAAGAGGTCGGCGCGGCCCAGGGAGCCTGGCGCCGCACGGTGGGCCGCGCCGTCCAGGCCGGGATTCCCGTGCCCGCGATGGCCAGCGGCCTGGCTTTCTACGATGGCTATCGGCGCGAGCGCCTGCCTGCCAATCTGATCCAGGCCCAGCGCGACTACTTCGGCGCCCACACCTACGAGCGCGTCGACCGGCCCCGAGGCCAGTTCTTCCACACCGACTGGGCCGGAACGACGACCTAGGACCGGAACCTGCGGGAACCGGACGGCTCCTGAGAAGATTGCCTTCAGTACCCTTGCCTGCCAGAGGAATTGCCGGCTCGGGCTTAGAACCGCAAGGGACCCCTGGAGGTTTGAAATGCTACCCCTTGATGTGATCCGCGCCCTTCCGAAGACCGACCTGCATGTCCATCTCGACGGCTCGCTGCGCGAGGCGACCCTGATCGAGCTGGCCCGCGAGCGAGGGGTGAAGCTCCCCTCCGAGACGGTTGAAGGCCTCAACGAGCTGGTCTTCCGCCCCCACTACGCCAGCCTGGCCGAGTACCTTCACGGCTTTGCCCTGACCGGCGCCGTCATGAAGGACGCCGAGGCCCTGGAGCGCATCGCCTACGAGCTGGCCTGGGACAACATCCATGAGGGCGTCCGCTATATCGAGGTGCGTTTCGCGCCCCAACTGCACACCCACAAGGACCTGTCCTTCCGCGAGGTCCTTCGGGCCGTCGACCGCGGGCTGCGCCGGGCTCAGGACGAGCATCGCCTGTCGCCGGCCATCGCCGAGCAGGGCGAGCCCGCCTTCCATTACGGCATCATCGTCTGCGCCATGCGCTTCTTCACCCGGGGCTTCTCGGACTGGTTCGCCCGGATCGTCGACACCTTCCAGGAGGCCCCCCCCGAGCAGGTCTTCGGGTTGGCCTCCCTGGAGCTGGCCCGGGCCGCCGTCCGGGCCCGGGATGAGGAAGGCCTGCCCATCGTGGGCTTCGACCTGGCCGGCCGCGAGGACGGCTATCCCGCCAGCGACCACCAGGAGGCCTACGACTTCGTCCACCGGAGCTTCATGCACAAGACCGTGCACGCCGGAGAGGCCTACGGCCCGGAGAGCATCTTCCAGGCCATCACCGACCTGCACGCCGACCGCATCGGACACGGATACCACCTCTTCTCGCCCGAACTTTGCGGTCCCGGGGTGGCCGATCCCGAGGAATACGTCCGGCGCCTGGCGCGCTACATCGCCGATCGACGGATCACCATCGAGGTCTGCATCACCTCCAACCTCCAGACGAATCCCACCATCAAGACGGTGCAGAACCACGTGCTGGGCCGCATGCTGGCCGAGAACCTCTCGGCCACCCTGTGCACCGACAATCGCCTGGTCAGCCACACCACCGTCTCGCGTGAGCTGCAACTGGCCATCGAGGCCTTCGGGATGGATCTCAAGCAACTGCGCAACACCATCGTGTATGGTTTCAAGCGCAGCTTCTTCCCAGGCCCCTACAACGAACGTCGCCGCTTCGTGCGCCAGGTGATCGACCACTACGACCGGGTGATCGACCGCTGGAAGGCAGGTCAGACCGAGGCGGCGCTCCGATAGGACATTCTTCCTAGGACGAATGGACGGCCAGACGGGACAAACGTCCTCTGGGCTGCCCACCCCGACGAGTGCTACAATGGCTTTGCAAGCGACCCCTGCCGGGTGCCCCCCCCCGACCGGCAGGGGTTGTTTCTTTTCCCAACAAAAAGATCCGGCCCATCTGTTTACAGAACGCTCACATGCCGGAGGAGTCGGTTGCCTACTATCAGGACAGAGGCGAACTGCGCCCAAGGAGGCTTCATGATTCCCGAGATCCGCTCGACTTCCATCCCTTCGATCCGGCCCCAGGCCCAGAACGCCCTGCCCGTTGCCCAGGCGTCTTCCACCCCGACGCAGAGCGCCTCGGACTCCGTCGAGGTTCGCCCCCAGAGCTCGCTGGAGCGGCTGCTGGCGGCCACGGCCCCGGAAGCTTCGAGACTGGAAGCCGACCTCGGCGAGCACGTGCCGGGTGAGGTCCTGGTCAAGTTGAAGAGCCAGCCCCCCACCCAGAGCCAGAACAGCTTTGCTCAGCGCTTCGGCGCCACGGTTCTGGAGCGCTTCGACTTCCCCAAAGAGATCTATCAGAACTTCAAGGGCGAGATGCTGCACCTGAAGCTGCCTGAAGGGATGACGACGGCCCAGGCCCTGGCTGCCATGCAGCAGGACCCCCGCGTCGAGTACGTCATGCCCAACAACGTCTACACGCTGGACGACCCGCCTGCCGAGAACGCCTCGGCCAGTGCGCAGGGTGCCACCGCGGAGGCTCCCAAGACGCCCAACGACCTCAAACCGGAGCTGTGGGGGCTGAACAACACCGGGCAGAAGGGCGGAACCCCGGATGCCGACATCGACGCCCCGGAAGCCTGGGCCGTGACGACGGGGAACCCCAACGGGCCGCTGATCGCCGTGATCGACACCGGGGTCGACTACAAGCACCCGGACCTGGTCAACAACATCTGGACCAATCCGGGCGAGATCGCCGGCGATGGGATCGACAACGACGGCAACGGCGTGATCGACGACGTGCACGGCTTCAACGCCTTTGCCCAGACCGGAGACCCGATGGACGGTCACTCCCACGGGACCCACTGCGCCGGCAGCATCGCTGCCGAGGGCAACAACGACCAGGGCGTGGTGGGCGTGAACTGGCGGGCCCGCATCATGCCGGTCAAGATCTTCAGCGACTCGGGCTCGACCAACTCGGCCGCCATCGTGCGGGGCATCCTGTACGCGACCAACAACGGCGCCCGCGTGACGTCCAACTCCTGGGGCGGCGGAGCCGCCGACCCGGCCATCCGGGAGGCCTTCGCGAACTCCCCGGCCCTGCACATCATGGCCGCAGGCAACTCCGGGTCCAACAACGACACGCGCCCGCACTACCCCAGCTCGTACGACCTGCCCAACAACATCGCCGTGGCCGCCTCGGATCGCAACGACCGCCTGGCCAGCTTCTCGTGCTATGGCGAGAACTCTGTGGACCTCGCGGCACCGGGCGTCGAGATCTACTCGACCATCCCGGGTGGCGGCTACGCCAACAAGAGCGGCACCTCCATGGCCACGCCTCACGTGGCCGGCGCGGCGGGCCTGCTGCTGGCCTCCGACCCGAACATGTCCAACGACGAGCTCAAGACCCGCCTGTTGGAGGGCGCTGACAAGCTGGACAGCCTGCAGGGCAAGGTGGCCACGGGTGCCCGCCTGAACATCGCCAAGGCCATCACGATGGAGTACGAGCCCACCGAGAAGCCCACCGCCTGACCATCTGCCGGACCGACCGGCCCTGAAAGAACCGGGCTGCCCTGCGGGACAGCCCGGTTCTTTTTTTCAGGACAGGTAGGTATAGCGGCTCAGGCTGGCCTCGTAGTTCTGCAGCAGACGCTGGGACTCATCCAGGCTGATGCTGCCCTCGGCCAGGGCCCGCTCGCTCTGCTGGCGCATCTCCTCCAGCAGGTCCTCCGAGTTGTACTGGACGTAGCCCAGCACCTCCCGCATGGTGTCCCCCCGCACCACGTGCTGGATCTGGTAGCCCTGCGGCGTCAGGCGGATGTGGACCGCGTTGGTGTCGCCGAAGAGGTTGTGCA
>DCTU01000412.1:6201-6378 GCA_002329445.1 bacterium UBP9_UBA1432
GGATGGACCTCCAAGAGCGACTTGACGTCCTTGAGATCGATGAACTTGTCGATCTTGCCGTCCGAGTCGCAGGTCAGATCCGCCAGCGTGACCCGCTCCACGGGTTCCTCGCCCAGCCGATGGATGGGCATGATGGGGAAGAGCTGATCGATCGCCCAGGCATCCGGGGCGGACTGG
>DCTU01000027.1 GCA_002329445.1 bacterium UBP9_UBA1432
CGGGCGGGGGGGCCATGCCGTCGGTGTCCGGCTGGGTTGCGGGCGGAGGCTGCGGCGGCGGGGTTCCGCCGTCTTCGGGCTTGGGGCCGCAGGCGAACATCGTGAACGCCAGGGCGGGAACCACAGCGAACGCGAACCATCGGGTCGGGAACATCTTCAACTTCGATTCCTCCATGTGTTTTTGGCGCAGTCCTGCGGCCCACCGGGTGTGGTCGGTCAGGACGTTCCCCACAGGTTCGCACATGCTCTGAAGGTTCCTCCGTGCCGGGAAGAACTCGTCGAAGGACCGTCCCATCAGCCATGACGCCGCGCGCGGAGGAAATCTCCGCGGCTTGGGGGAAGGCGCTGTGAGCCCGGTGTCACGCGGAGATGTCCATGCCGCCCACTCCTCTGCGCTCCTCCCCGCCCTCGGTTCCCCCCGGAGCCAATCGGCCTGTGGTCGCAGGGTGCCTGGGGTGTGTCGGTGTGTTCCTCGCCGGCATGGCAGGTGCCCTGCTCTTCCTGATCGGCTCCGATACGGGCCTGGCAGCCCTGGCTGCCGGAATGATCCTGGCCAGCCTCCCCGTTCCGGTCTATCTCAGCCTGGCTTTGTGGCTGGACCGTTACGAGCCCGAGCCCCCCTCACTCTTGTTCGGGGCCTTCCTCTGGGGGGCGGTGGTCGCGGTCTTCTTCTCCTACATCTTGAATACGTTGAACTCGCTTCTGGCCCACGCCGTCACCGGAAGCATGGAGGTGGCCCTCCTGGTCGGGGCCGTCGTCTCGGCCCCTCTGGTCGAAGAGTCGGCCAAAGGCCTGGCCTTGCTGATCCTCTTCCTGTGGAAACGGGAAGAGTTCGAGGGAGCGGTCGATGGGGTCGTCTACGCCTGCATGGTGGCCTTGGGCTTCGCGATGACCGAGAACTTCCAGTACTACGGGAAGGCCCTGGCCCAGGGAGGAGCCTTCGAACTGACGGTGACCTTCGTGCTGCGTGGGGTCCTCTCGCCCTTCTCCCACCCCTTGTTTACCTCGTTCACCGGAATCGGCCTGGGACTGGCACGGCAGTCGGATCGGGTGGCCTTGAAGGTCCTGGCCCCTCCGATCGGTCTGGCCCTGGCGGTGGCTCTGCACGCGCTGTGGAACGGCAGCGCCAGCGTTCACATCGGGGCCTGGCTGGGAGCCTGCGTCCTGGTGATGGTTCCGGCGGGTGGAGTGGTCCTGGGCGTGGTGGTCTTGTCGCTTCGGCACGAATCGGGCCTGCTGCGCCGCTATCTGTGGCCGGAAGTCCAGGCCGGTCGCCTGGCGCCGACGGAGTATGCCTGGCTGCACTCGATCTCGGGGCGCCTGAAGGTGGCCTTCTCGGTCCTGGTCCGCCAGGGCCCGGCGGCCTGGTTGGCTTGTGAGCGCTACAGCAACCTGGCTTCCGAGCTGGCCTTCCTGCGGCATCGGACGCAAAGGGGTTTCACCTCCCCCGAGCGGGCCGCGCTTCTGGAAGGCCAGATCCAACAACGCATGGCGATGGAGCGGCAGCGCTTCCAAGGGGGTATAGTATGAATGTGTCATCCTGCCAGTCGGACGGTCCAGTCGTGAGAAACCACAGAGCCAGGGGCTTCACCATCGTCGAGGTCCTGACCATCCTGGTCCTCCTCTCTCTTCTTGCCTCATTGATTCTTCCTCGCTTCCTGCTCAGCCGGATGCGAAGCTACCACTCCAACTGTCTGCAGAACGTCCACAACATCGGGACGGCCCTGCAGATCTACGCCAACAACAACCAGGGGAAGTACCCCGATGCCCTTCAGGATTTGAAGGACACGACCCCGCCCTACCTGCAGACGCTCCCCATCTGTCCCAGCAGCGACGCCTCCTATGGGTACACCTTGAGTCCTGAGGCCACGCTGTACACGGTCCACTGCCAGGGGATCCACCATCGTCAGTTGGAAGGAGAGGTCGAAGAGGGCTTCCCCCAGTTCTATTCCAGCGGCCATCTGGACGCGTCGGGAAACCCTTGAACCGGTTGCCCGGTGGACCCTGAGGGGCAGGGCGTCTGGCCGAGGCGCAGAAGCCCGGGACCATGACGTTCCCTGCACCGAAAATCGGCGAGCGCGCGCTCTTCCCGAACCTCGAGGCGCGGGCCTATCTGGCTCATGCCGCGATTTCTCCTGCCTCTCGTCCCGTCCAGGAGGCGGTGGCCGCCGTCCTGGACGCCTATGGCCGTCGGGGGGCGGGGGCCCTGTTGGAGTGGTTGCCTGTCCGAGAGCGACTGCGCCAGCGCCTGGCCCGATTGATCCAGGCCCGGCCGCAGGATCTGGCCCTGGTCCCGAACACGACCCACGGAGTGCTGGACATCGCCTTGTGCTTCCCCTGGAATCCCGGCGATCGGGTTCTCACCTTCCAGGGCGAGTTCCCGGCCAACGTCACTCCGTGGATGCAGGCCGGGGTGGAGGTCTCGTTCCTCCCCTTGCCTCGAGTCCGGAATCCGGAGATCCTCTCGGCCCTGGAAGCGGAACTCGAGCAGGGGGTGCGTCTGGTGGCGGTCAGCGCCGTGCAGTTCCAGACCGGCCTGGCGATGCCTTTGCGGGAGATGGGCGCGCTGTGCCGCCGATGCGGGGCCGCGCTCTTCGTGGATGCCATCCAGGCGGCCGGCGTGGTGCCCTTGGATGTCCAGGCGGCTGGAATCGACTTCCTGACGTGCGGCAGCCACAAGTGGCTGATGGGCATGGAGGGGTCGGGGTTCCTGTATGTCTCCCCCGAGTGGGTCGAGAAGCTGCGCCCTCGGGTAGCTGGATGGCTCAGCCATGAGGACCCCTTGGGCTTCCTGTTTCCGGGGGGAGCCTGCCTGGATTACCACAGACCCCTCCGCAAACGCGCCGATTTCCTCGAGCCGGGCACGGGGAACCTGCTGGGCCACGTGGCCCTGGAAGCTTCGGTGGCCTTGATCGAGGAGTTGGGGGTCCCGGCCATCCACGCCCACGTGACCGCCTATCTCGACGCCCTCGAGCAGGGCCTGGAGCGCCGCGGTTTCGCCTCATTGNNCGAACAGGGCTTGGAGCGCCGCGGCTTCGCCTCATTGCGGTCGGCTCGTCGTTCCGGGATCCTCGGTGTGCTGCCTCCCTCGGGCTGGTCGCTGGGGGATCTCCACCGGGGACTTGCCCGGAGGGGCGTCGTCTGCAGCACGCCGGACGGCTTCCTGCGCTTTGCGCCCCACTGGCCCAATCATCGCGACGAGGTTCCTTTCGTGCTGGCGGCGGTGGACGAGATTCTCCGCCAGGGATCCTGAGTGGCGGACGGGCCGTCTCTCGCGAGGCAGGGAGAGGCCTGCTTGCAGTGAAATCTCGAGCCTTCCAGACCACCTGAAGACCCGGAGCCATGACTGAACACGCCAATCCCGAGAAGGTCCGCGCGGCGCGGGTCTCCGTCTGGAGCAACTCCCTGCTGGTCCTCATGAAGCTGGCGGTCGGTTGTCTGACCGGGTCGGTCAGCGTGCTCTCGGAGGCCCTGCACTCGCTGTCGGACCTGGCTGCTTCCTGGATCGCGCTCCTGACCGTGCGCGTCTCCGACCGGCCCGCCGACAAGGACCACGCCTACGGACATGGCAAGTTCGAGAGCCTTTCCGGGCTGGCGGAGGCCCTGCTGATCCTGGGGGCGGCCCTGTTCATCATCATGGAGTCCCTGGGAAGGCTCCGTTCTGGTCATGGGCCCGAGCGCCTGGGTCTGGGGATCCTGGTGATGGGGCTTTCGGTGCTGGTGAACTGGAAGGTCGCCTCCTACCTGTTCGGGGTGGCTCGCCGGACCGATTCGCTGGCCTTGGAGGCCGATGCCGAGCACCTTCGCACCGACGTGTGGACGGCCTTGGGCGTCATGGTGGGCCTGGGGCTGGTGGCGACGACCGGTCGGGTCTGGCTGGACCCCCTGGTGGCCATGTGCGTGGCGGTGCTGATGATCGGCGCCTCTCTGCGCTTGATCCGGGAGGCCCTGGGCCCTCTTCTCGACGCGCAGCTTCCGGATTCGGAGGTGGACGCCGTCCGGTGCGTCCTTCGGCAGGATCCTCGGGTCCTGGGCTTCCACAAGCTGCGCACCCGCAAGGCCGGCTCCCATCGCCACGTGGACGCCCACGTGCAGGTGGAGGACGGGCTCTCGCTTCTGGAGGCCCACGCCGTGACCGAGGAGCTGGAGGACCAGATCCGCCGGACCCTGCCGAACGCCCACATCACGCTGCACACCGAGCCCTTCCAGGCCGAGCTGCGCCATCAGCAGGAGGCCCACGGCCAGAAGGATCCGGGGGAAGGGGCCTGGGTGCGACCTTCCTGAGGCGACCAGGGGCCCTCCTCGGGGCCTCGAAGGGAGCCCTCACAGGAGGTCGAGCCATGAGCACCCCGGCTGAAATCCCCTTCCCACGCTTCGAGCAGATCCCGGAGAACTACCGGATCGCACCCTTCGACCAGCGCGAGTACCTGGTGGATGGAGAGCTTCGTGGCTGGGAGGGGCCCATCCAGGAGGCTATTTCGCCGGTCTGCCTGCAGACGGAGGAGGGCCTGAAGCCCTTCCGCCTGGGAAGCTTTCCCTCCATGACCACTGCAGAGGCCCTGCAAGCGGTCGATGCGGCGGATCGGGCGTGGGATTCGGGGAGTGGGCGTTGGCCGACCATGCCGCTGGCGGATCGGATCCGGTGCTTCGAGGACTTCACCCAGGCGATGGTCTCGCGCCGCGAGGAGGTCGCCCGCCTGTTGATGTGGGAGGTGGGCAAGACCTGGAAGGATTCGTGCAAGGAATTCGACCGGACGGTCGATTACATTCGCGAGACCCTGGACGCGGTCAAGGAGTTGGATCGGGCCTCCTCACGCTTCTCCGCGCATGAGGGCATCCTGGCCCAGGTCCGGCGGGCACCCCTGGGCGTCACCCTGTGCATGGGGCCTTTCAACTATCCCCTCAACGAGACCTGTACCACGCTGATCCCGGCCCTGCTCATGGGAAACCCGGTGATCTTCAAACCTTCCCGGCCCGGGTCCCTGGTCTTCGGGCCCCTCTTGCAGGCCTTCCGCGACGCCTTCCCGCCGGGAGTGGTCAACGCCGTCTACGGCTCGGGAGCGCGCGTGGTGGGACCGATGATGGAGTCGGGCCGGATCAGTTGCCTGGCCTTCATCGGCTCCACCCGGGCGGCCGACCTCCTGAAGACCCAGCACCCGGCTCCCCACCGGCTGCGATCCTGCCTGGGCCTGGGTGCCAAGAACCCCGCCATCATCCTGCCGGATGCCGATCTGGACCTGGCCGTGCGCGAGTGCGTCTCGGGAAGCCTGTCCTTCAACGGTCAGCGCTGCACCGCCTTGAAGATAATCTTCGTCCATCAGAGCGTCGCCGACGACTTCGTGGCCCGGATGGCTCAGGCCGTGTCGGCCCTGCGGGTGGGGATGCCCTGGGAAGAGGGGGTGTCGATCACTCCCCTGCCCGAGGCAGGCAAGCCCGAGGAGCTCCAGGGCCTGGTCCAGGACGCCTGCCGGACCGGGGCGGAGGTGGTCAATCCCGGGGGCGGCCGGACCCTGGCGACCCTCTTCTGGCCGGCGCTGCTGTCTCCGGTCGGTCCTGCAGCCCGCGTCTACCATGAAGAGCAGTTCGGCCCCGTGGTTCCGGTGGTGCCGTTCGCAGACGTAGCCGAGCCGATCCGCTACCTGGTGGAGTCTCCCTACGGGCAGCAGGCCAGCCTCTTCGGGCAGGACCCGGAGGGCCTGGCTCGCCTGATCGACCCCCTGGTCAACCAGGTCTGCCGGCTGAACCTGAACAGCCAGTGCCAGCGAGGGCCGGATGTTCTGCCCTTCACGGGGCGCAAGGACTCGGCCGAGGGGACCCTCTCGGTTTCGGACGCTTTGCGGGTCTTCAGCATCCGGACGCTGGTGGCGGCCAGGGAAAGCGCCTCCAACAAGGCCATCCTGGCCGACATCCTGCGCGAACGCCGGTCCGCGTTCCTGTCCACCGACTTCCTCTTCTGAGATTCTGGCCCTCGGGTCGGCCCCTCAAGCGGAGTTCACCAGGTCGCCCACAGCGAGCGCTTGAGCTGGACGGTGCCCAGGTTGCCCATCAGGTCGCGGATATAGCTGGGGTCGTAGGTCAGTCCCACTCGGCCTGCCTCCAGGTCGATCCGCCCCTTGCCGGGTTCGGTCCCGGGCGCGGGGTTGAGGGGGTCCTCCGGGCTTCCTCCATAGGCGATCAGGGTCCCGGTGATGTTCAGGACATCTCGCGGACCCAGCAGGGCGTTGAAGTTTCCCCAGGTGTAGATCACGCCGGTCAGGTCCTGGTCGGCGTAGTCGAGGTCGCCGTACTTCGCCAGAAGGCGGGCCAGTTGCTCCTGCTTCTTGCCGGTGAAGGTCGAGGCGCCGTCTTCGGGAACCAGGCCGCGAGCCCGCAGGGATTGCCATGCGGCATCGGGGTTGAGATCTTCGGGTTGGCCCTCGGAAGGGGTGCCGGTCTTGTCGTCATCGTCGTCGCGGTCGTCGTCGTCGTCGTCGCCGCCACGATCCTTCCCCCCACGGCCGGGACGGTCCTTGCCGGGTCGGCGGATGGGCTTCATCTCGTCGTTCCCGTCGGGGATTCCACCCCCGATGGCTTCCAGGGTGATGTCTCCCTTGGCGTACAGCGAGACCCCGGTCTCGGGGTCCGATTCCAGGATGCTGGGACCCTGGAAGCGGATGGAACTCTCGCTGGTGACCGCGCCCGAGCCCAGGACCGCCCCCTGGATCCAGACCGGCCCGGTGGCGGTCAGGACGGAGGCCTTCTGGTCGCCCTTGGGCGGCACGAATCCCACGACGGGCCGCAGGCCGGCTTCCAGGATGGCCGGGTCGCTGCGCAGCGTCAGCCCCTTGACGTCCCCTTCCGCCAGGGGGTTGACGTAGACGTTGTTGGAGATCAGGACGCTCAGCGTCTTGGGGTCCACCCGGAACCCTTCCCCGGTGATGGCCGTGCTGGCGGCAACCCCTTCACCGGCGGGGGGCAGGTCGGCCTCTTCAGGGAACTCCTGGGGGAAGTACTCCAGGTAGGACTTCTTGTCTCCAGACATCCGCCAGACGTAGGTCCCCGCCTGGAGCTGGGCGTCGGACGAGTTCGGTCGCGCCTTCACGACCGAGTCCCATGTCAGTCGCTTGAACCGGTCCGACGAGTCGGCGCGCTCCACCTTGGCGTCCGCCGGGGTCGATCCGTTGACCAGGAAGTTTCGACCTTCGCCGACGACCACTTCTCCCTCGGCCCCGTCGTCGTAGCGGGCGCGCCCGGTCGGGCTGGCCACCTGGACGTCGGCCAGGCTGCGAATGCGCGGAACGACCTCGTCGTCCCGGGAAGAGACCGTGAAGTCGCCATCGTCGCTGAGTTGGGCATCCAGGACCCCCCCCGCGTAGGCCACCGAGTCGATCCCGGCGGTCTCGTCCACCTTCAGGTAGGCCTCGACCACCCTGCGGGTCACGGCGCGGTTGGCGCCGAAGGTGCCGGGGTGATCGGGAGAGGTGTCCCGGACGCCCCACCCCGCCAGGCCCTCGACCAGGATGCAGGCGGTGGCGCGGGGCACGCGGTAGGGGGCTTCCTCGGAGGACAGGCCGATTCCGTTGGGGTTGGCGCGTTGGGCCGGGACCGAAGAGACGCCTTGCAGGTTGTTGATGGAGACAAGGGGACTGGCCAGGCGGTTCTCGAGCTCGGAGGTGTCGTTGAGGCCGTCGGCACCCCCATTCCCGTCCTCGTAGTTGAACTTGATCCGGAACAGGGAACGGTTGCCGGAGGCGGTCTGCAGGAATCCGAAGACGTTGCCGTTGCGCTCGATCACCGAGAAGTCGGGGGTTCCCGAGGGGACGGTGCCCGGATCGTCTCCCCGCCAGTTGGGGTTGGCCTGCAGGCGGGTCATGGCGTATTGCAGACCCGACTCGGCTGCCAACAGGGCCGCCTCGCACTCGTAGAAGTTCCCCGTCAGGGCCATTCCACCGGCTCCCGTCCCCACCACGGCGGTGACCAGCATCACCACCAGCACCGTGACCAGCAGGGTGGTCACGAGCACGATTCCCGGTTTCCTGCCTTGTCGCATCTGGAGGACCTCGCGAATGCGCAGACTCGTTGTCCGTCACGAGAGGTCGGACGAGATGTCTGACCGGTGACGTCCTGATTATACCAGTTCTGGGCGTCTCGGGGCAGCGTCTGCAGAGGACCGGGTGGGCGCGGGCCTGCGGGGCTCCTCCTCCAGCAGGTGCAGCCGCTCCAGCACGTGGAAGACCAGGCTCAGGGCCATCCCGGTCAAGGTGGCCAGGGCCATGCCCTTCAGGGCCACGGCGCCGACCTGGAGCGAGACCTCGCTGATGCCCACCATGAAGACCATGGCCGTCAGGATCAGGTTGCGGGCCCGGTTGTAGTCGACCTGCGCCTCGACCAGCATCCGGATGCCGGAGGCTGCGATGACGCCGAAGAGCAGCATCGAGATGCCTCCCATCACCGGGACCGGAATGGTCGAGAGCAGGTTCGAAAGGACCTTGATGAAGGAGATGGCGATGGAGATCACGGCCGCGCCACCGATGACCCAGACGCTGTACACGCGGGTGATGGCCATCACGCCCATGTTCTCTCCATAGGTCGTGACGGGGACTGACCCCACCAGGCCGGAGAGCATGGTGGAAATCCCGTCTCCGGCCAGGGAGCGGTGCAGCCCCGGATCCCGGGTCAGGTCGCGCCCAACGATGTTCCCGGTGACGAACAGGTGCCCGATGTGTTCCGACAGGACCACCAGGGCTGCCGGCGTGATCACCAGGATGGCCGTGGGGTCGAAGAGGGGCCCGGTGAATCGGGGGAACGAGAAGACCTGCTCGGCGGCGACGCCGGCCAGGTCGACGCGCCCCAGCACGAAGGCCAGCGCATAACCGCCCAGCACGGCCAGCAGGATCGGGATCACCGCCAGGAAACCGCGGAAGAGCAGCGAGCCGAAGATGGCCAGCGCCAGCGTGGTCAGTCCGATGGCCATGTCGGCCGGCACCCGGGCGCCGTTGGCGTCCGGCAACAGGCCCGCCATCCCGGCTGCCACCTTGCCCAGCTCCAGGCCGATCAGGGCCACGATGGGCCCCATGGCCGCGGGAGGCAGGACGATGTCCAGCCAGCGGGTTCCCGCCCAGGCGATCATGGCGGCGGCCAGGGCGAAGATCATGCCCGCCGCGATGAAGCCACCCAGGGCGCGGGAGAAGTTCGCATGGAAGTCCGCCCCACCAGCGGTCAGGACCGCGATGGTGGGGGCGATGAAGGCGAAGCTCGATCCCAGGAAGGCAGGAGCCCGGCCTTTGCACAGGACCAGGTAGATCAGGGTCCCGACGCCGTTCATCAAGAGGACCAGGGCGGGATCCACGACCACCAGGTTCGGGTCGCCGGCGGCCTGGCGGGCAGCCTGGTTGAAGAGATAGGGGACCAGGACCGAGGCCCCGAACATCGCGAAGAGGTGCTGCAGGCTGAGCGGAAGGGCCTCCAGCAATGGGACCCGCTCTTCGACCTGGATCACCCGTCGGGCCATGGCTGCCTCCTAACCGACCACGTCGGTTTCCACCAGGCTGGGACCTTGGGGTGTTCCGGCCAGGCCGACCAGCCACCAGAAGACGCCCCCCACCATCAACCCGTGGAAGGTCCCGGACGGGTCCAGGGCCGTCCCCAGGAGCTGTTCGAGATAGCGGCCTGGTGGCGGACTGCCGAAATCCGGATACAGAAGCAGGGCTGCCGCCGCCGAGAGGGTGCAAGCCAGGGCCACGTGGTGCCATTCCGAGCCCCGCGGAGGGTCTTCGCGCCCCAAGAAGAGGGCCAGAAGCGGAACCATCAGGGCACAGGCCAACACCAGCGGCGCCAGTCGCAGCCTTTCGAAGAGGAAGAGATCCAGAAGGCAGCCGGCAGGGCCCGAAGCGTGCTCGGGCAGTCCGAAGCGGACCAGCGAGAGGCCCAAGAAGACCAGGCCGGCCCCCGACAGCAAGCGCAGCAGGCCTCGGCGCAGTTCGGGCCGGTCCTGCAGCGGCAGACCTCGGAACAGGGCCACCCAGCGTTCCGCAGCGGTGCTGTCTTCGCGCAGCGCGCCGGGTTCTTCCGAACCTCTGGAGAGCAACTGCACCAGCCGAACCCAGGGCGAGCGGTGGAGGATCCAGTTGACGGCCTCCAGGCCACCCCAGAAAGCCACCAGGTTGCTGGCCAGGGAGAGCAGCACGAAGGCCCCGCCGGCCCCGTTTCGGCTCAGGGTCACCCCGGCCAGGTCCAAGGCCAGGACCCAGATCAAGGCCCGGACCATGCCGGGCAGGGCAGTCAAGAAGCGGGTCATTCACAGCCGTTCGGCGCCGGGCCCGCCGCGCCCTTCGGGCCTGAGCCACCCGAAAAAGACAAATGGCGTCAGTCTACGTCCGATGGGCGGGGGGGGTTGTGCCATCTTGTAAACATGATGCCAAGAACCGACATGTCGGCGTCCACGAGGTTCTCGGGGAATTGTCCATGATCGCCTGTGGAAGGTATCTTTAGGAGGGCAAGAACAGGACCAGCGGCGGAGGCATGACCATGCAGATCAAGCGGACGGACATCCCACTCAGCCAGGAGCGGGCCCCGGTGCCAACCGGTCCTCCTGTCCGTTCGCAGTCTCCGCGGGACCGCGTCGAGATCGGCTCTGCCACCGAGGGCTCACAGGACACTCGGACGGTGACCTTCCAGTTCGACGCTCGCCAGGCACCCGAGCTCCGCAACGTCGGCCTGAAGGGTTCGTTCGACCCCCAGACCGGGAAGCCCGATCCGGATTGGAACGCCGGAAAGTCCTTGCCGATGAACGACGAGGGTCGGGATGGGGACCGGGTGGCCGGGGACCGCGTCTTCACGGCGCAGGTCAAGCTGTCGGCTCCGCCTTCGCAGGAGTTCCAGTGGGGAATCGTGGGCGACGTGGTTCGTCCTGACGGTTCGGTCGAGCCGGCCCGCTGGCTGGTCATGAAGGAGACGCCACCGGTTTTTCGTCTGGGCGATTCCGAGGTGCAGAACTACGCTCCGGTCTCGACCCATCTCTTCGGGGTCCAGCGGCAGGGCGAGGATGGAGTCCGCTTCCAGACCTGGTCGCCCGCGGTCGGGCGCGGCGAGCTGGCGGATTATCGGCTCTTCGTCGACGTCTCCTCGCCGGATGGGCGCCTGGAGGCTTCGCTCCCGATGAACAAGGAGGAGAGGACCGGTGTCTGGACCCTGGAGAAGGAGTCGGGCTGGGGAGCGCTCCGAGGGAAGGCCTATCAATACTCGGTCCGCAAGCAGGACGGCACCCCTCTGCGCGACAAGACCGGCACGCCGGTGGTCTACAGCGACCCTCACGCTCGCTACCTGCAGGGTGGGCAGCGAGGGGTCGAGCGGATCTTCGTGGACCCCATCCTGGGTTTCGAGACCGGCTGGTATGACGACAGCGGGTCGGGTGGGCCGAACTATTCCGACAACCCGCAGTGGGGCCGCTTCACGGTGGACTCCAACCCGGACGCCGACCAGGTGAAGCTGGTCCTGAAGGATGACTCCGGCCGCCCATTGTCCCGAGAGCAACTGCTGGAGCGGCTGGGAAGGCCCGAGAGGGTCTCCTACGAGCAGGCTCCCGCGAAGGACCGGCGGGATGTGGACGTCCTGAAGTCCTGGAGTCTGGATCAGACCGAGCCGCTCAGTAAGTACCTCTGGATCGACTCCGTCGCCGAGGACGGTTCCATCGCCATGAAGCGTGTGGACAGCCCCGGTGCCGGCACGGCCTGGGTCACGGCGGTCAACAACTTCCCCAAGCTGGTGGGCTTGAGCTACGAGTTCCAGGTCTTCAAGGAGGGGCGCCTGGTCGGCGACATCAACGCCGACGGCAGCCTTCAGGACGCCGAGCGCGTGGCCACCCCCTTCAACGACCCGTACACCAACGTGATCCAGGCGCGGCCCGGTTCCGCGCGCAAGTCGTTGATCCGCCAGTCCAGCTTCGAATTCCATCACGACGACGTGCCTCGCAAGCAGACCGACTATCGCAAGTTCGTGATCTACGAGGCCCATGTCGGGTCGTTCATGAGCTCGAAAGACAACGCCGTCCCGGCCACCTTCGAGGACATGATCCAGAACCTGGACTACCTCGAAGAGCTTGGGGTCGATTCGATCGAGTTGCTGCCCACCCAGGAGTTCGGCGGCAAGAGGGACTGGGGCTATACCACCGACTTCTACTTCGCCGGGGCCGACGCCTACGGCTTTGCCATGGATCGACAGGAGGCGCTCGAGCGCAAGCTGATTCACCCCGACGAACAGCCTGGCGCCGAGCAGGTCTGGGTCTCGGGAACCGACGCCATGAAGCTCTTCGTCGACCAGGCCCACAAGCGGGGCTTCAACGTCTTCGCCGACGTGGTGTACAACCACGCCTCGGGCAAGTCCGACGCCGACAACCCCCTCTGGCAGATCGACGGGGACCAGCGCTCGTTCTTCAAGTGGTGGGGGCAGTACGAGTCCTACACGCCCTGGGGGGCCAAGCCCAACTTTGCCGATCAGCAGGTCAAGAACTTCTTCACCGACAACGCCGTCCAGCAGGTGCAGGAGTTCGGATTCGACGGGATCCGGTTTGACTTCACCCAGGTCCTGCACAACACCGGAAATGCGGCCGAGCAGGTCGAGGGCATGAACACGCTGCGCCAGATCAACCGGACGCTGCAGTTCGTCAAGCCCGGCACCTATACCGTGGCCGAAGATTTCAGCGGGAACTGGCTTGTGGCCGCCGACCTGGAAGCGTCGGAGTGGCAGGGTTCGGACCCCCACCGGGTCGAGAAGAAGGGCATGGGGTTCCAGAACGTCTGGAACGATCGCTTCCACGACGACCTCCTGGAGATGGCCCAGGGCGTGGGCAACGCGGATCGCCTGATGGACGGGATCCTGAACCATCACGGCGTGACCGGCTGGGATCGGGCCGTCAGCTACGCCCACAGCCACGACGAGGTCGGCAACACGGGCAACTGGATCGCGCGGGCGGCGGCGGGCAGCAAGGAAGACCAGGCCGTTCGGCAGCCCTACCCCCGGGCGGTGGCCCGGACGGCCTCGGCGATCACCCTGACGGGTCCGGGCGTGCCGATGCTCTTCCAGGGCGAGGAGTGCCTGGCCAACAACGACTTCAAGCACGGACTGACCTCCACCTGGGGGGCGGACATGGGGTGGATGAACTTCAAGGTGACCCCGGACCGCCTGGACCATTTCCAGCAGATGCTGGGGATGGACCGCTCCCAGCAGGAGATCGAGCGCTCGCGCCTGGACCCCACCGAGCAGGTCCTCTTCGACCGCTTCCTGGGGATGTCGACGGCCGAGCGCAGGCAGGCCGAGGACCTGGCCAACCAGGCCGGGCAGTTCGTGATGAATCGCGACCTGATCGCCCTGCGCCGCTCGTCGGGGGCGCTGTCCGCGACCGGGGGCATCCACCGGGTTCAGACCCACAACGCGGATCGCGTGGTGGCCTGGCGCCGGGATGGCGGCGGCTCGAACGAAGAGTTCGTGGTCGTCAGCAACTTCGCCAACCAGGACCGCCCGGGTTATCCCGTGAAGCTGCCACCCGGCCAGTGGCGCGAGGTCTTCAACACCAATGCCCGCCTCTACGGGGGAACCGGCGCCGGGAACGGTGGAGGGCTGGTGGACTCGGCAAGCGGGGTCTACCTGCCGGCGGGGTCGACGGTGATCCTCCAGCGCACCTGATCTCCGCAGAACTCTGCTTCAGAAAGGCCCGGAATCCCTGGTCGGGGTTCCGGGCCTTCTGCTCGAAGACCCGCCTTTCGACCGTGGGCCTCCTCTCCATGAATGAAGCCCGGCTCTCGGGCCGGGCTTCAAGGCGCGCAGGTCCTGGCCGCCAGGTTCTAGACCAGGGGGAAGGCACCCTTCTCGCGGTCGATCAACCGGGGCTCTTCGGCCACGTTGGCCACGGGGCCGAACTTCATCTGGGTCATCTCTTCCAGCTTCTGGAGGGGGACCTGGTAGACCTCGAAGCGGCCCGGGGTGAACTCGCCCTTGAACAGGTTGCGATCCCGACCCACCAGGTCCTCCTGGGACAGGACGAAGGCGGCGCCCTTCAGGCCGTCCTTCTTGTCGTTCCAGACCACCACCTTGTAGAACTGCAGCGGGATCTGGGTGGGAGGCTTGACGGCCCCCTTGTTGTCGAACTTCGGGTCGTCGTCACGGAAGATGGGCCCGGTCAGGACCGTCATCTTCTGGCCCAGGGCCTTGGCCGAGCCCAGGACGTGATCCTCCAGGGCCAGCCACTCCTTCTGGTTGAGGGCCTCGTGCTGCAAGGAGGCGTTGGTGTAGGCGAAGGTGTCGTCGCTGGCCTGGTGGGCCTGCGAGCCCCAGGCCGGGTCGTTGCGGCGGACCAGGTGCCCCCGGTCGATGGGGTTCCGGCTGTAGGCCTCGTTGCCCAACTGGGCGTCCCGAGGGATCCGGCCATCGATGGACCACTCGCCGTCCCGGGGCACGTTCTTGGACTGGGAGCCGTCGATGTTGACGGCGGTGACGAAGGCCTGGCGGCGCTCCTTGTTCATCACGATCGAGAAGTTCGTGTAGTCCAGCACGGGGTTGTCGGGCTGGTCCAGGCGGTAGGCCACCTTGTCCCGCAGGGCCGGGGACAGGGTGGGCAGGGGCAGCGGCTTGCCCAGGAAGTTCTCGTCGTACCCGTTGCGGTTCGGGTAGTTGCTGCTGAGCTCGCCGACGTCCTGCTGGGCTTCGGCCTGGCGCATCCGGAAGAGCCGGGCGGCATCCCGGAAGGCGGCTTCCGACTGGTTTTCGGCGGGCCGGTCGCGGACAAACATGTCCCCCGTGTTGCCTGGAGAATTCCACGCAGCTCCGTCCCGAGGCTCCCACAGGGTGGGCTGGACATGGTTGGCGGACAGCTTGTCGATCACAATAGCGCTCCGGTTTCAGCAGACTCCCCTGTCAGCATTCTATCAGAACGAACTCCAGGGGATCCCTTGGGTTTGTGAACAACATGCGAAAATTCAGGCGTTTTTCAGCGGATTTTCGGGACGATCCGAAGCTCTGACGGCCACTCGGGGCACCCCGCTCGCGCGCACTCTCTTCGCATGCCTGGGGTCGGCGGCGCCGGAACTCAGGCCGGACCCTCCAGGTCGACGAACTCGACCTGGATCGATCCCCCCTCCAGGCGGAGCAGGGCCAGGCTGACGGGCAGGTTCCCGCGTCGGGGGCCGGCGCTTCCCGGGTTGAGATAGAGCACCCCGTCCCGATGCTCCTGGTCGGGCGTGTGGGTGTGGCCGAAGACGACGATTTGATTGCCCGGGGGCACCCGCGTTGGATCCTGGGGAATGTGGGTCATGTAGATCGAGAGCTCGCGGGCCGTCACCACGGTGCTGACGGGGAGCCTCTCGGCCCAGGCGCCGACGTCGCAGTTCCCCCGGACCGCGGTCAGCGGTGCCAGGGCCCCCAATTCCTCGAGAATTCCCGGGTCCCCCACGTCGCCCGCGTGCAGGATCAAGTCACACGCCTCCAGCGCTTGCAGGGCTCGGGGTCGCAGCAGGCCGTGCGTGTCGGAGAGGACTCCGATGAGGGAGGGTCCGGCTTCATCCATGGGGCCCTCTCTTCCGAGATTCTGGCCGGATCCCTCCAGGTCTCGGCGGCCTTCTGGAGCTTGTTGGACCGGCTCAGGGAGCCTGCGGGGGGGGGGAAGGCCCCCGTCCCGGTGGAACGAAGGCGCGAGCGTGCCTGAGACCCTGATGCTGTGGAAAGCCCTGGTGGCCCTTCTGGCCGGTTTTGGCGGTGGGGTTCTGAACACGCTGGCCGGCGGCGGCACCAACCTGACCTTTCCCGCCTTGCTGTGGCTGGGGGTGGATCCGGTCCGGGCCAGTTCCACCAGCACCGTATGCCTCTGGCTGGGGCAGGCCCTGGGGGCCCTGGCCTACCGCGAGCAGCTCCGCACCGCCCCACGCGTCTGGCTTCTGTTCAGCATCCCGGCCCTCCTGGGAGGTTGGTTGGGCGGCTGGCTTCTGATCCGGACCCCGGGCGAGACCTTCCGGGTCCTGGTCCCCTACCTGGTCCTGGGCGGTTCGCTCCTGCTGGCCTGTGAACCCTGGTTGCGCCGTCGAATGACGGTCGGTGAGCACCATCGGGCCCTGCTGGCGTGGCGCCTGGGAGGGGGGGGCGTCATCCTGGCTGTCTCGGTGTATGGGGGATACTATGGCGCCGGGATGGGCTTCTTGATGCTGGCGGCCCTGGGGCTTCTGGGGGTGGGCAGCCTGCAGCGGGCCAACGCCTTGAAGAACCTCTTCGGGTCCCTGCTGAACCTGGCCGCCATCGTCTTCTTCCTGGTGGTCGGGGCCGTGGCCTGGGACCTGGTGGGCTTCATGATGTTGGGGGCGGCCCTGGGAGGCTATCTCGGGGGTCGGGTGGCCGGCCGGATCCCGGAGAGCCCGCTTCGCCTGGTGATCGTGGGGCTGGGACTGGGCGTCGGGGTGCTGCTGCTGATATAGGAGGAATGGCCCGGGCCATTCCTCCTATATC
>DCTU01000059.1 GCA_002329445.1 bacterium UBP9_UBA1432
TTTTTCAGGGCCTCGATCCAGGTTGATTCCATAGGCGGGGGACCAAGGAGTCTGCAGTGAGCATTCCGATTCATCCTGCAAGTCCGAGTCCGTCTTTCACGAAGAGCGTTCCCACCGAAGCCGCCCAGGCCTCGCCAGAATTCAAGTTGCCCGACGTCGACGACCTGTTCACGGGCAGCAAGCCGAACTTCGGCCAGACCTACGACAAGTTCATCGCGGCCTCGCAGGTCCCCCATCCCGAACCCGGCCCGGCCTACTACGATGAGGCCGCCGATGCCGCCCTGGCGAAGGCCTATTATGGCACCATCGCCGACCAGTCCCAGCCGGCCGAGCGCACGCGGCTCCTGCGCGATCTGGTCCAGTCGACCCACACCCCCGAGCCTCGCGGGTATCACTACGTCGTCGCCAAGACCCTCTACTCCGAGATCGACCGCCATCCCGACGGCACCGTCCGCAGCGTCTACAGCCGCGAGCCGATCAAGTTCCTGACCTACCCGGACATCTCGCTGGAGACCCTGGCCACCAAGGAACTCAGCGCCATCGCCGGCGCCAGCTCCGCGGCCCCCGAGGTGATCGGTGCCTGGCTGGCCTTCCAGAAGGGCGCCGCCACCATGAACTGCGAGCACGTGGTACCCCAGAGCTTCTTCGACGAGCGCGAGCCGATGCGCAGCGACCTGCACCACCTGTATGCCTGCGACATCCAGGAGAACAGCGCCCGCGGGGCCACCCCCTACGGCAAGTTCGTCCCGAAGGGCGGCAAGGGCGAGGTCGCGCGCGCCACGCTCTACTTCATGCTGCGCTACCCCGAGGTCCGGCTTCCCTACAAGGGCAAGAGCCTGCAGTTGCTGAAGGACTGGTCGGCCCAGGATCCGCCGGATGCCCGCGAGCGCCATCGCAACTCCGAGGTCCAGAAGGCCCAGGGCAATCGCAACCCCTTCATCGATCACCCCGAGTGGGTGGCCGACTTCCAGCCNNTTCCTCCGTGAATCTGCGGTACTTCCACAGGATCACGGCAGAGACTCCGAAGCGAGGTGACCGGGAGAGGCGAGAGGAGCCCTGGCGCCCGGCCCGAAAGCGTCGCCCCTATGGCCAAGAACATCGTTTCCCGAACCCAGGACTACCCCCAGTGGTACCTGGATGTCATCAAGGCCGCCGAACTGGCGGACTACTCCCCCGTCCGCGGATGCATGGTGATCCGGCCCGCGGGCTACGCCCTGTGGGAGGCGATCCAGCGCGACCTGGACCGCCGCTTCAAGGAGACCGGGCACGTCAACGCCTACTTCCCCTTGCTGATCCCGGTCAGCTTCCTGGAGCGGGAGGCCCAGCACGTCGAGGGCTTCGCCATGGAGTGCGCCGTGGTGACGCACTCCTCGCTTGAGAAGGACGAGACCGGACACCTCAAGGCCCGCTCGGAACTGCCCGAGCCCCTGGTGATCCGCCCCACCTCCGAGACCCTCTTCGGGCACATGTACGCCCAGTGGGTCCAGAGCTACCGCGATCTTCCGGTGTTGATCAACCAGTGGGCCAACGTGATGCGCTGGGAGATGCGCACCCGGCTCTTCCTGCGCACCGCCGAGTTCCTCTGGCAGGAGGGCCACACGGCCCACGAGACCGCCCAGGAGGCCCAGGAGGAGACCCTGCGCATGCTGGGGGTCTATGCCTCCTTCGCCGAGGACTTCCTGGCCGTGCCGGTGATCCAGGGGCGCAAGACCGAGAGCGAGAAGTTCCCGGGCGCCGACACCACCTACGCCATCGAGGCCATGATGCAGGATCGCAAGGCCCTGCAGGCGGGGACCTCGCACAACCTGGGCCAGAACTTCGCGCGGGCCTTCGACGTGAAGTTCCTGGGCCGGGACAACCAGTTGCAGCACTGCTGGACCACCTCCTGGGGGGTCAGCACCCGGCTGATCGGCGCCCTGATCATGGCCCACTCCGACGACGAGGGCCTGGTCCTGCCGCCCCGGGTGGCCCCGACCCTGGCCGCCATCGTGCCCATCTTCAAGACCGACGACGAGAAGGAGAAGGTCCTGGCCTATTGCCGGGAGCTGGCCGGCGCCCTGTGCGGGGCCGAGCGCCTGGCCGCCGCCGAGAAGCGGGACGCCGGACGCGAGCTGCTGACCATCTTCACCGACGAGGCGGCCTGCCAGAAGGTGGTCCTGGACATGCGCGAGGGTCGCGCCGTCGAGAAGCACTACCACTGGGAGCAGAGGGGCGTGCCCTTCCGCCTGGAGGTGGGCCCCCGGGACGTCGACAAATCGGCCTTCGTCCTCAAGACCCGCTTCGATGGCTCCAAGACCTTCCACGAGAAGAGCTGCGCCAGCCCCGACTGGCTGCGCGAGCAGGCCGACCAGGTGCAGGCCCGCATGCTGGAGCGCGCCCGGACCTTCCGGGAAGAGAACACCGTCGTGGTCGAATCCTACGACGAGATGAAGGCGGCCCTGGCCCAGGGTGGATTCGTCCGCTGCTGGTTCCGCGAGGACCCCGAGGTGGAGGCCCGCATCAAGGAGGAGACCAAGGCCACCGTCCGCGTGATCCCCTTCGAGCAGCCCGGGGGAACCGGAAAGTGCGTGGTGACCGGCCGCGAGACCTCCGAACAGGCGATCTTCGCCCTGGCCTACTAGGAACCCTAGGAACCCAGCCGGAAACCCTGGACCGCCCTCCCCGGGGGGCCGACCCGCCAGCCCCGAGCGCAGGCCGCGCCCGGGGCTGGCTTCGTCTCAGTCGGCCACGTCCACCCAATCGAAGCCGTGCACCCTCTCGACGCCGTCCACCGAGTGGTGGCCCACGGCGTCGCCTCCGCGCACCAGGACGTGGTCCAGCCCCCCGCCGCCGGTCCCCTCCTCGAAGCCCATCTCCCCGGCGCTGGGATAGCGGTAATCCCGGCCGAAGGGGTTCCAGCCCCACAGGCCCCCGACGGTGTAGCTCTCTCCGGGAGCGGAGTTGAGGTCTCCGCCCAGGATCACCTCGGGCTTGCCCTGGCAGATCTCGTCCAGCGAGCGGTACTCCGCGCTGCGGGCCTTCTGCTTGGAGTCCTCGCTGCCGGCGGTGAAGTGGGTGCTGATCACGGTCTGGCCCTCGGCGGTGTTGACCTCCAGGGCCGTCCGGCGCTCCTTGCTGCCCCGGTCCTCGCCAATCTCGTGGACCTGGATGGCGCCCTCGCGGATCTGCCCGTTCTCGTCCCGGGGCAGCTCCTGGCCGGGGCCCAGCAGGACCGAGTTGCCGAAGGTCCCCCCGTCGTGGTCGATCGAGCGCCCGTGGACCATCGTGTAGCGGACGTCCTGACCGGCCTCGTCCTGATAGGTGGCGGTGTAGACCGTCACGTCGCCGTTCCCGTCGGCAGGCTTCTCCTGGGTGATGGTGGCGATCCGGCGGGTGCCGTCCGGCAGCGTGGTCTGGTAGCGACCATCGCCCAGGGCCTGGGTGTCGCGCCCCCCCAGGTCGGCCTCGAAGACGGCCGAGAGGATCTCCTGGTTGTAGTCCTTGCCGCCCACCCGACGGGTGCCGACGTCCACCTCCTGGAAGGTGGCCACGTCGATGCCGTTGTGGACCACCTGCTCGCCGACGGTCTTCTTGATCTCGTCGAAGCGCGAACGGGCCTCCGCGTTCCCCCCGCCCAGGTTCATGTTGCCGACCTGGAGGTTGGCCGGACGGGCCTGGGGCCCGGGCGAGGGAGAGGGTTCCAGGGCCTCGGGATCCACGTCCGCGCGGTCCTGGGGAGGGCTGGTGGCCTCGTCGGCCCGAGGAGCCGGCGAGGGCCCGGTCCGCGGGGCGGTCGAGGGGGTGCTGGCCGGGGTGTCGTGGATCTTTTCGATTCTCATGGCGTGAGTCTAGAGGCAGGGGAAGCCCCCGGACCCGGGTTCCAGGTAAAATTCTGACGAGGGTTGTTGCCGGGGTGTGACAGTTCTCGGATACGCCGGCAACATCCGGATCCGGAACCCGGTCTCTGGAGGCATGCCAGGCCCGTCCGCTCGGGACCCCAGGATTCCCCCGGTGTGGCGCGCCCTGGTCGCTGGCGCGGACTTCAGTTCACCCAGACGGTCTCGCGGCCCAGAAGGTCCTCCACCTCGCGCACCAGGCGGGGGCCATGCTCGACGCCGAAGGCCTCGGGCAGGTGCAGGACGGTGGTGCCCTGGGGGCTCTCCAGGTGCAGGAAGACCTCCCGGGCTCCCCGATGGCGCAACAGGATGTCCCGCAGACGCGACAGGGAGTCCCCCTGGAAGAGCTGCACGCGGATGTTCAAGCCCCGGTAGCGGGAGTCCAGATCCGAGGCGCTGCGGGCACTCGAGACGTTCGAGGCCAGCTTCTCGACCGAGAGCATCTCGTCGGCGGTCAGCTTGACCTCCTCGGCCGGGGCCTCCTCGTCCTCCTCCTCGTCCCGGGCCTGACGGGCCTGGCGCACCTCGGTCACGCCCCGAGCCACCACGATGGCTCCGTCCACGCACAAGGAGGAGAACTTCTCGTAGGCCTGGGGGCGCAGGGTGACCTCGGTGGTTCCCGAGAAGTCCTCCACCTGCAGGAAGGCCATCTGGGTCTTGAAGCGGGTCATGATCTTGCGGACCGAGGTCACCATCCCGGCGATGGCCACGCTGGCTCCGGCCCCCAGCGAGTTCAGGTCGGCGATGCGGTGGGTCGAGTAGCGCGTCAGGATCTCGCGATACTCCGAGAGCGGCGAGTCCGAGAGGTAGATGCCCAGCATCTCCTTCTCCATGTCCAGCAGGACCCGCTTGTCGAACTCGTTCTCGCGCAGCTTGCAGACCTCCGCGAAGGTGGTCCGGCCCAGGTCACCCTCGTCGAAGAGACCGAACTGCCCGCTCTGGGCCTCCTTCTGGAGCCTCTGGCCGTGGTCCAGGCAGCAGTCCAGGTTGGCCAACAGGGTGGCCCGGGTCTCGCCGAAGCCGTCCATGGCCCCGGCCTTGATCAGGCCTTCCAGCACCTTCTTGTTGACCTGGCGCAGATCCACCCGGGCGCACAGGTCCGCCAGGTCCTGGAAGGGGCCTTCCTTCTCGCGGGCAGCCACCAGGCAGTCCACGGCCCCCCGGCCGACGTTGCGCACCGCCGCCATGCCCCAGCGGATTCCCGCGGGCACCACCGTGAATTCCGCCATCGACTCGTTGACGTCCGGGCGCAGGACCTCCAGGCCCGACTGCGAGCACTCGGCGATGAAGAACGAGACCTTCTCGATGTTGCTCATGACGCTGGTCAGCAAGGCCGCCATGTACTCCGGGCGGTAATGCGTCTTGAGCCAGGCCGTCTGGTAGGTGACCACCGCGTAGGCCGCTGAGTGGGACTTGTTGAAGCCGTAGGCTGCGAAGTTCTCCATGGTGACGAAGATGTCGGCGGCCACCTTGGCGTCCACGCCCCGCTCGACCGCGCCATCGACGAAGATCTTGCGGTGTTTCTCCATCACGTCCATCTTCTTCTTGCCCATGGCCTTGCGCAGGCTGTCGGCCATCGCCATGGTGTAGCCCGCCAGGACGTTGGCGGTGAGCATGACCTGCTCCTGATAGATGAAGAAGCCGTAGGTCTCCTTGAGGATGGACTCGAGCTTGGGGTGGGGATAGACGATCTCGCCGCCCTTGCCGTGGCGCTTGCGGATGAACTCGTCCACCACGCCACCTTTGAGCGGGCCGGGCCGGTACAGCGCCAGGAAGGCCACCACGTCGCTGAAGCGGTCGGGCTTGAGCGACCTCAGGTAGCGCTTCATCCCGTCCGACTCCAACTGGAAGACGCCGTTGGTGTCGGCGTTGCCCAGCAGCTCATAGGTGGCCGGGTCGTCGAAGGTCAGGTTGTCCAGGTTCAGCTTCTCGCCGCGCGAGCGCTCGATGTTGCGCAGGCAGTCGTTGATGACCGTCAGGTTCCGCAGGCCGAGGAAGTCCATCTTGACCAGGCCCACGGTGGCCGAGTCGTTCATGTCGAACTGACAGACCACCTCGTCGCCGTTCATCCGCTGCAGGGGCACCAGTTCCGAAAGGGGCTGGCTGGCGATCACCACGCCGGCGGCGTGGATGCCCGCGTTGCGGGCCAGGCCCTCGCAGCGCCGGGCCAGGTCCACCAGCTTGCGGCAGGTGGGGTCCCCGTCATACATGGCCCGGAAATCCGGGGCCTCCAGGGCGCTCTCCAGGGTGACCTTCAGGTCGGCCGGAACGGCCTTGGCGATCCGGTCCACGTCGGGCAGGGGCACGCCCAGAACCCGCCCCACATCGCGGATGGCGGCCCGGGCCTTCATCCGGTTGAAGGTCACGATCTGGGCCACCCGGTCGGTGCCGTACTTCTGACGGCAGTATTCGATGACCTCGCCGCGCCGCTCGACGCAGAAGTCGGTGTCGATATCGGGAAGCTCGGTCCGCTCGGGGTTCAGGAAGCGCTCGAAGAGCAACTGGTGGGGCAGCGGGTCGAGCTGGGTGATGCCGATCAGGTAGGCCACCAGGCTTCCCGCGGCCGAGCCCCGTCCCGGTCCCACGGGAATGCCTTGGCTGCGGGAGTAGCGGATGAAGTCCCAGACCAGCAGGAAGTAGTCGGCGAAGCCCTTCCCGATGATCACGTCCAGCTCGGTCTGCAACCGGGCCTGATACTCCGGCCCGGGGTCGGGGGTGCCGAAACGCTCGACGAAGCCCTCTCGACACAGTTGGCGCAGATAGTCCTCGGCCGTGCCTCCGCCGGGGACGGGGAAGCTGGGCAGGAAGACGCTCTCCAGGTCCATCTCCAACTGGCAGCGCTCAGCCACCTCCAGGGTGTTGTGGACGGCCTCAGGCACCCAGTTGAAGGCCCGCAGCATCTCCTCTCCCGACTTGAGGTAGAACTCGGGAGCGAAGAACTTCATACGCCCCTGGTCATCCAGGTTCTTCCCGGTCTGGATGCAGACCAGGACGTCCTGCAGGGAGGCATCGTCCCGGGTCAGGTAGTGGGCGTCGTTGGTGGCCACCGTCTTCAGGCCGAAATCCCGGGCCAGCCGGACCAGCTCGGGGTTGGTCTTGCGCTGCTCGGGAAGGCCATGATCCATCAACTCGACGAAGAGGTCCTCTCCGAAGACGTCGCGATAGAACCCCAGCCTCTCGGCGGCCAGACGGGGATCGTCCTGCATCAGGGCGTCGTTGACCTCCCCGCGCAGACAACCGGAAAGCGCCACCAGCCCCTTGCTGTGCCGGGCCAGCAGTTCGCGATCCGCCCGGGGCTTGTAGTAGTAGCCCTCCAGGTGGGCGGCGCTGACCAGTTGGGTCAGGTTGCGATAGCCCTCGCGGTCCTTGGCCAGCAACGTCAGGTGGAAGGGCCGATCATCCTTGCGCGGCTCGCGGTCGTGGCGCCCCCTCTGGGCCATGTAGATCTCGCAGCCGATCAGCGGCTTGATCCCGGCCTTCTTACAGGCCTTGTAGAAGGTGACGGCCCCGGACATCACCCCGTGATCGGTCATGGCCAGCGCCGGCATGCCCAGCTCCTGGGCCCGGGCCACCATCTCGGGGATGCGGTTGCAGCCATCCAGCAGGCTGTACTCGGTGTGGCAATGGAGATGGACGTACGACACGGGGCAGGGACCTGCTTTCGATGGGGAGGCTTCGCGCGGAGGAAACCGGATGGGCGAAGATTAGGCCGACGGGCCTGTCGATCCTTTCGAACGGACATGCGCCCGATGCGCCGACCGCGTGCGTCGGGACCTGGATCTGCGCCGATGCAGGAAGACGGTGGCCGGTCCCCACGAGAAGGCCATCTCCCGGCGGCCCAGATCCTCCCACTCCGCCGAGGGCAGGGCCTGGCTCAGCGAGACCGCACGGGCTTTCGGGGGGGCCGCGTCGGCCAGGTTCCGGGTGACGGCGGCCCAGGAGGAGGCCTCCAGGCAGGTCCCCGCCAGGAAGTAGACCGTCCCCCGGGGCAGGGGCCCTTCGCGAAAGTCCCCTGTCTGGAAGTCCACCCCCTCCAGGCCCAGAAGCCCTGCCGCGCGCCTCCCCCGCATGACGAAGCCTTCCAGGACCTCCAGCCCGATCGCCCGCGCTCCGAAGGCCAGTCGGGCCACCAGGGGCAACACCCCGCGCCCGCAGCCCAGATCGACCACGACGTCCCGAGGTCCCACGTCCAGGGCCTCCAGCAGGTCGAACGCGGTCCCCGGGAGGGTCTCTCCATAGACCAGGTCCTCCGCGGACAACCCCGAGGCCGGGCCCTCCCTTCGGACCACTCCGAGAGGGGTCTGGCCCACCCAGGCGCGAATCATGGCCCACCTCAGGCGCCACCACCAGGAACTTCGACCGAAGCGAAGCAGTTCGATCCCGGTGCGGGTGGTCACCCAGGCCGCGTTGGCCAAGCCCACCCCCACAAGCTCCAAGGATTCGGTTGCTCGCAAAGGCCCTCCTGAGGTTCCAGGTAGGCGGGTTTTCAATCGGGGTGGACAGGTTCCTCCGGGCGGAAGGCAGCGCGGCACCGGCTGCGAAGGGGAGAGACAACGAGGAGGAAGTCCAGTGGCAGAGTTCGAGACCGAAGTCCTGGTGGTCGGAGCCGGCCCGGTGGGCCTGATGATGGCGGTCGAGCTGCACCGTCACGGCGTGCCCTGCCGGATCATCGAGCGCTCGACCGAAGCCTCGGTGGAGTGCCGGGCCCTGCATGTCCAGTCCCGCACCCTGGAGGTCCTCGAGCACCTGGGGCTGGCCGAGGCGGCCATGGAACTGGGGGTCCGGGTCCGTGCCGAGAACATCTGGAAGGACGGCAGCCTGCTGCAGCGGATTCCCATGGACTGGGACCCCTTGCCGGACATCCCCTTCCCGATGATGCTGAACCTCGAGCAGAACATGATGGAAGCCCTGCTGAGCGACCATCTGACCCGCCTGGGGGGTCGGGTCGAGCGCGGCGTGGCCCTGACGGGCGTGGCCCAGGTCCCGGAATCGGTCACGGCCACGGTGTGGACCCCCGACGGCGTGGACCACATCCGCTGCCGCTACCTGGTAGGCTGTGACGGCTCGACCAGCCTGGTCCGCAAGGAGATGGGGCTACCCTTCGAGGGCCACCCCTATCCGGACACCTACATCATGGCCGACGTCGAGGTGGAGGGATGGCTGGCTCCGGAAGAATCCCACCGCTTCATCCGGGGCGACGAGGTCCTCCTGGCCACCCCGATCCGCGGCAGCCACCGCTTCCGGATGACCACGCGGGATGACGGCCCCTCCCAGGTCTCCCCCTCCGAATACGGGCTCCTGGGTGAAAGCCGCCCTCCCGCCCTGCAGGAGATGCAGAGAGCCCTGGATCGCGTCGCCAGGCCCGGCCTGCACCTGGTGAACAGCCGCTGGACCTCCCACTATCGGGTCAGCCGCCGACTGGCCTCGCGCTTCCGCAAAGGACGAATCTTCCTGGCCGGAGACGCGGCCCACCTCTTCCCCGATGCGGGTGGGCAGGGCATGAACACCGGAATCCAGGACGCCTGGGGTCTGGCCTGGAGGCTGGCCAGCGACCTGCGCGGTTCCGGCACCTGGACCCTGCTGGGAGGCTATGAGGTCGAACGCCGCCACGTGGCCACGGAAGTCGCGGCCCGGACCGACCGGGCCTTCCGCACGCGCACCGAACTGCTCGACCAGGAGGCGGAGGGTTCTCCCCAGCGCTGGATGCAGAGCTGGGCCCAACTGGAGACCAACTATCGCGATCTGCCGGGATTCGAACAGCACGGCTCGAGGCCAGAACAGGCGGCCCTGGAGGCAGGAGACCGGGCACCCGACGGCCGCCTGGAGCTTCCCGGCAAGGGAACCCTGCGCGTCTTCGATCTGCTGAAGGGGACCTCCAGCCACGCGCTCTTCTTCTTCCAGGGCCAGGAATTGCCCGGCGAGCTGGCCGGGCTGGCGGACTGGCTGGTGCAGCATCGCTCCCGGCAGGTGCGCTGCCACGTCATCCGGGAAACCTGCTCGCAGCC
>DCTU01000212.1:0-1160 GCA_002329445.1 bacterium UBP9_UBA1432
CAGCGTGGTCGACAAGCACGTGACCACGCGCTCGTCGACGACCATCGACAATGGGCACAGGCTCCACATCAAGAACTGGTTGGGCGGCCGAGCGGACGGGCAGGGACTGGCTTCCCTGTTGGACGAGCTGGCGGCCTGGCGTCGCGGCGGAGCCGACCCGGGTCCCGGCTGGGCCGACTACTACGAGACGGCACAGACGAGCGGCGCCATCTTTGACAAAGCCAGAGCCAACGACCGGGGGATCGCGTGGGGCACCGTCGTGGACAACTCCTGGTCCAGCAGCAGTTCCTCGTCCTCAGAGACGGGTCCCGTCTACGTCGGCGAGACCTACGTGAAGACCACGTCCACCCGGACGACCACCGAGTCTCCCAACCTGATCGTGGTCGGTGATGCCGATGCCTTGCAGAGCGCCTACGTGGCCCAGGGCAACGTCAAGCAGCACACCGTCATCACGGACCACTACACCAAGGACTACGTCAACACCATCACCACCAACATCCACACCACCAACTACTACGAGACCAACCAGCGGGTGAGCATCTCCCCCATCGTGTTGGACCTCGATGGGGACGGGAAGCTGCAGGCTTCCGCCGGGAAATGGCAACCGCACACGGACAGCTTTGACAAGACCCGGGTCGCCCTCTTCGACTTCAACGCCAATGGCTTCCCGGTGTTGACCGAGTGGGTCGGTCCCCAGGACGGCCTGCTGGTTCGCCCGCACGCGGACGGCAGCGTGGACGGTTCCTGCCTCTTCGGCACCTTCGGCGGCTTCGAGAACGGCTATGAGGCCCTCAAGGCCCTGGACGTGGACGGCAACGGCAGGTTGGAGGGCAGCGAACTGCAGGGCCTGAAGGTCTGGCAGGATGTCAACAGCAACGCGAACGTCGAGGCCGGTGAACTGCTGGGCCTGGACGAGTTGGGGATCACCTCCCTGAGCACGACCCACGAGAACTTCCGCGGCACCTTCGTCCGCGACGGCAAGACCGCGCAGTCCTTCGACTGGTGGCCTTCCGTGGTCGAGATGCGCAAGAAGGACATGGACCGGAACGCATAACGCTCCCCCTCTCGAGGGTCACCCCGAGACGAAGGGCCGGGCAGAAGTCCCGGCCCTTCGTCTGTGTCCCGCAACCCTCGGGCTTCCCGACCCGTTGCCAGCCCCC
>DCTU01000212.1:1210-3047 GCA_002329445.1 bacterium UBP9_UBA1432
CGTCCGAGGCGGCGAGGCCGACTCCGGGTCGCGACTTTCCGGCCTTCCCTGGAACCGGGACGGCCTTTACAGGTTTCGAGGAGGATCACGATGTCCCAGGTGAAGCTGGAAGCCAATGTTCGCGAAAAGTCGGGCACCGGTGTGGCCCGTAAACTGCGCCGCCAGGGCCGGGTCCCCGCCGTCCTCTACGGGCACCATCTCCAGACCCCGATGGTCCTGGACGTCGATGCCAAAGAGATGGAACGCGTCCTGCGCACCGCAGGTCGAACCTCGATCATCAACCTGAACGTGCCCGGCGGCCCCCAGACGGCGATGCTGGCAGACTACCAGCGCGATGTGTTCGGAACCCACCTGCTGAGCGTCGATTTCAAGCAGGTCCGGCTGGACGAGAAGGTCACCGCCTCGGTGCCCATCTCCCTGGTGGGTCAGTCCAAGGGCGTCAAGGCCGGCGGGGTGATCGAGCAGATGGTGCGCGAGATCCAGGTGGAGGCCCTGCCCCTGGACATCCCCGAGAGCCTGGATATCGACATCACCGAACTGGGCCTGGGCGAGCACCTGACGGTGGCCAACCTTCCGGTTTCCGACAAGATGACCTTCCTGGCCGACCCGGAAGAGACCCTGGCCGTGGTCCACACCCCGCGCTCGGTGACCCTGGCCGAGGAGCAGGCGGCGACAACCGAATCTGCCGAGTAGGTCCGGAGTTGCGCGGCGAACACCGCGACCCGGAGGCAAGCGGCGGGGCACCCCAGGTGTCGACCGCCGCTTTGCCGTTCCTCGTCCTGGGACTGGGCAACCCCGGCCCGGAGTATGCCTGGACGCGGCACAACCTGGGCTTCATGGTGCTCGACGAGCTCTCTTCCCGACACAAGATCCCGGTCCAGGAACGGACGCGCCTGGCCCTGACAGGCACCGGCACCCTTCTGGGCCACCCGGTCGTCCTGGCCAAGCCTCGAACCTACATGAACCTCTCGGGACAGGCCGCCCAGTCCCTGGCAGCCCGCCTCCAGATCCCGCCGTCCAGGATCCTGGCCCTGGTCGACGACTTCACGATCCCTCTGGGCCGGGTGCGGGTGCGCCGCGAGGGGGGCACGGGGGGACACAACGGCCTGGCCAGCCTCATGGAGTGCCTGGGCACGCGAGCCTTTCCCCGGATTCGCCTGGGGATCGGCCCTCTGGCCCCTGACCGGGACCCGGCCGACTTCGTCCTGGAAGAATTCCAGGCGGACGAAACCGAGGCCGTGCGGGACCTGGTTCTTCGCGGGGCCGACGCCGTCGAGTCCTGGATGGAAGAAGGGATCGAGGCGGCCATGAACCGATTCAACGGCCGCGATTAGGAGTCTGTGTGAGTCTCCGGACCGAGCATCGCCGAGGGCCCTCGGACGCCCCGCGCGGGTCCATCCCATCGAGCGGCGAAGCGACCGACGCGGTCGTCACACAGGCTCCTAGTCCCGGGAGCCTGTTCCTCGAGCCGAAGCCGGTGGAAGGTACCTTCCGCCGGCTTCGGCATTTCCTGCTTCAGTCCAGCCCTTCGGCGGCCGCCTCCTCGTGCAGGATGTGCCGNNCCGACTGGCCGACTCCAACTCCTGACCGGCCCGGGCCACGCCCTCTTCCGTCCTGCCGTCGAACTCCCGGGCTTTGGCCAGGCCCGAGCGCAAGAGCCGGGTGCCCTCGGCCAGCCAGGCCTCCAGGGCGTCCTGGAGCTGCCCCAGCCGCTCCTGGTAGTCCTCCAGGGAGAGGACGCCCTCCAGGACCGCTCCCGCCAAGCGCCGCACCAGGTCTGGAGAGCCGCTGAAGCGGTGACCCACCGCTTCCTTCTGGACGCTCTCCAACAGTCCCT
>DCTU01000211.1 GCA_002329445.1 bacterium UBP9_UBA1432
CGCGGCTTCACCGGGGTCGGCGCCCGACATCCCGGCGGCTGTCCTCCCCTGTCGCGGAGGCGCAGGATTTCTTCCCGGTCGTTCCAGGAACTTCATGAACCTCGAATTCTCGGTCTCCGGGCCTCCCTGGAGGATTCTCCCTCCTCGAGCCTAAGACAGGAACCATGAAACGACGCACCTTCCTGGGCGCCGCTGGCGCCGCCCTNNGGCTCCCTCGGTCTGCCCGCCTGGGGGCGGGTCGACTCCAACGTCCTGCTGGCTCCCTGGGAGGGGGCTCATGGCGGGGTCCCCCCGCTGGACAAGGTCCGCCCGGAGCTCTTCGGACCCGCGTTCGAGGCGGGTATCGCCGCCTACCGGCGCGAGATCTCCGCCATCGCCGACAACCCCNNCTCCGGCCACCTTCGCCAACACCCTGGAGGCCCTGGAGGACGCCGGACGCCCGCTGACCCGGGCCCGCCGACTCTTCAGCCTCTTCGCCTCCTCCATGAGCACCCCCGAGATCCAGGCCGTGGAACGGGAGTGGTCGCCGAAGTTCGCGGCCCTGCGCGACGAGGTGGTCCTCAACCCCCGGCTCTTCCAGCGGATCGAGAAGGTCTACCAGTCTCCAAAGGGCCTGAACTTCGAGCAGAAGAGGCTGGCCTGGTGGTACCACACCGACTTCGTCCGCTCGGGGGCGGCCCTGGACGCGGCCAGCAAGAAGAAGCTCTCGGCCTACAACCAGAGGCTGGCCGAACTCTTCACCCTGTTCGGGCAGAACCTGCTGGCCGACGAAGAGAACCAGACCGTCACCCTGTCCCTTCCCGAGGAACTGGCCGGCCTGCCCGCCTCGATGGTGAACCCCGACGGGCCCACGGTGATCCGCAACACCCGCTCGTCGGCCGAGCCCTTCCTGGCCTTCTCGGAGCGTCGCGACCTGCGCGAGAAGGTGTGGCGCATGTGGGTCTCGCGAGGTGAGACCACCAACCACCCCATCGCCGCCGAAATCCTTCGCTTGCGGGCCCGACGCGCGCTCCTGCTGGGCTACCCCACCCATGCCCATTGGCGGGTGGAGGACTCGATGGCCGGGACTCCCGAGCGGGCCATGGAGCTGCTGGAGAAGGTCTGGAAGCCCGCCGTGGCCCGGGTCCACCAGGAGGTCGCCGACATGGAGGCCCTGGCCGGTCACCCGATCGAGCCCTGGGACTACCGGTTCTACGCCGAGAAGGTCCGCAAGTCGCGCTACGATCTGGCCGAGGCCGAGATCAAGCCCTACCTGCAGATGGAGAAGATCCGCGACGGCCTGTTCTGGATGGCCGGCCAGCTCTACAACCTGGACTTCGAGCCCGTCTCCGGGGTCCCGGTCTACCACCCGGACGTCCAGGTCTTCCGCGTCACCGGTCCGCAGAGCCGACACGTCGGCTACTTCTACTTCGATCCCTTCGCTCGCGAGGGCAAGAGGTCAGGGGCCTGGATGAGCCAGTACCGCATGCAGGAGAAGTTCGCCGGCGACATCCCCCCGATCGTCTCCAACAACTGCAACAACCTCAAGAGCCAGCCTGGCCAGCCGATCCTGCTCTCCTGGGATGACGCCGAGACCATGTTCCACGAGTTCGGGCACGCCCTGCACGGCCTGTGCTCGGACGTCCACTACCCCAGCCTGGCCGGCACCAGCGTGGCCCGCGACTTCGTCGAGCTGCCCTCGCAGATCCACGAGCACTGGCTGGGCACCCCCGAGATCCTCAACCGCTTCGCCCTGCACGTCCAGACCGGCGAGCCCATGCCCGCCGAGCTGGTCGAGCGGATCCGCAAGGCCTCGACCTTCAACCAGGGCTTCTCGACGGTGGAGTTCCTGGCCTCGGCCATCGTGGACATGCGAATCCACCTGGAGGGCGATCGCGACATCGACACCCGCGAGTACGAGCCCCGGATCCTGGCCGAGATCGGCATGCCGCCCCAGATCGTGATGCGTCATCGCCTGCCCCAGTTCGGGCACCTCTTCCACAGCGACAGCTACTCGGCCGGCTACTACAGCTACCTGTGGGCGGAGGTCCTGGACCAGGACGCCTGGCGAGCCTTCAAAGAGGCCGGAGGGCCCCTCGACAAGCAGGTCGCCGAGCGCTTCCGCAAGCACGTCCTGTCGGTGGGAAACACCCTGGACCCGGCCCAGGCCTACCGCAACTTCCGCGGCCGCGATCCCGAGATCGCCCCGCTTCTGGAGGCCCGAGGCTTCCCGACCCAGGGTTAGGACTCGGGACCGATTCCCGACGAGGGCTCCCTTCCGGCCTCGGAGGGGGGCCCCTTCGGGTCCCTTCGAGGTGCAGGCAGGGTCGACAGGGACGCTCCCGGAGACCGACGAAATCTCGACCCGTTCATCTCGCACCGTCCCACGGGGCGGGAACGATGCGACCCGTGCCCCCAAGGCTCCGTGGCACGGCGCGCAGGATTCGACGGCAGGAGCATTCCAGCGACCATGGCAGGCAATCGGGCCATCCTCAAGGAGAAGGCCATCGCAGTCTTCTTGGGACTGATCGGGACCCTGGTGGTGGCGGAGGTCGCCTTGCGGCTCGTCGGCGCGGCCTGTGAACCCAGGGACGCGGCGTTCCCAAAGGCGAGGAGGGCCGGCAGCCAGGTCATCCTCTGCCTGGGCGACTCCTTCACCTGGGGCATGGGGGCCGGAGCGAACATGAACTGGCCTCGCCAGTTGGAGCGGATGCTCAACGAGGGGGGCGGGCAGCACTACGTGGTGGTCAACCGCGGGATGAGCGGTCAGAACACGGCCTGGCTGCTTCAGATGCTGCAGCACAACCTCGACACCACCCGGCCCGATCTGGTCATCCTCTGCTCGGGCAGCGCCAACCGGTGGGATTCCTACGGCGCGCCTCCGGCGGTTGCCCCCCCCGGGGAGTCCCCCCACACCAGCTCCGAGCCCGAGCCGGGGCCCTCCCAGGTCCTGCGGGACGGGCTGTACCGGGTTCGCGTCTTCCGGCTGGCCAGACTGGTCTATCTGGGGATGCGAGAGTCGCGCGAGAAGGCCGTCAAGGCGCAGCGGGCAGCGGCGCTCGAGGTCGAAAGGAAGGTCTGGCAGGACAAGGCTGCCCGTGCCGTCTCGGCCGAACAGCGCCGCATCTCGGGAGAGTGGTGGACCAGGGGATGGGAAGCCCGGCGCTCGAGAGGCCTCGGGGGCGCGATCGAATGCTTCTTGAAGGGGATCGAGGCCAATCCCCACGACGTGCGCAACTACCTGGCCATTGCGGAGTGCCACGAGGCCGGCGGCGACTTTCCCAAGGTGCTGGAGTGGTGCAGGAAGGCCCAGGAGGTCGATCCCTACTCCCCCGACGTCTGTGTGCTCCTGGCCAAGGCCTACATCGAGACCCGCCGCCATGACGAAGCCGTCGAGAGCCTCGTCCTGGCCCGGGAGCTGGCCCCCGACCACCCCATGACGCTGACCCGCGTGAGCAACTGCTACGCCAGGATGCAGCGCTACTCGGATGCCCTGGAATGCCTGGGACATGCCCTCTCCCGTGACCCGAGGTTCCGGGGCTTCGTGCTCCAGGAACGAGCCACCGTCTACGCCATGATGCGAGAATACGACCGGGCCATCGCGGACGCCCAGGAAGCGCTGCGGGCCGGCGTGAACCGAGGGCAGGGCAGTCACCAGTTGGGATCGCTGCTGCTGGAGCAGGGCGAGCCCGCCAGGGCGCTCCCCTACCTGGAGGAAGCGGCTCGAATCCAGCCTGACAGCTCGACGATTCGCAGCCTGGCGCGCTGTTACAAGGACATGGGTCGCGTGCAGGATGCCCTGGAAGCCCACGAGAGGCTGGCGACCATGAATCCGGCCGACGGCGCCGAGGATCTGGCCGACTTCTATCGCGAGTTGGGCCGCGAATCCCTGGCCATGGCCTGGTACTCCAAGGCGATCGAGGCCCGTCCGGGGGGCCGGGTTGAGGGGATCCTGCACAAGATGAGAGGTCCTGCCCGGCCCCACCGATTCCGCTGGGGCCCCGCGCCCCCCCCGGCGGAATCCGAGCTCGTCCTCACGCCTGTGGAGGCCTGGATCCGAGCCGACCTGGCCACGGCGATCGCCCGGTGCCGCGAGTCGGGCGCCCTGGTCCTGATGCATGACTACCCGATCGACGACGTTCGCAGCGATGTGCTCAGGGCCATCGCCTCCGAGAACCAGGTGCCCTTCGTCGACCACCACCCCTCCTTCCGCGCCCTGGCCGAACCAGAAAAGTACTTCGCTCCGGACACACACTGCAACGACCTGGGCTACGAGGTGATGGCCCGGGACCTGAAGCCCAAGGTCCTGGAGATGCTGTCCTCGAAGCCCCCGCGGGGCTGATCGCGGACGCCGCCTGGAGAACGGAGGTTCCTGACCATGCCGGAGATCCTCTTCGAAGGGAAGAAGGCCCACGACATGGAGGAGGGCCAGAGCGACGGCCTCCGCCGACTGGAGCCCGTGACCACCTGAGCCGGAGGATCGTGAGGCGCCAGGAAGCTGGGGGGCTCGAGCGGTGCCCCTGGGAGCTCGGTCGGGCCCCTGGGAACCCAGCCTAGGGCGCCACCTCCACCAGGAGGAACAGGGTCCGGGCCGGCTCATGGTCGGGACCGAAGGGGCGCTGGTAGGTGGAGGTGACCTGGCTGGTCCCCTGGCGCAGGCCCTCGAACACGAAGTCCGTGGTACCTCCGGCGCCGGGTAAGGTCGATTCCGACCCGTGGGACCTGGGTTCCAGGGCCTTCACCACCGAGGTCCGGGCCACCCGGGGGGCGGTCCATGAGTAGCCGGTGGAGGCGTTTGAGTCCAGGGAGACGGTGAAGCGAGTGCCGGGCCTCACGAACACGGCCTCGGTCAGGACCTCGGTGGGGCTGGTCCGGGGAGTCACCTCCACGGGGACGGTGAACGCCCGGACCGCTGCCCCGTCGCGCCCTCCGGCGCGCCGGCATTGGAACACCAGCTTCGCCTTGCCCAACCCGGTGGCCCTGATGCGGAACACCCTGAAGCCCGGTGCGCCCCGGCGATCCGTGGATCGCCGGACGCACCTGTTCTCGAGGACCCTGAGGTTGCCGGGCTCCTGGGCCAGGCTCCAGAGGTCGCCGGTGGTGGCGTTCTCCTCGAGGGTCACCTTGATGTCGGTGCCGGGACAGAGGTGGAGAGGATGGCCTGCCTGGGCCACCACGGGGAGCGCGGGGGCGGTGAGGAGCAGGATGAGGAGGAAGATCCGGATCATGGGCACCTCCAGCGGGACGATCCCGAGAGCCTGCAGGAAACCCCGACTTGCAGGGAGGGAGCCTTCCGTCCAGCCTCCAGGAGCAGGCTTCAGACTTCGGGGGCAGGGGGGCGCACGCCTCCCTTGTCCGCGGCGGGGCGGAACCCGCACGGCCCGGCTTGGCGTTGCGGCTCTCCGCAATCCTTCGCAGGAAGTTCCTGGCAGACATGACGGAGACGCCCGGGCATCTGAAGATCCGCACACAAAGCAAGAAGACCCGCTTTGGACGGGTCTTCCCTGTGGTTGCGGGGGCAGGATTTGAACNNCCTCCGGGTTATGAGCCCGACGAGCTACCGGACTGCTCCACCCCGCGATGTTTCTTGTCGCTGGCGACGAGGTCGATTATAGGAAAGCCTGCCCCGGCTGTCAACCCCTCTTTCCAGAATCTCCAGAATCCGAAGAACGGTGACGGCGCGCGACGCCGGCCAGGCCGCCCCCCTCCGGTTTGCAGGAAGAGCCGTGTCCTGCTGGTATACCCGCTGCGGGCAGCCCTTCGCCCACCTTTTCGGACCCGCCCGCGCCTCCAGCGCGCCCCGGTCCTCGCGAAGGCACAGCCTGGGAGGTATCCGGTGAAGGACACGGCCTCGGAGCGCCTGCGCGCCTTCCGCGCCAGGAACCGACAATACCAGGAGCTGGGCTACGACCGGGAGGCCGCCTTCCGCAGCCTGGTCCGAGAGGCACGCCCGCTGGAGGGGCCGGCCCTGGACGTCGGCACGGGCAAGGGCCTGCTGGCCCGCGAGCTGGCCCGCCTGGGGATGGACGTGGTCTCGGTGGACATCAGCTCCGCCGAACGCGAGCTGGCGTGCCTGCTGGCCCACGAGTCGGGCGTGGCGGGGCGCGTCGTCTTCGCTCAGGCCGATGCCGCCCGACTTCCCTACCCCGACGGCCACTTCGGCTGCGCGGCCATGATGGACGTCCTGCACCACCTGGAAGAGCCAGGGCCGGTCCTGTCCGAGATGGTCCGCGTGGTCCGGCCGGGTGGGCGTCTCCTCCTGGCGGACTTCGACGAAGCCGGCTTCGGGCTGGTGGCCCGGATCAGCCGTCAGGAGGGACGCGAGCACCTGCGCAGCGCCACCACCGTCACCCTGGCCAGGGAAATCCTGACCCGGGCCGGGTTGCGCTGCTTGATGAAGACCAACGGACACCATCACGAGATGGTCGTCCTGCAGAAAGTGAGATCCGAAGATCGTCATGGAGAGGGAGACCAGACCTGAAGAGAATGCGGGACATGGGCCCGCGCTGCCCTACACCAGGGCCCTGCTGGAGCACTTCGTCAACCCGCGCAACGTCGGAGAGCTTTCGGAAGAGGAGACCGACGGCTTCGGGCTGGTCGGAGACCCCGGTTGCGGAGACCAGATGAAGCTGTGGATCTCGGTGAGCGACGACCGCATCGAGAGGATCGCCTTCAAGTCCTTCGGCTGTCCCGGAGCCATCGCCACCAGCAGCGCGCTGACCACCCTGGCCGAGGGAAGGACCCTGGAGGAGGCCCGGAGGATCACCGACGACGACGTGATCGAGCTTCTTGGGGGCATCCCCGAGCACAAGAGGCACTGCTCGCTTCTGGGCGTCCGGGCCCTGCAGGCCGCCCTGGAGGACAGGAAGTTGCGCCTCCAGCAGAAGGCCATCCGGCCATGATCTACCTGGACCACAACGCCACCACGCCCCTGCATCCACAGGTCCTGGAAGCCATGCTGGTCTGCCTGCAGGAGCACTGGGGGAACCCCTCCAGCCCCCACAGCCTGGGCAATCAGGCCCGCATGGTCATGCAGCAGGCCCGCGCGCGGATCGCCGAGAGCCTGGGGTGTGAACCCTCCGAAGTGGTCTTCTGCTCCAGCGGAACCGAGGCCGACAACCTGGCCCTGCGTGGCGTCGCCGGGGCCTTGCGCTCGCGGGGCAACCACATCGTGACCACGGCCATCGAGCACCACGCCGTGCTGCACACCTGTGACGCCCTCGAGGAGGAGGGTTTCCGGGTCACCCGGGTTCCGGTGGATCCGCAGGGCGTCGTGGACCTCGAGTCCCTGGAGAGGAGCCTGACCGACCAGACCATCCTGGTCAGCGTGATGCACGCCAACAACGAGACCGGCGTGCTTCAACCCGTGGAGGAGGTCGCCCGGATGGCGGCCCGCCGGGAGATCCCCTTCCACGTCGACGCCGTGCAGACCGCGGGCAAATTGCCCTTCCGCCTCCCGGAACTGGGCGCCGGGTTGGTCAGCCTCTCGGGGCACAAGCTCTACGGACCCCGCGGCGCGGCGGCGCTCTTCGTCCGCGAAGGGACCCCGCTGCGGCCGATCCTGACCGGAGGCAGCCACGAGCACGATCTGCGCGCCGGCACCGAGAACCTGGCCGGACTGGTGGGCCTGGCCAAGGCCGTGGAACTGGCCGTCCAGGATGCTGCCGAGGAGGGTCGGCGCCTGACGGGACTGCGCGATGAACTGGAGGCCCGGCTCTCTTCCTCCATCCCCGAGATCCGGATCAACGGAGCCCAGGCCCGCCGCGTGCCGAATACCTCGAACGTGACCTTCCCCGGGGTGGACGGCGAGTCGATCATCCTGGGTCTGGACCTCGCGGGGATCTGCGTCTCGACCGGATCGGCGTGTTCCACCGGCGAGCCGGAACCCTCCCATGTGCTGCGCGAGATGGGCGTCTCGCGCCGCGACGCCCAGGGTTCGATCCGACTGTCCTTGGGGCGGGGCACCCGCCAGGAGGACCTGGACCTCACCGTGCAGGTCCTGGCCGACACCGTGGCTCGTCTGCGCCGAATCACCAGCATCTAGGAGCCTGTGTGAATACCGCGTCGGTCGCCTCGCCGCTCAATGGGATGCACCCGCGCGGAGCGCGGGTCCGAGACCCCCGCTGTGTTGCAAAAAGTCTCATTTGCCTCCAGCAAAC
>DCTU01000462.1:0-1592 GCA_002329445.1 bacterium UBP9_UBA1432
ACAAGGTCCGCCAGTCGATGGGGCTGCGAATCCTCTCAGGGACGAAACCCCACCCCGCGGCACCGCTGCTGCTGAAGGTGGAACCGGTGGGGCGCTACGCCCTGCGCTTCAACTGGGAGGACGGCCACTCGGCCGGGATCTATCCCTTCGCCTTCCTCCAAGAACACCGGATTAAATGACAAAGCCCTCGCGGGCAGGCCAGATCCGGCTCGTGCTGGCGGGGCTCGTCTACAGAAGGAAGCTGGTGGTGGAGTTTGGCCGCAAGAGTTCGGCCAGGCTGGGTGGTTCTTCGCACTGAAGCACCCGGGTGAAGCCGCCATCCATCAGCAGCTTCGCGTCAGAGGGGGCGGAATTCAGGCCGGAGTTGAAGCGCGACTCTTGCAAGCTCGAGCTTCTCCACCCCTGGCTGACCCTCAGACTGTCCTGCAACATCCTTTGTTCCTCCTTCCTGCGCCGATCGGGCCACGCCCGGACGCCTCTCCTGGACCAGTTCTACCAGTGGCCCATGAAAACATGCTCAAAAACCTCTGGCCAGATCGGGTCAGCGCCGAGAACTTCTTCTGAGCCGTGACCGCGGCAGCACGAATCAGAAAGGCCGGCGTGATGGCCGGCCTTTCTGTGTGTCCGTGGAGGTGTGTCGGGCGGGCCGCTGCGGTCTAGAAGTCCAGCTTCATCTCCAGCAGCAGTTGGCTGCCGGCGTAGTCGCCGTTGGCGAAGGCCCGCTGGTTGAAGTCGAAGAGCCGGTAGTCCACCGAGAAGCTCAAGTCCTGACTCATCCGATAGTCCAGGCCGATCCCGGGGATGCTCTGGCTGAAGTCGGTGTCCTGGATGCCCATGTGTCCGCGATAGTCCATGAGCCACCAACCGCCCCGGACGTCCAGGTCTTCAGTCAGCGGGTAGGCCAGATCCAGGCGATAGACGTCTTCCTTCAGGCGGACGTCATCCACCGCCGGAGCCCCACGACGGATGTCATAGCTGAAGTAGGACAGATCGGCCTTCAACCCCCCGTCGAAGCGGTGGCTGAAACCAAGCCCGTAGCTGTCGACCGAGCCCTTCTCGGCCCCTCCGGCCTGCAGCATCGAGAAGAGCGGCTCGATGTTGCCCACGGTCTGGACCTGGGCCGGGGTGGTGGGCTTGACCTGGTTGAGGTGGCTGTACAGGGCGTAGACCGAGGTGTCGTCCTCGTTGAAGGTGTAGCGACCGCGGAAGCGCAGACCCTCGCGGTTGTTCGGGAACTCCAGGTAGTCGTGCATCTGATAGTAGGCCGAGTAGTAGGTCCCGTAGGGAAGGAAGACCGGGATGCCGGGAGCCACCGGATAGGCCACGATGAAGGGGTCATAGGTGGGATCCACGCGCAGGTATTCCAGGTCCAGGAAGAGCTTCTCGATGGGCTCGGCCCCGATGCCGAAGCGGTAGAGGTCGCCGCCCACCGAGGTGTTGAAGGCCATCCCGGAGGTGTCGGGGTTGTAGCTGGAGGTGGCGAACTCGCCCGACAGGCGGATCTGGTACTCCTTCTCGACCAGATACGAGGCATCCAGGCCGAAGGTGAACTCCGACTGAGGGCCCACGAAGAACTGGGGCACGGCGGCGGC
>DCTU01000462.1:1647-2397 GCA_002329445.1 bacterium UBP9_UBA1432
CCGTGCAGGGCGATCACGCCACGGTCTTCGGAGAACTCGTAGCGCAGGGTGCCCCCCATGCTGTTGGTCCGGTACAGCGACGCGTCGGGGTTGATCGAATAGAAGGCCTCATACTTGAAGCCCGAGTCGGTGCCGGCCAGGCTGCCCGTGATGTCGGCTCCGTAGAACGGCAGCCAGCGCGGGTCGTTGATGTTGGGGTTGCGCGCCCCGTTGAAGACGTAGTTGGCGTGGTAGCGCGTGAAGTAGGAGCCGACGACCAGGCGGGTCTGGGACGGCTTGTGCATCATCCAGAAGTTGTCCAGCACCATCCGGGTGAAGGGCTGGTTGTTGTCGGGCTGGGCGCCCGGAACCAGGCCGTTGCGGCCGGTCCAGACGTTGGCCAGCCAGGGCGCCGAGACGCCCCAGTACTGGTCCACCCCGACCTCACCCTGGCTGATGTAGGAGACGAACTCGGCTCCGGCCATCCAGTCGTCGGTGACATCCACGTTCAGACCCAGCAGGCCCAGCGCAGTGTAGCCGGTCCCGTCCAGAAGCAGACGACCGGTNNTGAAGCTGGTTGCTGGCGCCGATGGTGTGCAGCCGACCGTAGAAGCGGATCCGCTCCAGCTCCGAGACCCTCTGGTCCAGGCGGCCCGAAGCCTCCTCCAGGTTGGTGACCCGCACTCCCAGGGCGGCCAGCTCCTCGCGGAAGGCCTCGGCCAGACGGCGGACCTCGTCCAGGTCGGCCTTGCTGGCGAAGGTGGCATGGTC
>DCTU01000462.1:2559-6293 GCA_002329445.1 bacterium UBP9_UBA1432
TCGGTCGCCTCGCCGCTCGACGGGATGCACAAGACCCCTCGCGATGCTCGGTCTGGATACTCACACGGGTTCCTTAGAGCCTGGAGCGACGAAAAAGCCGGGTTCACCGGGCTTTCCCCCGCCCTGAAATGCCTGGAAATTCGCTGCCCGATCTTCGTTTGCCGACAGGGGATCCCTCCCAGGAGGGGCCGCTGCCGGCGACCCGAATGGCCCGGGCATGTCGTTCTTTCGAGTAGCCCTGGCCCAGATGAACCCGACCGTCGGCGACCTGTCCGGCAATACCGAGCGGATCCTCCAGACCATGCAGGAGGCCCGAGAGCTGGGCGCCGACCTGCTGGCCTTTCCGGAGCTGGCCTTGACGGGCTATCCGGCCGAGGATCTTCTGCTCAAGGCCAGCTTCCTGCGTCAGAACCGCCGCTGCCTGGACCGGATTCGCCGGGCCTCCGACGACATGGTGACCGTGGTGGGCTTCGTCGATGACCCCGACGAGATCTACAACGCCGCCGCCGTCCTGCACCGAGGGCGTCTGGCCGGAGTCCACCACAAGACCTTCCTGCCGAACTACGGCGTCTTCGACGAGGACCGCTACTTCATGAGGGGAAGCCGGCTGTCCGTCTTCAGGTTGGGGTCCTTGACCTTCGGCGTGGCCGTCTGTGAAGACATCTGGTATCCCAGAGGCCCGGGCTACTACCAGAGCCTGGCCGGCGGAGCCCAGTTGCTGGTCAACCTGAACGCGTCGCCCTATCACACCCGGAAGTGGGAGTTCCGCGACAAGATGCTGGCCACCCGGGCCTCGGACAACGGCTGCTACGTCGCCTACGTCAACGCCGTCGGTGGACAGGACGAGCTGGTCTTCGACGGGGACTCGTGCGTGGTCGACCCCGTCGGGCGCCTGGTGGCCCGAGCCCCCTTCTTCCAGGAGCACCTGCTGGTCTGCGATCTGGAGCTCGAGACCGTGCAGCGCCGGCGCCTGGTCGACCCCCGGCGTCGCAAGGGGCTGACGGCCTTCACCACCCCCGGCGCCGTCACCCACGTTCCCCCGATCGACCGGATCGACCTGGAACCCCGCGAGAAGCAGCCCCAACGCCCCCTGCTGCCCCCTCATGAGCCGCCCCGTCTGCCCACCCTGCCCGAAGAGGTCTTCCAGGCCCTGGCGCTGGGCACCCGGGACTATGTCCGCAAGAACGGCTTCTCGGAGGTGGTGCTGGGCATCTCGGGCGGAGTCGACTCGGCCATCACGGCCGCCATCGCCGTCGCCGCCCTGGGCGCCGAGCACGTCCACGGGGTCTACATGCCCAGCCGCTTCAGCGCCGACATCAGCGGGGAGGACGCGACGCGGCTGTGCCGGAACCTGGGGATCCCGTTGACGGTCCTTCCCATCGAGGGCCCGATGGGCGCCTTCACCCAGACCCTGGCCCCCGTCTTCGAAGGGAGGCCGATCGATGTGACCGAGGAGAACCTGCAGGCGCGGATCCGCGGCAACCTGCTGATGGCGCTCTCCAACAAGTTCGGCTGGCTGGTGCTGACCACGGGCAACAAGAGCGAGACCGCCTGCGGCTACTCGACCCTGTACGGAGACATGGCGGGGGCCTTCGCGGTCATCAAGGATGTGCCCAAGGTCCTGGTCTACGAGTTGTGCCGGCACGTCAACCGCCAGGGCGAGCGGATCCCCGAACGCATCCTGACCCGCCCGCCCTCGGCCGAGCTTCGCCCCGACCAGAAGGACTCGGACAGCCTGCCGGAATACGAGCTCCTGGACGCGATCCTCTCCCTCTACGTCGAGGAGGATCGGAGCATCGACGGAATCGTCGAGCAGGGCTTCGACCGGGACCTGGTGCGCCGGGTGGTCCGCATGGTGGACCGCAACGAGTACAAGCGCCGCCAGGGCCCTCCCGGGATCAAGATCACCCAGAAGGCCTTCGGACGGGACCGACGCCTGCCCATCACCAACCGGTTCCTGGAGGAGTAGGCGGGCCACTTTCATGGATTCTTCAGTGGTCAGGCCCAGGATCGTGACTGAAGAGGTGTATTTGCGATGATTCGACCCGTCAGCATGGCTCAGCCCTCCGCCCCCCCGGCGACGTCCTCCTTGCGGCACATGGCTCCGCCTGGAGCCACCACGACCGATGTCTATGTGGGAAGCGCCCCGGCGCCCGAGGTGAGTGCCCCCCAGCCCGATGAGGCGGCCTCGCACGCGGGCCGTGCCATGAGGGTGGCGGCTGCCGTCGGGCTGGCCCTGGCGGGCGTGGGCTTCCTGGCCGGATGTACCACCAGCGCTCCGCCGCCTGTCAGCTCGGTGGTGACCGAGCACTACACGGCGGGAGATTTCGCCGTCGAGGCGATCCCCGAGGGATTCCAGAGGATCGACGTCGTGCGGGGAACCCACACCGAGAAGGTGGAAGACCAGACCCTGACGGTGAACAACGACTACGCGCCGTTCGGCGTGTACCTGGGCGACGGCCTGTTCTACGACACCAACGGGAACCTGGTGCTGGTCCCCCAGCGGGCCTTCGAAGGTCCGGCGGTCCCCGCCGATTCCAGCCAGATCAAGGTCGACCCCCCCGGTTCGGGCAACACCGCCAGGGCGATCGACCAGGCTGACGGCGACGTCAAGATCGAACTCGACGGGCTGGGCAACGACTTCACCATCCACCAGGACGGCGCCCGCTTCACGATCGACCCCCCGGGATGGGGTGGCTCGACCCGGATCACCCGCGACGGGAATGACACGACGATCGACCCGGCCGGCTGGGGCAACGACCTCAAGCTGGAACGCAGCGAAGGCCAGGTCCAGGTTGATCCGGCCGGCTGGGGCAACACCACGAAGATCCAGCTCGGACAGGATCGCATCAAGCTGGACCCGGCGGGCTGGGGCAACGAGACGGTGATCACCCGCGCCGGCAGCACGATCAAGATCGACCCCGAAGGCTGGGGCAACGAGACCACCATCACCCGCGACGGCTCGGTCACGCGCATCAAGCACCCGGGCCTGGGGGGCGAGACGATCCTCAAGCACGAGGGGAACCGGCTGGTGATCGACCCCGTCGGCTGGGGCAACCAGACCGTCGTGGAGTGGAAGGACTGACCTGGCATCGGGTGCCGCCGGCAGCGCCTTCCGGGTGCTGCTGAGCGAGTCTGCCGTGGTCCTGGCCAGGGTCGTCGGTCATCGGGCACTCGGCCGGGGCCGGCCTGGATGACCGGACAGGGGACGGACGGTGAGGGAGAGCGGCCAGGGGGGCGGCCACCGGACCCGAGGCGCTGAAGCGCCAGGAATCCTTCAGCGCCAGCCTGACCCAGGCTTGAACCAGCGCGCCTGTTCCTCGTCGCCTTCGAAGTCCGGCTTTCCTTCGCCTGGGGTTTTCCCACGAGGGATCTGTCAACCTCTTCGAGGGGTACGCCATGGGCGACCCCTACGAGGCCCTGCGCCACGAGTACGGCATGCTGGCTGCCATCAGGGAGGAAAACGAGGCCCTGAAGGAGCGCCTGAAGGTCCATAAGCTGACCGTCGAGGTCGAGGACCCGAACGCCGGCGGGGGCCTGGCCATCCTGACCCAGGAGGAAGCCCAGAAGCACGCGCGCCGGGCTTACGCCTGCGGGAGGCTCTGGGTCGCCCTGCTCCAGCAAGAGGGCGAGAAACTGGACGCCAAAGCCGTCAGCGAGGTGTTCGCTACCCTCTGGATGGCAGACGAGCCCCTGAGCCCGGAGCGCCTTCTGGCCACGCTCGGATTGGAGGA
>DCTU01000462.1:6350-6992 GCA_002329445.1 bacterium UBP9_UBA1432
GAGGACGTGCCCCGCGAACTGCGCGAGGCCCTGCTGTTGCGCCCCGGCCGGGGGACTGGATCCCCTCTGCGAACAGGTCGCCCGCTCCGCCTGAGGGCCATCCCCATAGCTCAAGCATTGAACCACGAACGGATTGTTAAATCTTTGTGGCGAGACCTCCTGAGGGCAAGAACCGGCATTGAATGATGTTGATGGAGAATCGGCCCGCAAGGCCCCCTGGAAGGGCCTGGAAGGGCCTGCTCCGGTGCCGGACGAGATTTGTGCCGTCGAGGCCTCCAAGAAGGCCGCAAATCATCGCCCATGAATCGCTCAAACCCCTGCGCCCCAGGCGATTTCGCGATCGCTAAATTGGACCTGACGGGCCCATCCACGGTAGAATGAGGTATGGAGAACCCGGCATCCCAGGCCCATCCCAACCTCCACCCGGAAGTCCTCAACCTCCTGGAGGACCACCCTCGAGGCTTCCGGACCTCCCGGGCTCGACAGGTCGTCCTGATGGAGGAGGCATTGACGGAACTGGAGCGCTTCGGGCCCCTCCTCGAATTGCGGCTGGGGCAGGTGCTCGCATCGCTGGTTCGGGGAGGCCACAAGCACCTGGGCTACGTGACGCCCGCAGTCTTCTGTCGCGAAGAGCTGGGAATC
>DCTU01000060.1:0-3647 GCA_002329445.1 bacterium UBP9_UBA1432
TGCAGACACCACGCAACACCCTGGCCGGCAACACCCTGGAGCTGCCCTTGCGGCTCTCCAACCCCACCCGGCGGACCGCCCGGGATCTGCAGTTCAGCCTGCTGGATCCCCCGGCGGGTCTGGACTGGACCCGAGTCCCGCTGGAGCAGATCTCCCCCGGAGAGGAGCGGGTCCTCACGCTTCCGGTCCGATTCCCCCGGAGGGGGCACCTGATCCTGAAAGGGGTCCGCCAGGACAACGTCTTTCCTTGGGGCCTGTGGCGGGACACCCGGCGACTGCTTCAGCCGCGCAGCCTCCTGGTCTACCCGACCTTTCATCCCCTGCTCGGCCTGGACATCCCCGTCGGGCGGCGCTACCAGCCAGGGGGCATCGCCCTCACCTCGCACGTGGGCGAGTCGACCGAGTTCGTCTCGACCCGGGAGTTCCGCACCGGGGACAGCCTGCGCAACATCCACTGGCGCTCGTGGGGCCGCCTGGGGCGCCCCGTGGTGAAGGAGTTCCAGGAGGAGTACTTCTGCCGAATCGCCCTGCTGCTGGACACCTACGTCCCCTCCAGAAAGGGAGAGGAGGCCTTCGAGGCGGCCATCAGCCTGGCCGCCTCGGTGGCCAACCGGCTGGCCTTGGAGGAATACGTCGTGGACCTCTTCGCGGCGGGCCTGGAGGTCCATCACTTCCAGGCCGGGCGAAGCCTGGCCTACCTGGAGAACGTGATGGACATCCTGGCCTGCGTCGAGGCCTGCCCCGAGCCGCCCTTCCAGAAGATCGAGCCGGTCCTGCTGGACCACATGGGCAACATCACGACCACCATCGCCTTCCTGCTGGCCTGGGACGACCAACGCGCGGGGATGCTGCGCGCCATCCAGGATCGGGGCTCGGCCCTGAAGATCCTGCTGATCCAGCCCGAAGCGCCCCCCCTGGCCGAACACCCGCTCCTGGGCCCCATTCACTGGATCCCCCCGGAACGGGTGCGCTCGGGAGGGGTGGAGACGCTTTGAGACCGCCTCATCCCCTCCGCGTGGTCCTCCTGCTCCTCGTCGCCCAACTGGCCTTCCTGTCCAGCGGAGGGTTGACCCTGCTGAACCTGGCCTGCGCTGGATTGGGGCTGGTGGGCGCCCTGTCCCGAGGGGTCCTGAACGCCCCCTCCTCGGTCTGGCCGGTCCTGCTGCTGCCGGTCCTGCTGCTGCCCGGCCTTCCTCCCGAGGCCGGCCCCACGCTGGCCCTGGGCCCACCCAACACCCCATTTCTGTACCGGGCCCTGCTGCTGGCCAGCATGGAGAGCGCGCTGCTCTCGTGGCTGCGTTGGGAACCGGAGCGACAGGGGTGGCCGGTGGCGGCGGCCATGGCCCTGACCATGGCCTGCGGGCTGACCTTCGACGCCTGGCCCTACGGTGGCTTCGTGCTGGTCCAGATCACACTGCTGGTCGTCCATCTGCGCGCCGCGGTTCCAGGGCCCCTGGATCTGCCGCGCCTGGCCCCCCTCTTCGGCGCCGGGGCGCTGGCTCTCACCCTGGGATTGGTGCTGGCGTGGAGCGAGCGCAAGGTCAACGACATGATGACCTGGTTCACCCCGCCCCTCCCGATCTCGGCGCATTTCCAGGCCCATTCCCGGCTGGAGACCATGCGCGATCAGCAACGCTCGGCCCGGGTGGTCCTGCGCGTGTTCACCCGCCCCCCACATCAGCCGCGCCACCTGATCGGCGCCGTGTACAACACCTACGAGCGGGAGACCTGGAGCCAACGCTCGGGCAATCAGGACCTCTCCTCCACCGGCCTCCCCGGCGAGGATCCGACCTTCAGGCTCTCCTTCCCCCCCGGCTCGGTCCGGGAGGTCTTCCGACTGACCTCCGGGGCCCCGGGAAGCCTCTTCGTCCCGCCTGGAACGACGGAGGTCAGAGCCCGCCTGAACAAGCTGTCCAGCACCTGGGACGGGGCCCTGAGCTTCGAACCGGCTCCCGGATTCGACGGCACCTACCGGGTGCGACGCCAGGTCCAGGAGACCTCGGGTCTGCCCCTGGTCGAGCCGCACCGCAAGCTGTATCTGCAGTTGCCTTCAAACCTGCCCGAGGTGGTGCGACGAGAAGCCGGACAGCGCTCGCCAGGCGCCTCGGCCTTGCGAGTGGCCCGCGCAACCGAGTCCTGGCTGCAGGAGTCTTTTGAATACGGACTGGGCTACCCGTTCGACCCGGACCGGGATCCCCTCGAGCAGTTCCTCAGCCAGCGCCCTCCGGCCCACTGCGAGTTCTTCGCCACCGCCATGACCTTGATGCTGCGGGTGCGAGGGATTCCCGCGCGCTACGTGACGGGCTTCCTGGTCACCGAGAACAACCCCCGGGGAGGCTACTTCACCGTCCGGGAAAGCCACGCCCATGCCTGGACCGAAGCCTGGATCCCGGGAACCGGATGGGTGACCTTCGATCCCACGCCGCCCGGAGCCGCGGACGACCCGCAGGAGGGCCTCTCCGCGCTCCTGCGCCAATGGTCGGACCTGGCAGCCCTCCACCTGCAGGACCTGCTGTCCCGGCTCCGCTCGGGCGACTGGCGGGGCCTGTGGGCCCTGCTCGTGCAGACCCTGGGCGCGCTGGGAGCCCCCCTGGCGCGCCACCCCCTGACTTCAGGGGCGGTGGTGTTCCTGGGAGCGGCCCTGGTCTGGTGGGCCAGACGCTCCCACAAGGCCCCCCCGCCGCCAGACCCGGGCCCGCTGCCACGCCTGCTGCAGGACTTCGACCGGGTGATGACCCTCCTGGGAACCCCCCGCCCCCCGAACCTGACCCTGCTGGAGTATCGCGAGCTTCTGCAAGAAGACGAAACCCGCCCCCACCAGGCCTGCCAGGACTTCCTGCTGGCCTGGTGCCGGGCCCGCTATGCCGCCGACCCGGAGGCCCGCGCAAGACTGGAGGACCTCCTGGAGAAGGTCCGTCGGGAGTCGAGCCCTTCAGGCCGCTGAGAACCTGATGGGTGCGCGCTCAGCGCGCCGGAGCCTCCAACACGGGCAGCACCCGATGCAGGCGGGCCCGAAATCCGCGCGGTGCCGACAGCAGTCGGGCAGGGCCCAGTCTCATCGCCTGCTGCCGGGGGATCCGGAGGACTTCGTCCTCGGGTTCCAGCACCAGCAGCCAGCGCCCCGGAAGAGCCAGGAGGGGGGCCTCGCTCTCGATCCTCAACTGCTGCATGGTGGCTTGGGGCACTTTCAAGGCCGCCAAACGGCAAGCCTGATTCTGCCCGAAATTGAAGCCTCCTCGGGAGATCGGATCGAGCTTGCGAACGATCAGGGTGTGACCCTGAGACATCGCGACGGCCTGAAGGGTCTCGGGGGAACGCCAGTCGGTCGCCTCTCCAGAGAAGACCCCGACGGCCCGAATCCCAGGTCCCGAGACCTCGGCCACCTGATCCATCAGCAGGGCCAGCCGGCCATTCAACGACTCCGGTCCACATCCAGCCCTCCAGACGGAATCGGGAGGCAGCCGCAGTTGGTCCGGCGAGGCCAATCCCTGCGCCCAGAAGGCCGCATTCCAGAGCCCCAGTCCCAGAAGCAAGGGGAAGACCAGGAGGCGAAGGATGCGGACGGTGCCCAGCGCTCCGGCCAGGCCCAGCATGCCGAGCGCGTGCAGGGGCAGATAATAGCGCTCGCCCGGCAGGGCCAGGGCCAG
>DCTU01000060.1:3662-5009 GCA_002329445.1 bacterium UBP9_UBA1432
CGCCAGGCCAGCCAGACCAGGGCCAGGACGACCGCCAGCGCCCCGGTTTCAAGTGGATTCTCGGTGAAGGGAAGCTGCAGGAGACGGATGGGGTGGAGGATCAACTCGGCGTCCCGACGCAGCGGGGAATCCCCCACGTCGTTGGAGAGCCGGATGACCAGCGGGACGATCCGAGTCCAATAGAAGGGCGCCGCCAGGAAGAGGCCGGAACACGAAGCCAGCACCAGGCCTCGAGGAAGGGCCGAACCGAGTCGGGGCAGGCTGTAGGCCAGCACCAGCGCGCAGCCTGCCGCCAGGCCTGCGACCAGGCCCAGGAGGTCTCGAATCGAGAAGACCTCCGTCGGAAGATACCTGGCGGCCGTGATCGTCGTCGCCAGAACCCCGCCGACCACCAGCAGCGCCAGGGCCAGGGCCAGCGTCCGTCCGAGGATCCGCCGGTCCTGGGGAGAGGCAGCTCGGAAGACCCGAAAGACCATGAAGAGGACCGCTGGGAAGAGCCCGAAGAGGTTGGTCCACTTGGTCAGGGTTGCCGCCCCCACCGCCACCCCCGCCAGGCAGGCGACCAGGGGGCCTTCCCAGTGCAGAAAACCGGCCAGACACGCCAGGGCCAGGAGGAGCGTGGCCAAGGTCGGAAGATCCAGGAAGAACACGACCAGGGAGGGTTGCAGGACGGGGGAGAAGGTCACCAGCAGGGCTGCCAGGGCCCCCACCGGGCGCCCCCCCAACCAGTGTCCCTCGGAGGCTCCCACGAAAAGGCGCAACGCCAGGACGTACAGCGCCGTCCCGGCCAGGGCCAGCCAGAACAGGTTCAGACAAGCCATCCCGCAGGCTTGGAGCCCCCCGCACCAGACCCCGAGCTGCCCCATGACCTGAAACACCAGAGGCGGATAGACGCCATGCGAATCATACCAGGTCAGCCAGGGGGTCAGGAAGTCGACCGCGGAGGTGGCCTCGGCCAGGTGGGCCTGCACCGCCAGGAATCCGGCCAGGTGAACGGCATCGTCCATCCCTGGAGGAAGCAGGTGGGCGGGAATCCAGGCCAGGCCCGCGGGCACCAGGGTGCAGATCAGGAGAGCCAGGAAGAGCAGATCGAAGATCGGGCCCCAGGCGCACCGCGCCAATCGGCCGGACGGGCGGGGCAGGCAATTCATCCGGGAGGCGGTCTCCAAGTCGCTCGTGATGGGCCTTCGGACACAGAAAAAAGCCGAGCGCCTTCCTCTGGACCCGAGGCCCGTGGGCCGAGGTCCTTCTTGAACATGGCGCTATCCCTGGAAGTGCGGGGCTCGGGCCGAATAGCGACGCTCATAGCCGTGGCGAACCAGAACCTCGGGGTTGGTCGAGAAGCCG
>DCTU01000142.1 GCA_002329445.1 bacterium UBP9_UBA1432
GGAACACGCAGACCACCGCCAAAAGACCCAGCAGGACCGAGGGAAGTCGCAGGATCAAGGGGTCCGACGTGATCTGGACCAGGGGCTTGAGGAGGACGTACCAGGTGGGCGGATTCAGGTCTGCTCGGAGGGCCCGCGACATCTCCTCCAGCGGGCGGGAAGCGGCAAAGAAGCTGAAGGCCTCGTCGTTCATGACCCCGGCGGAAAGGGCGGCGCTCAGACGAACCAACCCCGCCAGCAGCACCAGGACGAAGAGAACCCTGAGCGGCTCGTTCTTTGGGGGTTCCACGGTGTCCCGGGTTCTGCGAACCAGAAAGGCGTTCCTGCAGAGCCGTCCCGCCGACAGTTGCCCCCTCCCACGCGCCCGAGGCAGAGGAACCCCTCGGCTTCCGGCGTAGAATGCGGGGTGTCTGCACCTCCTCGAATCCTCCTCTCAGGCTACTACGGCTTCGGCAACCTCGGAGACGAGGCCATCCTGGAGTCGCTGGCCGGTGAAATCCTCCATCAGAGCCCCGAAGCCCGCCTCCGCGTGCTGACGGCCGACCCCGATCGAGCCCGAGAGCTGGGACTGGACCCCGTGCCCCGCAAGAGTCCCATTCCCATCCTCCGGGCCCTGATGGATTCGGACCTGCTGATCTCCGGCGGAGGGGGGCTGGTCCAGGACTCCACCGGTCCGGGAAGCGTGGCCTACTACCTCGGTCTGGTCGCGCTGGCCCGCGGGCTGGGGCGCCAGGCCATGCTCTTCTGTCAGGGCTGGGGACCGTTGAGGACCCCGACAGGCAGACGCCTCGCCCGCCTGCTGGCGCCCCTGGCCAGTCTGGCAACCTTCCGGGACGAGCAGTCCTGCCGCGACTTCCAGGCGCTGGCGCCCCGCGTCCCGGTCCGGCTCACCGCCGATCCGGCGCTCCTGCTCCAGCCTCCCCCGCCCGCCCGGATGACCACCGTCTTGCAGGAGGAAGGCCTGGCCGGATCGTCCGAAGACGGTGGGCCACTGGTGGCCGTGGCCATCCGGCCCTGGCCCGGGGCCCCTCTGGAGGCGCTGGCCCAGGCCCTGGGGACCTTCTGCCAGGTGACCGGCGCCCGGGTTCTGTTCCTCCCCTTCCAGCCCGACCGCGACACCGAACCCTCCCGGGAACTGGCTGCACGTCTGGGGCCGCGGGCCCGGATCGCCGGGCCCCGGTCGCCGAGGGAGACGCTCGGCCTTCTGGCCCGGGCAGACCTGGTCGTGGCCATGCGGCTTCACGCCTTGATCCTGGCCGCAGGTCTTGGCCTGCCCCACCTGGGGCTCTCCTATGATCCCAAGGTCGAGCGCTTCTGCACCCGGGCAGGCGGGATGCACCTTCCCTTGCAGGGACTGCCGGCCGAAGAGATCTCTGGAGCCCTGCGGTCCCTCTGGCAGGATCGCTTGACCCGGCAGGCGGGTATAAAGGAACGCGCCGACGCGATGCGCGACGCCGCCCGAAGGGCGGTCTCCGGGGCGCTGACCCTGGCCCGGACCAGGGACGTCCAGGCGGCCCTGTCGGTCCTGGACGGCAACCAGGGCCGCCCGATCGGCCTGTGAGACTTCCACCGAGGAGAACTGAACATGCAGACCCCCGCCCACGTGGTGGTGCTTGGAGCCGGCTTCGCGGGCCTGGCAGCAGTCAAAGCCCTGCGCAGGGCACGAAACGTCCGGGTCACCCTGGTCGACCGCACCAACCACCATCTCTTCCAACCCCTGCTGTATCAGGTGGCCTCGGCAGCCCTGAACCCTTCTGAAATCGCCGCGGCCACTCGGGCCGTCCTGCGCGGCCAGAAGAACACCCGGGTGCTGATGGGTGAGGTCACCCACGTCGATTACGAAAAGCGCACGGTCGACCTCGACGGAGGCCAGACCCGCCTCTGCTACGACTATCTGATCCTGGCCATGGGGGGCCGGACCTCCTACTTCGGGCAGGACCAATGGCAGCAGCACGCCCCGGGTCTGAAGAGCCTGGACGACGCCATCGAGATCCGGACACGCCTGCTGGCAGCCTTCGAACGAGCCGAGAAGGCCCAGGACCCCGAGGATCGCCAGCGCCTGATGACCTTCGTGGTGGTCGGGGGAGGGCCGACCGGCGTAGAGCTGGCCGGCGCCTTCGCCGAGTTGCGCCGCCACGTCCTGCGCTGGGACTTCCGGGGCATCGATCCGGCCTCCGCCCGAATCGTCCTGATCGAGGCGGCCGATTCACTGCTGGGGCCCTTCCCCGAGCGCTTGCGCCAGGACGCGGCCCGGCGCCTGCAGAAGCTGGGGGTCGACGTCCGCCTGAAGGAAAAGGTCCTCAGCATCCGCCCGGGCGTGGTCGAGACCTCGACAGGGCCCATCCCCACCGAGACATGCATCTGGGCTGCCGGCGTGGGCGGCCACGAACTGGCCGCCGACCTGGGTCCGAATCGGGATCGGGCAGGCCGGCTGGTGGTGGAGGAAGACCTGCGCCTGCCCGATCAGGACCGGGTCTGGTGCCTGGGTGACATGGCCCACTACGAGCATCCCCACACCCTCGACGGCCGGACCCTGCCCGGGGTAGCCCCGGTGGCCGTGCAGCAGGGCCGCCACGCAGCCCGGGACATCCTGCGTCTTCTGAAGGGCGAATCCACCCGCCCCTTCCACTACCAGGACAAGGGCAGCATGGCCACCATCGGCAGGTCGGCCGCCGTCGCCTTCGTCGGACCGGTGCAGATGACGGGTCCTCTGGCCTGGCTGGCCTGGCTCTTCGTGCACCTGATGTACCTGGTGGACTTCCAGTTGCGCGTCCTGGTCCTGATCCGCTGGACCTGGGCCTACTTCACGTGGAAGTGGGGGGTCCGCCTGATCACCCGCCCATTGCAGGAACGGCACTGCCCCCTGCCAGGTCTTCCCGACCCGCCAGAGGGTCGATAGGGGCCAGCGGGCGGGGCCTCAGCGCAGGGCGCTGACCCAAAGCCTCTGGAGGCGGGCGCGTTGCGGGCGCCAGATCGGCAACGGGGGGCGGTACAGGGTCTGGAAGCCCTGCTGCTCGACCTCTTCGAAGACGGGCGTGCGCCCCAGCTCCGTGCGCGCGATCCCGTAGGAGGCGGCGGTCAGGCCGACCAGGCGCGCCACGAAGCGATCCGCCGAGCCTTCAAGCCGGGCCCGGAACAGTCGGCCCGGTTTGAAGAAATCGCGGAGGATCAGGAACTCCTCGCGCAGGCAGTGGTCGTACAGGCGCCCGAGCATCTGGTCCAGCCACAGGTCCAGATCCGGACGCTCGGGATCCAGGGAATCGATCTCGCGTTCCAGCGAATCCGAAACGTCCGTCCCTGTCTCCTGGACCACGTCTCGAGTCAGGCCCAACAACCGGCAACGCGTCGGGTTGTCGAGGAGCTCGGCTGCCCTCTGCAGGTGGATGTGCCGATGATGGAGGTGGAACAAGGCCCTCAAGACCAGCCCCTGCTGTTCGGCCGCCGGCAGGGTGGCGACCTCCGGGTGGAACAGGACCTGGGGGGTCGGTTCGGGCACAGCCCGGACCCAGAAGGGTTCTCCCCCGGAATAAAGATGTGCCTGCACGTTCTTCCGGCGGAAAAGACGCCATGCCAGGCGGTCCAGGAACTCGGCCGGCTTCCATCCTGCGGGGGCGGGTTGAGAGTCGGCCAGCAGGGCACTGAATTCGGGGTCTGGAAACGACACTGCCACCTCGCCCCGAGGGAGCAGGCGGTTGAGCAGGAACTCGACGATCTGGTCCGCCTGATCATCGTGCTCTTCCTCGACCAGGTTCGGGTCCAGGTCCACGGCCGCCACCCGCTCGCCGCCCTCCTTCTCGGCCTGTACAGCGGCCTCCCGCCCCTGCCGCACCAGGGCCAGGACCACCCGAGCGGCGGGACGGATGGCGCGGTTCCGTTCCTGACCCGAGACCCGGTCCAGATGGTCGAAGAGTTCGGGACGGTCGGCCAGACCTTCCAGGGCGCCCAGGACATCCCGGAACTGTTCCGCCGCGTCCCCGGCCTGAAGGTGAAGCCTGTAGTGGTGAAGTCGGGCATCGAGGGGCCCGCGTCCGGGAATCTGGCGGGCCCGGGTCAGGAACTCCAGGGCCTGGGGCGGGTCGTCGAGATGGATCTCGGCCAGGTTCAGGAAGAGCCTCTTGCGCTCTGCCGCATCGCGGACGGCCTTGAGGCGCTCGATCAGGACCGTATGCATGGCCTTCACGAAGCGGGCGGCCCCGGGCGACTCCAGCTCCTCAGCCAGAATCCGTCGGCCGATCTCCAAAGCCTCGTTGAAGCAGAAGGATCCGAAGTAGTTGTAGAAGAGACCTTCCTGGATCTCCAGCACGTCGGGATGCTCCTGGGACAGCTCCTGGAAGATGTCCCAGGCGTTGTCGAACTTCTCCAGGGCCACCAGCTTCATGCCCTCCTCGATCCGGGCACGCAGCGCGGGGTCGCTGGCGCGCCGGAAGGGGAGCTCATCGTCTTCCGCGCCCAGCGTTCTCCGGGGCGTCGGGGCCGAGTCCGATCCAGGCTCCGCCTCCTCCGGCGGAGCTTCTTCGCAGAGTTCCCGGGAACCCTCTGCCGCAAGGGTGGTGGCCTCCTCATGCGGCACCTCGACGGGATGTCCGGAGCCTTCAGGGACGTTCGGGATGGTCTCCTCAACCACAGGTTCGACCAGGTCCGGCGTGACCTGTTCCGGAGGGGCTGCAGCGACCGGTGGTGTTTCGACAGAAGGCTCCGGCAGCGATTCGGAGGCCTCCGCCCGGTCTGAGAGGGTCGCCCGCAGCCTCTCCAGCTCCAGCGCCAGGCGCTCGCGTTTCTCAGGAGTGGTGACCAGGCGGGACGCCGTCTCCTCCAGCGAGAGCAGCACCCGCAGGTGGGCCTGGGGATCCCGGCTGGCCGGGTCCACCTCGCAGCGCGCATAGACCCGTCGGACCAGGACCGGCCCGGTCGAGCCCAGCAAGGACTCCATCAGATCAGCCACGGCCCGGTCGGGTGAAGCCTGGGAATCTGCGGGTCGACTCTCGGGGCGGGTCGGCGGCTCGACCTTCTGCAAGAACTGCTCACGGACCTGGCGCAGCGTCTGTTCCAGGGCCTCCGAGCGGGTCGCCGCCGCCTGACAGGCGGCCTCCAGCGTCGCCCTCTCCTGGAGGGTTTCGGCCAGTTGGGCTTCCAGGTTGCCGGCCGACAAGCGCGCGTCGGCCAGTTCGGACCGGCTCTCCTCCAGGCGGCGGGAATGCTCCGCCAGGTCCGTCTTCAGGCCCCGGGATTCGATTTCGGCCTGTTCCCGACGGGTCTGCTCCCCCTCCAGCTCGTGAGCCAGCCGCAGCGCCTCGGCCTCCAGCTCCTCCTGGCGGGACCTGCTCCGGCGCAGCTCCTCCTGCAGGGCCTCCAGGCGCTCACTCAGGCGCTGGATCTGTCCTTCGAAATCGGCCTCACGAGCGACCAGGTCGTCCAACCGGGCCCGGGCTTCACCCAACAAGCCCTCCAACTCGGCCACCCGGCCCTGGTCCTGAAGCGCCTGCTGGCGCGAAGCCTCCAGGGCGCGGCCCAGGTCCTCGGCTCGGGTCAGGGCCTCCTGCATCTCGGCGCGGACCCGAGCGCCCTCCCGGCCGGACTCTTCCAGGTGCTCCCGCGCCTGCCCCAGGCTCTGCTCGGATTCCTGGACCTGGAAGACCAGCTCGATGTTCTTGGTGCCCAGGCCCTCGACCTCGGCCGCCAGACGCCGGTTCTCGCCCCGAAGCGTCTCCACCAGGCCCATCAATCTCAACTCGGCGGGCCCCAGGGTTCCGGAGTCGAGGCCCTCGGAGACCACACCGGCCTCCGCCTCCGGGCCGAAACGATCTTCGCGGGATTCCAGGCTGGAGTCCGGGTTCTGCGCCATGATTTCTGCCTCCACTCCCTTGGTCAGAAGGTCTTCGCAGGTCTGGGGTCATCGCCTGCTCTGAAGGCTGGTTCGAGCGGCATTCAGTCGGGGAAGGAGGCATGAAGATCCCGGATGAGCTCCTGCAGGAACTCGCGCTCGTCGGGGTCGTCCACGGCGTCATCCGCCTCATTGAGCAGGCCTACCAGGTGCGCCAGCAACAGGCTCACCAGGGCCGGATCCTCGACGAAGTGGTCACGAATCCAACGGATCGTCCCATGAGCCCGGTTCAAGAAGACCCGCTCCCGCGAGACCCAGACCGGTGGCCCCAGGGGGCGCAGGCCCCAATCCAGGGATTCCAGACGACGAGAGCCGCGCTTGCGGACCTGTCCCCGAGCCACCAGGGCGAACTCGCGCCGAAGGGCCTTGAGCAGCTCGGCCTCGGGGTTTCCCGATTCGACTTCGGTCGCAGCGGCGCTGGCCTTCCGCTCGGAGGCGTCGGGAAAGACCGGCGTATTCAGCCTCTCTCCCAGACGTTCCAGGGTGTTCCCCCACCAGGCGGAGGCAGCGGTCCGCGAGCGGTTGGCGGCCTGCAGGGCGCCTGTCAGGACCTGTCCCAACCCAGGCGAGGAGACCTCTTCCAGATGAGCCTGACCCAGGAGCCTGGTGCAAAGCTCCCGGACCGGGCTTCCCGCCGGGAGGATCGGAAGAAGCTCCTCTTGATTGGACGAGTTCCACAAGGGCTTGCGCGAAACGCAGACCAGGCGACCCCGAGCCTGGTCCTCGGCCAACAGGGCGGCCAGCGAGACCTGGCGCCCTCCGACGACCTCGACCAGGGGCAGGGCCAGGATTCGCTCCAGCACCTCGCCGGCCGGCGAGCGCCCCCCCAGGGCCGAGCGTTCCTCCAGTGCGAAGGCCAACAGGGCCTCCCTGGCCTGCTCCCGATCGCGCCCGGACAGATCGGGATGGCGCTGAGCCAGAAGCCCATACAGTCGGACCTGGTGTTCCCGAAGTTCGCGCCGCTGGTCGCGGGTCAGGGGGAGCAGTGCCCCCCCCGCGTCCAGGCGAAAACTGCCTTCCACGATCGCCTGGCTCAGGTGGTGGGGCATCTCGAGCTGGCCCAGCGGCTGCCCCTGGTGCAGGGCCACCAGGCTTCCCCGACGCGCACGGGCGGGGAAGCCGATCTCTCCGGTCAGGGACGCCCCCTCCACGGAGAGGACCAACAGGCATCCGGACAGTCTGCGGGGCAGTCTCGCGGCCTTCTTGAGATGGGTCAGATACTGCGCGTCTCGGGCCAGATTCTCGGAATCGTCCCGGCAGTTCCGTTTCAGGACCGCCCGGAGAACCAGTTGCAGATCGGCATCCGCCTGCACCACCAGACGGCCGTCCCGGGGGATTCCGAAACGCGGCGACACCAGGAGAAAGGGCTTGCGTCCCATCCGCCGGCGGACCTCGGCCAGGCCCAGGGCCTGGTCGGGCAAGACCCGCAGGAGCGGGGCCTCCTCCAGGGCAGCGCGCACCGACTCCGGCAAAGCCGGCCAGGCCAGAAGCGACAGCAGGGCCCGCGCCTCGTCGGAGCCCGGCCTGGGAAGCCCGTCCAGGAGTTCCCTGGCCAACAGTCCCACCTCTGCGGCAAGGCTCTGCAGAAGCTCCTCCCATGCCTCATCCTGCAGCACCTGGCGGTAGCGGGCGTCGGGCTGGACCCCAGGGGCCTGGACCACGACCTGAACCGTCGGGGGCAGGACGCGCGAAAGATGCTGGAGCAAACGCCCCTCGAGCAGGACCTGAACCTCCCCTCCTCCCGCCTCGACCAGTGCCACCTCGCCCTCCAGGGGAGGGCGCAGCGCGCGGCGCGCCAAGGTGCGCTCGGAGAGGCGCAGCGGGTGCGGCGGACGCAGCAGGAACTCGGCCCGGGCCCGCTGGGCGTCCAACCAGGGACGAGCCGAGGCGAATCTCGCCCGGGGAAGAAGTTGCCGGATCAAGGCGCATTCACTTTCGGGCAGGACCAGCTTCCCCGGGACCGCCTCCAGGTCCAGGTCGCGAGCGGTCAGAAGCTCCTCGCCCTGTTCCACGGCCCCTCGGAGCCGGTCCAAGGAGACCAGGCCCTCGGCGGTGAGGAAGAGGGGGGCCGCAGCAGCCTTTTCCGCCAGGTCGGGCCAGGTCCGCAGGGCCACCTGCACCGAGGTGCGAGCCTGCACGGGGAGGCGCCCCTGATGCCAGGACCAGGCCAGCAAGACGCCGGCCCGGGTCTCCGCCTCGCGCACGAGGGCCAGGACTTCCGACCAGGCCTGGTCGGTCTGGATGGCCTTCCAGTCCGCCGCAGGTTGGAGCCGCGGGCACTCCATGACGGCCTCGAACGGGGGGCCCGTGGGAGTCAACGTGCGGGTTTGCAGGAAGACCCCCTCGCGCAACAGGTGGAGAATCCCTCGCTCGCCCCCGGTCACGATTCCCAGTTGACCTCGAGCTGAGCCGGAGGCGACCTCGACCCGAACCAGAAGCTCGCCTGATTCCGGGAGGACAGGCTGGCGGCGCGTGCGGAACCGGAGCGCCAGCTCGCTCAAGCGGGCCAGCTCGGGGGCCGCCGGGGAGACCCGCCCGGGGAGGATCCCCTCCAGCACCCGCCGGGCCAACGAGTCGGTCCGGACGAAGGCGGCGTCCGGCCAGACCGGTTCGGGGAGGTCGAGCGGAAGATCGACCTCCTCAGGCTCGACGAGGAAGACCGTCGGTCTGGAGACCAGGCGATCCAGGCTGACCATGCCTTCCCGCATCTCGGCGAACCAGGGAAGGCTCCGTAGCGGTTCGGGCGGCATCCGGCCCCGTTCACCCCACATCTCGAAGGCCAGTTCCAGGTGGTCGCACTCTGCCGGAGTCCAAGGTCCCCCACGAGCGGCCAGCTCCTCGTAGAGCTCCTCTCCGTGGTGGTCCAGGCGTTCCAGGGCCTTCCGGAAGGAAGCCGTGTCCGAAGCAGCCGACCAGTCGTCCTCGATCTCCAGGTCCTGGAAGTCCAGCACCGCCACGTAGGACAAAGGCGTGGCCAGCTCGCGGGATTCCAGGAGGCGCCCGCGGTACAGGACGTGCAACAACGAACCGACATCGGTGTCCTGGGGTGAAAGGCCGACCTCCCCCGGGGGATCCTGCAGGCTGCGTCGGACAATCCACTCGCCGGGCGGCAGTGTGGCGGGCCGAGGACTGCGTTCCCAGCGCTGACGATGATTCCTCCGGCGCAGGACCTGCAGCACCCGCTCGCCGGCGTCCTGCACGGCCTCACCGAAGCAGAACCTCAGCAGGTGCAACTCCTCCGAATGACGCAGGCGGGCGATCCGGAACCCCAGATCGGCGGCATGGGGGGGTTCCCAGCACACCGGAACCTGCCCCAGGCCCTGAAGCTGCGCCTGCAACTCGGCCAGACTCAAAGCTCCTCCCAGATGGTCCTGCAGCAACGGAGCCGCCATGAAGGACTCCGGCAGATCGCCCTTCCATCCGCAGGCAAGATGCACCAGCACTCTTTTGGACTCTTCTGCTTCCTGACCCAGGCCATCCTCCCCGAGGGATGCCGCCAGAGCCTCGGCGCACGCGGCGCCGAACGCGGAGAGGTCCTCCAGCAGGGCCGTCAACCGATGGTCCTCGACGACATCCGAATGCGAAGCGTTCCGCCCCAGATCCTCGTGCCAGGCCACAGCCTGGAGGGGGACGGCCAGGGATGGGCTCCGGCGGCCGACCACGACCCCCCGGGAGACCAGCGTCAACGCGCTGGCCTCTCCTTCCCGGGACACGACCGCCCGGAAACGCGGAGGCCCTTCAGGGGGGAGCGAACGGACCGGTCCCAGCCCGCGCAGGTCGGGCGGCAAGCGCACATCCCTGCCTCCGATGCGGATGGGAATCGGCGCGTAGCGGGCCTCCCCTGCCAGCAACGCCTCCTCAGGCCAGTTCCTGGAGCGTCCTGGGCTCGCCCCCTCCACCAGCAGGCGGTGGCAGGAGAACACCCCTGGCCCCGAGGACTCCCCCTCCCGGGCCCGTTCCAGCCAGAAGCCGGAGGGGGACTCCAGACGCAGGTGCTGGATCGACAGGGTTTCCAAGGCTGCGCAAGCCATGGCCAGGGCCCGAAGGGCCGTCCCCACGGGGCCGGTGGGCACCGTCAACAGGTGGTCATCCAGGGCGGCGAGGCCTTCGGCGGGAAGAGGTTGCCCTCCGAATCGCACCTCCAAGGTCCCCCCAAGTTCAAGGTCCAGGGCCTCTGACCCCAGGACCACGGCGGCTTCGACCAGCTCCAGTACGTAGCGACGCGGGTCGGTCAACTGGAAGCGGGCCATCTTCTGACGCGCCTTGGCCCGATCCAGGGTGAAGAGCCCACGCGAATCCAGACGTCCGGCCTGGCGGAGTTCTTCCAGCAGGCTCATCGCCGTCTCCTCCGGGTCGGAGCGGGAAGCCTGGCGGGCGGAAATTCCCGGCGACGCCGGACGGCCCGTTCCAGGAGATCGGCACCCGCAGGCGCTCCCGCCTCCAGATCCAGGAGCACGCTGCGAGCCAGCAGGAATCCCGCCAGGTTGGGTTCCTTCCGCCCCAAGCAGGCACAGGGCTCAGACAACCCGCGGCCGGCCTGCAGGGCCAGGATGGGCCCCTGGGATGAATCGCGGCGATGAGCCCGGTCCAGGGCGCGGATCCGCACGGCCCGCGGCAGCCCCGCCACCGGTTCGACCAGGCGCACCTCCCGGATACCCTGTCCCTCCAGAAGGGCGCACAACTCTTCCAGAAGGGGCTCGTCTTCCGGCTGGACGGCAGATTCTTTGGGGAGGAACCAGCGCTGTGCCACGGGCACCGGAACCAGACCGGCAGCCTGGAGGGCCTCGAATCGGGGATCCGTCTCGCCCTGGACGAGGACGACCTGGGCGCCTTCGGCGGCGGCGGCCCGGGCCAGTTCGTCCTCCTCCACCGAGTAGCAGGGCCCCTCGCGGCTCCGCAGGTCGCCCAGGCTGAAGCGACTCGAGTCCAGACCATCGAAGACCGGGATCCGCTCCACACGAGGACCCACTCCGGGCCACTGAAAGATGCGGGCGGCGGCCTTCCACAACTCGGCGGTGGGAGCCTGGCCCAGGTGCTCCATGAGGTGCCTGGGCATCCGGATGAAGGCCGCCTCCTCCACCACCCGCATGGCCTTGCGATAGTTTTCGTCCTGCAGGACCTGGTCGCGCGTCAGGGTGTGCTCGAGATAGCGCGAGCGGACCTTGAAGGACACCCCCGGCAAGGGAGAGCCTCGTCCTTCGAAGAGGGTGAGGCCCTGGTTATAGAAGCCGAAGAACGCGTCGACCGGGTCCGAGGGAGCCACCACGACCTCGGTCCCGGGTCCGGTGTGACGGAACTGGTAGGGTGCCTCCAGGCTGAAGGGTTGATTCAGCGGGACTCCGTCAAAGCAGACCTCCACCTCGCAGTGCCGACACCAGAAGACCAGCGTCTCCCGACAGTCCCGACGGAACTTCGAAAGCGCGGAACGAGGCATCTGCACGTAGACCCGGACCCGGGTTCCGTCGATGGGCTCGTCCAGCACGATCCGGTCGAAGGTCCGATCCGGATGGAACAGAACCCGCCAGGCCTGACCCGCGCGGCCGGTGTCCACCACGACCGCACGGGGCTTGACCGCGAAGACCGAGACGAAGCCGATCCCGAACTTGCCGATCTTGGTGAAGTCCCCCTCCTTGGAGGAGGCGAACAAGCGCGTCAACTGATGGTCGATGATCTCGCGGTCCATCCCCTCCCCGGTATCGGCCACCTCCACCACGGCGCACCCCTGCCCCGCGTCGTGGTGGACCCTTTCGTCCACGCGGTTGGTGCCGGCGTCCAGCGAGTTCTGGACCAGTTCGCGCAGGAAGGCCAGGGGTTGGGAGAACTGCTCGACCAGAAGGTCCAGGGCAGCCGAGACCTCCGGGGCAGGCGAGGGAGTCCAATGAGCAGACATGTCGGGTTAACGGAAACAAGCGGCCCGGATCGTCCAAGGGGCCCAGGCAGGCAGGCGTGACATCCCAGGCTACTTCCCATCCTCGCAGCGGGCTCCTCCCCACGACCAGGAAGCCGGACGACCGAGGGGGGGGATGGCCTCTGCCGGCGAACAGAAGGCGACATGCCTCGACCGACAAGGGAGGTCGTCATCCGCCGTGGACAAGTTCTCCAAGAAGGCCAAGGAGGGGTTGCAGAAGGGCGTGGAGTTTCTGCGCCACCGCGCGCAGGAGACCGTGGAGCTGCACAAGGCCACGTCCCACCTCAAAGAGCTGCAGAAGCGCCACGAAGAGTGCATCCGGGACCTGGGATACCGGACCTACGCCATGCTGCAGAAGGGCACGCTGGACCAGAGGGTGCTGCGCGAGCGCTACGTCGAGGCCCTGGAGTTGGAGAAGGCCATCCAGAGGGCCATCAAGGAGCAGGAGAACATCCGCGACCGCTACAGCACGGATCTCCAGATCTTCGTTCCTCCCACCACCGCCCCGATCTATTGCCCCTATTGCCAGGCGACCGTCCCCCCTTCCTCTTCCCGGTGTCCCGAATGTGAAGCCCCCATGCCCGGTCGGACTGCCAGCCAGGAATCCCCTGGGGGCCCGCGCGACTCAAGGCGGGCCGGAGAGGACCCTCCCGGTCCCTGAGCCGAATCCGGGATCTCCCAGCCCATCCAGGAGATTCTGCGCCGGGGTGGAATCCCCGCGGCACCTCATGAAGACCAAGATCGCCTTCCTGCGCGAATTCCTGCGCAACCCCGGAACCGTTGGCGCCGTGGCCCCCTCCTCCCCCTCCCTGGCCCGGGAGATGGTCCGCCAGGCCGGGGTTCCCCAGGCGCGTACCATCGTCGAGTTCGGTCCCGGAACCGGAGCCTTCACCCGGGAGATCGTCGAACAGGCGGCCCCCGAGGCCCGCTTCCTGGCGATCGAGCGCAACCCGGCGCTGGCGCGGATCCTCCAGCAGGAGCTGCCTTCGGTCCAGGTCTGCCACGACTCGGTCGAGAACCTGGGTGCGATTCTCCACCGGGAAGGGATCGACCAGGTGGACTGCATCCTCTCCGGGCTTCCCTGGGCCGCCTTCCCCGAGCAGTTGCAGGACCGCCTCCTGGAGGAGGCCTGCAAGAACCTCGCTCCCCAGGGATTCTTCGTGACCTTCGCCTATCTGCAGGGCCTGCTTCTGCCTGCGGGTCGACGCTTTGCCCGCAAGATCCGGGGCAGATTCACCCATGTCGAGAAGTCCCCGGTGGTGTGGCGGAACCTTCCTCCTGCCTTCGTCTATCGCTGCCAGCGGTAGCGCTCCAGGAAGGTGCAGCCCTATTCGGTGATGCAGTCGTTGGAGGTGATCCGGATCTCCCGGGCCACCGTCTCACCGGCCTGACCGTTCGCGTAGCGGACGTTCTCGAAGGTCATCTTGGCCCTGAAGCCCTTCCACTGGTCCAGGCGATGGCTCTGGTTGGGAGCGTTGAGGGCCGCCTTCTTGAGGTCCCGGACCTTCACCCGGCAGCCACAGCGGTCGACGATCACCGTGTCCAGCTCCAGCAGGGCCCAGACGCCGCCTGCGTACTGGTGGCTGTAGTTCATCCTCAATCCATCAGGATAGACGCCCCGGGGATTGGTGCCGCTCCAATTCGTCCAGGCCACGAAGTTGATCGTGATGTCCTGGGTCTTTGGCTCGGCGGCAGCCTCGCGCCCTCCGACCGTCAGGAAGGCAGACAGGACAATTGCCAGCAGGGGAAGCCAGAAGAATCTCCTCAAAGTCATCAGGATGGACCTCCACAAATCAGGATTCCGCGATTCAATCCTGAAGGGCATCGAGAGCTCCGGAATATGATCTGCGTCAGGAAGAGGAGACAGGCGACCCTTCCGCGCCTGCCTCCCCGGCAGGAACACCCTGTCGATCCTGGGAATGCTTCCGCCCGGAGGCAAGCCATGAGCGACGTGACGATTCCCTTGGACCCAACCCGACTTCAGAACCTGCAAGACCTGGAGATCCCGATCCTGGTGCCGGGCCGGCTCCCCTCGGACCTGACCCGGATCCAGACCACCACCGAGAGGGGCCCCCAGGGTCCCGCCTTTCGAGTCGTCTTTCATACCTCGCCCCAGCGCTGGGTTGCCCTGCAAGGCTGCAGCGGAGGGGTCGGAGACGTGATGATTGGAGACGCAGCAGAGGACTTCGACACCGAGCAGGCCGGACCGGGCCGGGTCGAGTTCTACGACCCTGGAAGCCAGGAACCCGTCGATTTTCGAAGCCACTGGCTTCACCCCCAGACCGAGGGGGCCTTCTACTCGCTCAGCGGCCAGGGATTGACCGAGAGCGAAGTCCTGGAGGTCGCCAGCTCCTTGCGCTGGCTGTAGTCCTTCGACCCACGAAAAAACAACCCCAACCCGGCGCGCTCCGCCTGGCTGGGGTTGTCCTTCTTTCCGGACCGACCGGACAGCGCCCGGTCCGACCGGGCGCTGTGGCGGGCGCTACTTGCCCTGGTTCTTGTCCTGCATGTCGGCGGGCAGGAAGACCCGGCACTGGGTGCCGTAGTTGGTGGTCTGCTGGCGGTAGACGTCGGAGTACTCGCCGCCCTTGCCGTCGGAGATCGAGATGTGGCCGTGCTCGTGGCCATTGCCCCGGTCCCAGACCACCACGGCGCCAGCCGGCAACTTGGGGAGATCCTGCGGATTGACCTGGACCTCGCGGAGCTTGTCGCTCTGGGCCAACTGGTCGGCCGCCATGTA
>DCTU01000380.1 GCA_002329445.1 bacterium UBP9_UBA1432
CTGGAGCGCGCCGAGGAGCTGACCGTCCGGACCCATCAGCTCAACACCACCGGCGAGACCTTCAGCCTGGAGGAGCTGCGGGGCTTCTGCCGATCCCCGGGGCACCTGCTGTTGGTGGGAGACCTGGAGGACCGCTTCGGTCCCTACGGTCGGATCGGCCTGGCCCTGGTGGAGTGCGGCGCGCGGGCCTGGACCCTGCGATTGCTCCTGATGTCCTGTCGGGTCCTGGGGCGGGGGGTGGGGACGGTCATGCTCCACCGCCTGATGGAAGCCGCCTTCGCCCGAGGCCTGCCCCTGCGGGCCTGGTTCCGGCCCAACGGGCGCAACGAGATGATGCGGACCACCCTGCGCTTCGCCGGGTTCCGGGAGGTGGCGCGGGAGGGCGAGCTGCGGATCCTCCAGGTCGCACCGCGCGCGGTGCCCGCGCCTCCAGCCCACCTCGAGCTCCGCGGAGGGATTCCCGGTGTCCCAGCCTGAGAGAACACTGGTGCTGGGGGGGGCCGGCCAGGCCCATCTCCTGCAGCGGGTCGGGCTGCTGAAGGCCCGGGCCCGGGCCGCCTGCGAGCTGGGCAAGCCCTGGGAGGCCTTCTGGCGCGAGAGCGGGCGGGATTGGGTGGACGCCCCGTGGCGGGTGCTTGTCCAGGCTGCGGGCTATGAAGAGTTGCAGCAGGGGCTGGAGGAGGCTCGGCGCGACCTCTCCGGGGAGGCTCCCCTGACCGCGATGCAGCGGGTGCGGATCGAGAAGCCCGGTGCTCCGGTGGAGCCGGCTGGTCAAGCCCAGGAAAGGGTCGCCCCGGAGGCTCTCTCCGCCCTGGCTCTCCGGCTGACTGCGGAGCTGACCGGCTACTCTGTGTTGGAGCTGGGCCTGGAGAAGGACCTGCGCGCGGAGCTGGGGCTGGATTCGCTCAAGAGGGCCCAGGTGATCCAGGCCCTGTGGGACTCGTGCGGGCTGCCTTGGGAGGAAGCGCTCCGGGTGGAGCAGTTCCCCACGCTGGCTCATATGGTCTCCTACCTGACCGAGCGGGCCGGCCAGGGCTTGGGGCCCGGCGGCACGGGCGAGGAGCTCTGGCCTCCGGCTTCGTTCCAGGGCCTGCCAGCCGGGTGCGAGGGTCTTGCGGCCTCCTGCCCGCCGGCCACGCCCGAGGGCTCCTCTGCGCTCCTTCCCCCTGTCGAGGTGCACCATCCGCTCGGGCCCCCGGGGCGGCTGGACCCCGCGCCGGTCACCTCATGGTGGCGTGAGCGCCTGGGTGGAGTCGAGACCACCCTCGAGCACGTGGTGGGGGCCCTGATGGTCCAGTTCCTCCACGAGGTGGTCCGCGAGGGGGCTCCGGCTCCTCCCGGGCCTCGGCTCTACCTTTCCAACCACCAGACCGCCCTGGAATCCTACCTCTTCCCCCTGTTGGCCGCGGCCCTGGACGGGCTCCCCCTGCAGGGGGTGGCCATGCTCGACCACGGGGTGGACTGGGCCGACCCCATGCGGGACTTCCTGGTCTCCCACCAGGACATCCCGGCCGATCTGGTGGCCCCGGTGCGCGGGGTCCCCAGCGGGGACGCCCGGGCGCTGCTGGGCCTTCTTCCTGAACTCGAGCGCGACCTGGCTGGCGGGCGCTGGAGCCTGCACCTGGCCGTGGAGGGTGCGCGCGAACGCCAGGCCCGCCACCGGCTGCGGGAACTGAGCACGGTCTGGCTGGACCTGGCCTGCACCCAGGGGCTTCCCGTGGTCCCCGTCCGCTTCCTGGGCGGGCTCCCCCTGGAGGATCCCGGACATGCCCAGGACCTGCCCCTGGGTTTCGGTTCCCAATCGATCTTCTTCGGCACCCCGATCCTGCCCCGGGAACTGGAGGGGCTGGCTCCCCAGGCCCGCCGCGAGCGGGTCCTGGAGGCCCTCAACGCCCTGGGTTCGCCCGCCGACGAGGTCCCCCATCCGCCCGACCCCGAGTTCGCCCGCAGCGTCGGGCACTGGGTCGAGCTTTCGGGCTGCGCGGGGATCGCGGCGGTGGTCCTGGCCTGCCTGGAGCGCTCGCGGCTCTTCCGGGGAGAAGCCTCGGCCCTCGGGCCGAGGGTGGTTGCCCATCCCAGCGACGGGATCGTCGCCGCCGCCTCCCTGGCCCGGGCCGGGGTGCCGGGGCCAGTGGCCCTGGTCCTGCCCGACACCGCGGACGGGCGCTGGGCCGCGACCCTGGCCGGCATGGCCTTCGGCGAACGCGGCCCCCGGGTCTTCGTGGGAGGCCCGCCCCCCGAGGGGTTCCCGACCCTGGTCAGGGTGGAGCCGGGCCGCCCGTCTTGATGCAGGGTCTCCGCGGACAGCGACCACCTGTTGGCAACCGTGGCGTCCGTAACCGCCGCTTCAACTATTTACTCAGGAACGCTGCGGCCCGCTCCGCGGCGTTCGCCTCTGGGTTGTTCGTGTTCCCCGGAGGCACTCCCGCCCCGTCGAGTTGTTCCTCATGGGTTGGAGTCGCTGCAGAAGAACGAGTCCTCCAGGGGCTGTGGGCCAGCCAGTCGTCGAAGCCCCTGGCCTGGGCCGCCTCGCGGGCCGCGTGGTGGAAGCTGGTGCCAGCAGGGCCAGGACGTGGCCTTCGTCGCGGAGTTGGCGCAGGACCGCCCGCGCGTCGGGTCGCAGCCGATGGGCGCTCTTCTGCCCGAACCCGGCCCGGGCCCGTTGCTCCAGGTCGGCTGTGGACTGGTTGCGCGAGTGGGCCATGGCTATCTCGGCTGGGACCTGGCTGGATCCGGAACAGCACCCCTCGCTGCCGCCGGCCTTGGACCACCGTAGTCCGTGCCCCTATAATGAAGTTGCCATGTCGGGATACTCGCTGCTCAACGACATCATCTTCAAGATCGTCTTCGGTTCCGATTCCAGCGTCCCCGTCTTGCGGGCATTGCTGAACGCACTGCTCGGCTTGCAGGGGAGCGCTCGAATCGTCGAGTTGGAGATCCTGAATCCGGCCCTGGACAAGGAACACCTGTTGGACAAAGGCGTGGTGTTGGATGTCAAGGCCCGGGATGGCCAAGGGCGGCTGTACAACATCGAGGTGCAGGTCGGTCCGCAGAACGCCTACATCGCGCGGGCTGTCTATTACCTGACGCGCCTGTTTACCGGTCAGTTGGAGAAGGGCGAGCCCTATGGCAGCCTGGCCCGGACCATCGGGATTTCGCTTTGCGACTTCACGGTCTTCCCGGACATGGAGGATCTGCACAGCACTTACCGGTTCCATGACCGTCGGCGCGACCGCGAGCTGACCGATTTGCTGGAATTGCACTTCATCGAATTGGTCAAGTTCAGGCGAAACAAACCCCACGATTTGCGGACACCTTTCGAGAAGTGGTTGCACGTCTTGAAGTTCGGCGAATTGTACGAGGGCGAGCCAGCCCTATTGCCAGAAGTCTTGAGACAGGAGGAGGGGATCGCCATGGCGCTGGAATCCATGAGGAAGGCCCAGGCCAGTGATGAAGTTCGCGAGCTGATCGAGCTGCGTCTGAAAGCACAGCACGACGAAGCCACCCGGCTCTACTACGCACGCCAGGAAGCGCGTCAGCAGGGGCTCCAGGAGGGGCTCCAGGAGGGGCGTCAGGAGGGGCGTCAGGAGGGGCGTCAGGAGGGGCTTCAGGAAGGGCGGAGGGAAATGCAGATGCAGACCGCTCGCCAGATGCTTGAGGCCGGCCTGGACTGGGTTTCGATCACGCGCTTCACCGGCATCGTCCCCAGGGACCTGGAGTCCTGATCCCTCGGCAGCCAGGGGCTGCACCCCCTCGTTACCGATTTGCGCGTGTCACCCACGGGCCGGAGCCCCCGACCAAGGGCTCTGCTGCTCCGCTGCGAGGAGTGCTCGACGTCGCTGGCGGCGCCCCCGTTCCCACTGGGATTAACGGTAACCTCCCTGCAGGAGGGTGCCACGTTCGGCCACGGGGCGGACTGGGCCGGCCCTGGCCGCTCTCCCTCGCCGTCCACGCCCTGTGCGGTCTGCCCGACCGGCCCCCGCCGACTCCGTGTTCTCAGCGCGGGGGCAACCTGCGCACGATCGGTTGGGTGGCGCAGCGCAGCGAGCCACCCTGGCCGTTGTGCGTGCAGAAGTTGACCCGGAAGGTCTCGATCCCGCGCTTGTTCAGTTCGGATTCGAGGAAGCGGTTGTCGTTGGAGTCGTTGTAGGAGAGGATGTAGTGGTCCTGATCCACCGGCACGCCGTTCACGGTCAGCCGGGCCACGTCCTCCAGCGAGACCTCGATCCGGTCCCAGCCGTCCAGGACCGCGGGAATCCCCTCGACGAAGGCCTCGGGACAGAGGATGGCCAGGCCCTCTCGCGGCACCGACAGGGCGCAGTCCAGGTGCAGGACGGTCTCGACGAGAGGCACGCGAATCGTCTTGTAGGCCTCTCCCAGGATTCCGGCCAGCCACCGGGTTCCCGCTTCATTCGAGCCGACCGCGGGATTCCGGGAGTTGCCGACCAGCACGGTCTCGCCCAGTACCAGGACGTCGCCGCCCTCCAGGGCCAGGGTGTCGGCGGACTTCGTGGCCAGGAGGGGAACCTGGGGCATGCTGAAGTGCTGCACGGTCTCGTCGCACAGCTCCGCCAGCACCTCGCGGAACCCGAGGATGTCGACCTTGCGCAGCGGGGTCCCCAGGGTCAGTTCGACGACCTTGTTCCCGATCACCACCAGGTTGTCGCGCGGAAAGTCCTGGGAGTACCCGTTCTTCAATGCCGCTTCGCCGTAGTTCTCGACGATGGTCTGCGGCGTCAGCCGGGTGGGTCTCCTGACCTTGACGCCGAGCCGTTCCAGGACGGCGATGAAGGCCTGGTTCTCCTCTTCCAGCATCCGGGTCTCGGATTTCCCGGTCACCGGATGGATCATGTCGTCCCAGAGCATCCCTGCGGTCTGGCGAGCGTAGGCGGCTTCCTCCTCGGGCAGCACCTTGAGCGCGTCCTCGAACCAGGTCGCCTCCAGCGAGGGATTCAGGCCGTAGGGCGCCCCCACCAGGACCTCCTGCAGGGTGCCGTATTCGTAGTCCACGAACATGGAGGGGGGGCGGCTTGATTTCGAGGTCTTCATCAGAAGGTGTTCCTTCTGGCGCCGGACAGGCCTGCCAGGATGGAGTCGCCCAGGAGCCTGTCGCTCGGGTCCGGCCCCGGGTTCTGGCATGCTCTGCGACCTGTGCCGTCCTGGCATCAAGCCAGGGGCTCAAGAACCGCGAGCCTCCGGCGAGCCCACCCCCCCAAGTCCGGCATGTCTCGCAGGAAGTTCCTGGGAGGGACGGCGGATCTGGCGGGAGATGGAGGCGGAGGTTTCAGGCCGCGCTCTCCGACCATGGCTTGATCCGAGCCAGTTCCTCGGCCAGGGCGACTTCGGCGATCTCCGTGTCATAGGCCGCCTGAGCACGCAACCAGTAGCCTTTGGACAGGCCGAAGAATCGGCAGAGGCGCAGGTCAGTGTCGGCCGTGATGGCCCTCTGTCCGGCGACGATCTTGCCGATTCGCTGCGCCGGGACACCGATTTCCTTGGCCAGACGGTACTGCGAAAGCCCCAACGGACGGAGGAACTCCTCGCGCAACAGTTCGCCCGGCGTCACGGGTTTGAGTCTGTCCATCTTCTTGGCTCCTGATGATAGTCTACGATTTCGACCTCTTCAGGTCCGGCCGGCGTCCAGAGAAAGCAGATTCGGTACTGATCGTTGATCCGGATGCTGTGTTGACCGGCACGGTCACCCCTGAGTGCTTCGAGGCGATTGCCTGGTGGGATGCGGAGGTCCTCCAACCTCCCCGCGATTTCGAGCTGGCGCAGCTTGCGTCGCGC
>DCTU01000043.1 GCA_002329445.1 bacterium UBP9_UBA1432
GTGGCGTCGGCGCCCAGCACCACCCGCCAGTCGGCCTTCATCGCCTGCGCCTTTTCGCGCATGGCCTCCACCAGCAGGCGATCCAACGAACACACCTGCACCCCGAACCGCTCTTCGAGTTCCTGCCGGGCCTGCCGATACCACCTGGGCCGCACCGAGAGCACCAGGAACGAACCCTCCTGGATCGAGCGGCCCAAGCGCTCCTGCAGGCGGCTGACTTCGGCCTCCTCCTCGGTCTGAACGCGGCGGCCGGCCTCGGTGCTGAGGAAGCGGGTGTAGCTGGACGAGCCCGTGGACAACCCGGCGGCGCCGGCGCGCAACCAGGCCTGCGCCTCCTCGGACCACTCCAGGTCCCAACCCGCGTCCTTCAGCAGGGCGTCCAGCTCGGGGCGATCCGGCAAGGGCTCGGCCTCGGGGTAGCGGCCGGCCACGCGGCGGCGCACCTCCTCCGGCGTCAGGCGGACCTCACCCAGCAGGGCCCCGTGGGCCAGCAGCAGGGCGCGCCTGGCGGGCATTCCACGAGGATAGAGCTCTTCTCTGGCGGAGACGGCGGCGGTCTGGCTGGCCGCAGCCGCCAGGCGCAGCAGGCGAGGGTCGGCCAGCTCCCGGGAGGTCGGGACCTCGCGCAGGCGCTGCAGCACCCGATAGGGCGGGGGCAGGGGATCCTCCTGCACCAGTCCGTCGGCCAGCTCGCCCAGGATCCCGGCATAGCGGCCCGCCTCCTGGTCCAGGACCACGAAGGGCCGCCCGTGAAGGCGATGCAGCATGAAGCGCGAGGCGTCCTGGATGGCCTCGACCTCCACCGCCGCCCGGGTTGCCGCCAGGCTCAGCACCCGCCGACGGTGCGGCTGGTTGGACGCCGAGCCGCGCGCGGCCAGGACCGCCTCTGCGACCTCCTCCAGGGGCAGGGCGCCTCCGTTGGCCCACAGGATGCTGCGCAGGTCCTCGCGCAGCGAGGTCAGCGCCGGCGACGCCTGCCAGGCCACCCGCAGATCCGGCAGGCAGCGCGCCACCTCGGCCAGCCCCCGCTTCACCCGCAGGGCGACCTGCGAGGGCGTGGCCCAGGCCAGATCCTCCTCCGGCCCGCGGTCCAGGCCCAGCCAGGCCTCGGCCAGGGGGCGCAAATCCTGACGGACGCCTTTGGCCGCCAGCAGCTCCCTCACGGTCCTGTCCAGGCTGCTTGGGGCAGCGTCGTCGGGCTGGGGAGAGTCCTGTGCGGGGAACCTCTCCAAGAGACGCTCGAGGGTCTCGAGCACCTCGCGGCGGGTCTGGTTGCCCACCCCGCGCAGCCAGGTGATCTCGCGGGCGGGCCGGCGCAAGAGGTCGGCCACCGTCACCACGCCCAGACGATCCAGGGCCTGCAGGGCCCCGGCCGAGAGGCCCAGGCTGGCCACGGGACTCACCGGCGCCAGGCTGGCCGCCTCCTTCGGCGCGGAGACCTCGGCCGAGCCCGCCGGGGTGAAGGCCTCCCTCCAGGCCGCACGCATCGCCTCGGCGTGGTCGAAGCGCCGGGCCCAGTCCCGATCCAGGGCCTGGTGGAAGAAGCGCGTCAGGGTGTCGCGCAGGCTGGGCTCGAAGCGGTCGGCCTCCAGCACCAGGTCCTGATCGGAGAGCGAGGGGTCGGAGATCCCGTCTCCCCAGCGCGGCAACACGCCGGTGGCCATCTCGTAGAGCGTGACGGCCACCGAGTAGCGCTCTGCCTGCAGATCCCAGCGCGGGGGGCGACGCTTCGGAAGGAAGGGGTCCAGGTACAGGGGCGTGCCGGCCCGCACGTTGTCGGCCGGAGCCCGGGACAAGGAAAAGTCGAAGAGCACCAGATGCAGCTCGTCGTTCGACCCCATCTCGGCCACACCCAGGTTGCCGGGCTTGATGTCGCGGTGCGGGATGCCCTGTTTCTCCAGGTATTCCACGGCGGAGAGGAGGTCGTCCCCGAAGCGCTGCAAGAGATCCAGGTGCAAGGGCCCCGAGTCCAGCAGACGAGCCGTCAGGGTCTCGCGCCCCGCCACCTCCAGGACCAGTCCCATCCGCTCGCCCAGTTGGAGGGGCTCCACCAGCCGCACGATGTGGCGGTGATCCAACTTGGCCAGGACCTCTCCCTCCTCCTGGAGGCGGGCGTTGTCGGCCGGATCGCGAGCCAGTTTCAGGACCCGAAGGTCGTCATCCAACTCCACCAGCCAGGCCTTTGAGACGCTCCCCTGCCCCAGCACGGCCTTGACGACGTAGTCACCCAGCCGGTCTCCGGGCTGCGCATCCAGCGGATTCTCGGGCGTGCCCTCGTCGAGGTCCTGGGGCTGGCGCAGTTCCTGGAGGATCTCGTCCAGGGCCGCCAGCAGGTGCTCGGTGCCGGGCGGCCTCTTGGCGACATCGGCCTGGGTGCACCGGAAGACCAGTTCGTCCAGCTTCTGGGGCACGCCATCCTGCACCGACGAGAGCTGAAGACCCCCGGACCTCTGCAGATGTTGGTGCAGGCCCAGATGGTCCCGGGCTGGTGGGCAGCCGGACAGGATCAGGTAGCCCAGGGCCCCCAGCGAGAAGATATCGCAGAACTCGCCGGCCTTCTCGGGTGCGCTGAGGGCCTCGGGCGCGACGTAGGCGGTGGCCGCGGTCTCCACCAAATCCTGCACATGGATGGTGCCCGTGGTGCCACCCTCGTGGGCTCCGGTCCGCCAGTCCGTCACCAGGATGCGCGGGTGGCTGGTTTCCGGATCCGCAACCAGGATGCTGCGCGGACTCAGGCCCCGGTGCAGCACCTTGCGGCTATGGGCGTAACGAAGGGCGTCCACCACCTGCCGCCAGAGATCCAGGCGCTGCTCCAGACCCAGCCGAGCCAGGTGGGCCTCAAGGAAGAGGTCCAGGCGCAGGGCCTCGGGATCGTGCTCGTAGAGCAGGGCCGGCCCGTACTCGTGGACTTTGAAGTCCTGGGGCCGGAGAATGCCGGGGTGGCGAAAGGACTCGGCCAGGCGGAACTCGCGCTCGGCGGCCCGGCGCACCATGTCGCGCTCCTCCTGGGAGGCCGCCCGGGTGACCAGGAAGTGCCGAATCCGACGGGTGACGCCCTCCAGGCTCTGGTGCTGGCCCAGGCGATCCTGGTAGCCCGGGCCCTCGCCCAGGATTTCCTGAAGCCGATAGTCCCCCACGGTGCGGGAGCGCTGCAACGGGCGGATTCCGGCCTGCGCGATGGCCTCCTGCAACCGGCGGGCGGCCCCGCGATCCAGGCGGGCCTTCTGCCTGGGGTCGCTGGCCAGGGTCTGGATGAGGCCGGGCCGGGCCACCTCGTCCCGGAAGGTGATGTT
>DCTU01000039.1 GCA_002329445.1 bacterium UBP9_UBA1432
AAGAAATGCCTATCAACTGGCCCTCTCCCGAGGCGATTACCGGGGTGGCCCGCGAGTTCCAAGCCGACCCCACCCGGTTCATCGGCCAGGGCATCCTGCCCGTCGAGACCACCAAGTATAACCTGAGCCCGGACCACATCTCCTGGGATGTCCTGGGCCCCGCCAAGGGCATGACCTCCGCCCACACCCTGGGCGCCGACCCGGCCCTGGTCTCCCAGCGCGTGCTGCAGACCAAGACCCAGAAGCCGGCGCACTGGAAGGAGGCCCAGCGCATCAACGAGCGCGATCTGCTGCTCATTCGCAACATCGGCGTGGACGAGGGGTCCCGCATGGCTGGACGCCTCGTGACCCAGTCCATCGAGGACCTGAGCCTGCGGGTCGACACCCGCGTCGAGTGGTCCATCTGGCAGGCCCTCCAGGGCAGCCTGGTCATCAACGAGAACGGCGTGAAGCGCACTATCGACTATGGAGTGCCCTCGGGCAACAAAATCGACGTGTCCACTGGTGCCGGAGAGTACTGGTCGCATGCTGACGGTAATCCCGTGGGCGATCTGCAGTCGGCGCTGGACAAGTTCGACGGCTCTGGCGCTGGCCGCGTTCGCTGCTACTACAACCGCTCGGTGGCCAAGCTCATGGCCAACAACGCCGTGGTGCGTGACCTGGTCAAGCAGTCCGCTCCCGTGCTGCAGCTCGGCTCCAGCAACATCGGCGGCCTGATGATGGACCTGGTCGGTGGCATTGAGGGCATGGTCCAGTATGACGAGGGTTACGTGTCCGACGCCGGCGCGTTCACTAAGTTCATCCCGGACAACAAGGTCATCATGGTCGGCTACGGCGCCGAGCGCATCGGCGAGTGGGCGTCTGTCCCCAGCCTGCACAACGGGGGCATCGACGGGGCCACCGGCGGCAAGTTCGCCGGCATCGACGACCGGTCGGGCAACCGCGCGAACCCGTATGTCGAGGTGTTCGCCGGCATCTATGGATTGCCGGTCCTGTTCCATCCCAACTGGGTGGTCATCCTGACTGTCCACGCCTAGTTCCTCACGGCTCCGGGGTGGGGCAACCTGCCCTGGGGCCGTGACCCATGCGAGGTGATTCATGGCCTACTGCACATCAGAGCACGTCCGCCTGCGTCTGCCGAAGTTTCCCTCTGACGTGGCCCATGATGCCATCGTGACCGAGGCTATCAGCGCGGCCCAGGCCGAGGTGGACATGGCCCTAGGCGCCCGCTACACCGTCCCGTTCGCGACCGTTCCCGACGTGGTGAGGCACATCACCGCAGACCTGGCGGCGGCGTGGGCGCTGGACACGACCTACTCCGGCGGCGGAGAGGAGGACGAGACCCGCCTGTCCGCATACCTGCGCAGCCGTGCCCTGGATCAGGTCCGCCAAATGGTCGAAGGCATTTGGCGTGGCACGGATACCCTGGTGGCGCGCAGCGTCCTGGCCGGATCCAAGAGCCGACCCGGCATGCTGACGTCCACCAGGGGCACGACACCGGCCCTGCGCGACTGGGTCCACCCGGGGCTGGAGTAATGCCCAGGTTCGTGGTGGAGATTGACTCCAGCGAGTGTCGGGAGGCCGTCGGTCGCCTGATGCAAGCGACGGACGACTTCTCGGAGTTGATGGCCGGGAACATCGCTGACGCCGTCCAGGCCATGGTGGCCGACGCATTCCAGCAGCAGGGGCGCCCAGGTGACCCCTGGGTCGAGCTCGCTGACAAGACCCTGGATCGCCGGCGCAAGGGCAAGAAGGCGTCTAACAGCGACCGCATCCTGCGGGACACCGGGCGCCTCCAGCAGTCGGTGTCCGTGGGCAAGTCGGACTCGCACTCCTACGAGGTCGGCAGCAACCTGATTTACGCCAGAGTCCACCAGTTCGGCGCGGTCATCAGGCGCAAGACCAGCATCGCTAGGTTCGCCGAGCGCCTGCTGGAGCGATCCAAGCATGGGCGCAAGTACAGCGGCCGGATCCTGGGGCTAGCCCAAGAGCAGGCAAAGGATCGCGGGGGCATCCTGACCGTCATCCCCGCCCGCCCATACCTTCCCATGCCCATGACCGAGGATGAGCGCGGCGAGCTCGCCTTCGCCCTGGAGCACTACCTGAAGACGCACCTGGAGGGCTGATGTTTCTCGCGATTGCCGACGCCCTGGCCGCCAGGCTGCAGGCCGAGCAGGCCACCGGCGGCACCCTGGAGGACATCCGCCTGGTGCGCGTGGGCGACCACCAGCCCATCCCGACATTGCACCACCCGGCCGTCGTGGTGGACTGGGACGGAGCCAGGGGGTTCCGCGCCGATCGGCAGCGGGTCGAGTTCTCGGCCGTGCTCAGGGTCTACCTCTACACGGTCAGCCAGGAGGGCCCGGAGGCCGCAGAGCGTGAGGCCGACCGCCTGGTCTGGGACGATTCCAACGGCACTCCGCGGGGGCTCCTGCCGGCGCTATGCCGATGCACCAGGACAGCCCTGGTCATCGATGGACAGTCCTATCTGCTGGCAATCGGCGACGAGGTCCATACCGTCGCCGTCAAGGACAAGGCGCACAGCACCGGCATGTCATGGGTCGAGGTCCGCGCCGTGACCATGCGCAACACACCGACGTAACCCCGGGCCCCAGGCCCACAACCCAAGAAGGGGCGCAGCGACGCTCCTTCTGCATTTAAGGAGGAGCAACATGGGAGACTTCAACAAAGTGACCGTGGGGTCTGGGACGCTGTCGGTCAACGGCACCGACGTCGGATTCCTGAAAGGTCCGGTCAAGGTGGCGCTGGGCCACGAGAAGCTGGAACTGAAGTCCGGCGTCCCCCGCAAGCTGCAGGGCTCGATCATCACCGAGATGATCCACAGCATTGAGGCCCCCCTGGCCGAACTGTCGGCCGAATCCATCTCCCGCGCCTCGGGATTTGTCCCCGTTTCCACCGTGGCCGCCGAAGAGGTCACTATTGCTGGCGAGGACAACCAGCAGCGGACCTTCGCCACCTTCGGCGGGGCCCTGCAGCGCATCATCCTGGATGGTCCGGCGGTTACCAACCTGGTTGTGAAGTCGACTGACGGCCTCACCACCTACACGGTCAACGACGACTACATCCTGGACGCAACTACGGGCATCGTTTACCGCAACCCCGGTGGACTCATCGGGTCGGCCGCAACCGTGCACGTGGCCTACAAGTATACCCCGGTCGCCAGCAAGCGCCTCAACATCGGCGCCGCCTGGCAGGTCCTGGACCTGACCAACGTCGTGTTCACGCACACTCGCCCCAACGGGAAGCTGTTCGTCGCGGTCATGCACAAGGCCCAGGCCGCCGGGAACGTGGACCTCTCGTTCGACACCGAGGCCAGCGACTTCGTGATCCAGCAGTTCAACTGCTCGGCCATCGACGACACCGCCAACCACCCCGAGGCCCCTCTGGGCTATTGGGATGACGAGCAGTAACTGACCCCTCTTGAGTCGCTCCCGTCCGTGTAGGGGCGGGCGGGAGCGACTCTTTCCCCTACAGGAGGTAGACATGCCCGATAAGTTCTTGTTGGAGCGCGCGACCCAGGAGGTCGAGGTGGAAGGCCGCACCTTCCGCTTGCGCGAGATGTCCGGCGCAGACCTGCGCGAGTACATCCGCCTGATCAACGAGCCCCTGTCCACCGTGGTCCAGGAGATTGCCGACGGCGGCGAGGCCCTCGTGGTGGACGCCCTGCAGCGTCTCCAGAGGGCCGAGAACCTGCTCTTCAGTTGGCTCCTGTCCGTCCCGACCGACGGCAAGGGCCCCGCCGACGATGCCCTGCTGGAGGCCATGAGCCCGCGCCAGCGCCGGCGACTGCTGGAGGTCCAGGACCAGTTGAACGACACCGAGGCCGCCCTGGGAAACGTGCGCAACCTCCTCGCGATGGCACAGGCGAGGAGGGCTGCGAAGGCCTTGGCTGGGCCGAACTGATTGACGCCATCGCCGCGCGCTACTGCCTGGACCCGATGCATGTCTGGTCGACCTGGTGCCTGCGGCAGATTGTCACCATGCACAACCTCGCCATGCGTCAGGCATGGAGGGAGATGGCCTTCCAGGCGGCCATCCACGGCGCCGAGATGGGGCCGGAACCCGAATGGGACCTGGGTCGGGTCACCGGTGGCAAGGCCTTTGACGACGAGTTCGAGGCGCTGAAGCGGAGGAAACGTGGCAAATAGCACCATCCCGGTCATCCTCCGTGTCATGGCGGAGCGCGATCCTGGCCTGGCTGACACCCTTCAGCAGATCGAGCGCGCCCTGGCCGAGATGTCCAGGCGCGCAGAGCAGGCCGGCGCGTCGGCTGGCGGCATCGACCAGGGCCTGGAGGACGCCGCTCAGGCGGCCCGCAAGGTGGCCACCAGTGCTTCCGGGGCAGCGGCCTCGGTGCGCAAGGTGGCTGACGCCGAGGACAATGCAGCCACTGAGGCTGACGAGCTGGCCGCGGCTGCCAGTCGTGCCGAGACTGGGCTCAAGGGCGCCGAGAGGGCGTCCGGTGGGCTCCTGGCTGGGCTGCAGAAGATTGGCCAGCAGTCGGCCCTCGGGGCCGCCATGCAGGCGCTCCCGACCGGGTCGGTGGGGAAGGGCCTGCCGGCTGCTCCTGTGACTGCACAGGAGCAGCAGAAGCGCGCCGTCGAGGCCCTGAACCAGGCCCTGGAGGAGACCGAGAAGCAATACGACAAGACGGCCAAGAAGGCCGTCGATCTCGGTCAGAAGTCCGGCATGGCCATGATGGCTGCTGGCGCCGGAGTGGCGGCCCTCCTGGGCTACGCTGTCCAGGTGGCCGGGCAATTCGAGCAGCTCCGCGCCAAGCTGGAGACCGTCCAGAAGTCGGCCATCAAAGCTGGCGAGACGTTCGAGTTCGCGCGCGAGCTGGCCGCCAAGACCCCGTTCGACGTGCAGGGTGTGGTCTCGGCTGCCGTGCAGCTCGAGGTCTACGGCACCAGGGCCAAGGAGGTCCTGCCCCTGGTTGCCGACCTGGCCGCAGGCATGGGCAAGCGCGTCGAGGACACCAGCCTCGCGGTCGGCAAGGCTCTGTCCGGCTCGCTGGAGGGCTGGGAGAGCCTGCGCAACGAGTATGGCATCTCCAACACCAAGCTGGCCCAGTATGGGGCGACACTGACCGCGACAGGCGGCATCGCGGCATCGACGGCGGGCGACCTGGAAAAGGCCAGGACAGCCCTGCAACGCATCATCCAGACCGAGTTCGGCGGCGCCGTCGAGCGCCAGTCCAGGACCCTGCAGGGCGCGCTGAGCAACGCCGGCGACTCGGTGCAGAATCTGGCTGCCACCTATGGCGAGGCCCTGGTGCCGCTGGTCACGGGGGCCGCCAGCGCCTTCTCGGGCCTGGTCGACGCTGCTACTTCCGTGCCGGCGCCCCTACGGGCCGTGGCCGTGGGCGTGGCTGCAGTCGGTGCTGGCCTGCTGACGATGGCAGGCGGGACCACCATCGCCGTGGCTGGTCTGGTGGCGCTGAATGCGCAACTGCTGGCGGCGGGGCCGAACATCGCAGCGGCCGGCGCGGCAGCGAAGGTGACAGGTGGAGCGCTGACCGGTATGGCTGGCGCTGCTGGACTGGCCAGGACCGCCTTCGTTGCGCTTGGCACAACCCCCATCGGCATCGCCATCACGGCCCTGGCTGCTGGATTCGTGGCGCTGAACGGCTCCATCAACGACTACAATGACCAGCAGGTTGCGCTGGGCAACGCCTTCGCCGAGCAGTCGAGGCAACTGGCCAAGGCGACCCAGGAATGGCGCGCGCTACAGGACGCCATCGACGGCGTGGCAGCGTCCAGAGGGCAGACCGGCATCAGCCTGCAGGGCGGGCAGTCAGGCGTGGCCAAGGGGCTGCAGCACCTCCGGGAGACTGCGTCCCCGGACGAACTCCTGAAGGCCCTGCACAAGGCCTATGGCAGCCTGGAGAACGTAAAGAAGCGAGCCTCCGAGGCGCGCGAGGAGATTGGTTCCCTGCTGCAGCAGCGCCGGTCGCTCGAGGACCTGCAGAACCTGAGCGCCGGCGTGAAGGTGGACATCAGAGAGAGTGGAGACCTTCAGAAGGTCTTCCCTGGCGTCGATTTTATCACGGTCGAGCAGGTCCAGGACGCCATCAAGAACCTGGATGTCAGGCTGCAGAATCTGCGCGGATCCTTCGGCGGTCTGACGTTCGCCAAGGGTCTGTTCGAAGAGCTGGAAGCCCCTCTTAACAGGGCCGTTGCCGCGACCCAGCGTCTGGACAACTACCTCAAGTTTGCGGGCAAGGCCGGTGACATCCGCACCATGACCGAGGCCCTGGAGGAGACCAGGGAGACTCTGTCCAGGCTGCAGAAGACGGCACAAGCAGGCGGGCTGCCTGCCTATGATGCTGGCGCCCTGCGACAGCGTCTGCTGTCTCCCGAGACGATCGAGGCAGAGGCGGAGGCCATCACGCGGATTCTCACCCTCATGGGAGAGGTCGAGTCCCAGTCCGAGCGCATCAACCAGGCGAACGAGAAGGCGTCTTCCGAGCGCATCCGCCTGATGGACCAGGAATTCGCGCGCTCCCAGGCGGGGCGCGACCAGGACCTGAACGCGACCATCGCACACCTCGAGCGCAAGCTCCAGGCCGTGCGGGGCAACGCCGAGCAGGAGACCCAGGTCCTCAACCAACTCCACCAGGCCCGCAAGCAGCAGCGCCAGGAGGAGATCCAGACCCAGAAGACAGGCTTGCAGGAGGCTATCCGGGCCGCCACCGAGGAAACCCAGCGCCTGGCATCCACTGGCGAGGGGACGGCAGCCCNNCGGGGTGCTGGTCATCCTCGACGACTGGGCGCGCGCTCACAATGTCCTCCTCGACCAGGTGCCGGAACTCCGCGAGGAGTATGACCGCCTGCGGAAGGGCGCCGAGGACCAGGTTGCAAGCTCGGAGCGGACCGCCCGCGCCGAGAAGCTCGCGACCCTGCGGGAGCAGGCCAGGGAGATGCAGGCGGGGGCCCGTGGGCAACAGGAGCAGTTGCAGGCCACCCGGGACTCGCTGGACCTCTACGAGCGGGTCCTGCGCAGCAGCAAGGACCTGCGCAACGACGCCCAGTCCCGCAAGGCCCTGCAGAGCGAAATCAACGACCTGCGCCGGCGCGAGGTGGACCTGGTCGAGCAACTCGCCGAGCGCGAGCGGCAGTCCAAGCAGCAGACGGCCGGGCTGTCGCAGCAACTGCTGGATGCCGAGATTGCCACCCTGGAGGCCCGCTTGCGGGCCGGCGAGGACGTGGAAGACGAACTGCAGGCGAAGCGCGTCGAGCGCTACCGGGCAGCCCTGGAGATGATCCAGGCGGAGACGGATGCCGAGGTTCAGGCGGCCAAAGGCAACCAGGTCCTCATCGAGGAGGCGATCAAGCGCGGCCTGATCCGCCGGCGTCTGCTCCAGGAACAGGAGCGTCAGCGCCTGCTGTCCGGCCTGCGCCAGGAGGTCTCGGCTGTCAATGACGCCGAGGCCCAGAAAGACCGGGCGCGCAAGCGCTTCAGGCCTGAGGACCGCATCGGCGGGGAGAACTCGCCCATCATGACCGTCGAGGAGGCATTTGCTGACGTACTCCCGGGCATGAAAGGCCTGCAACTCGGGAACATTCCCAGCATCCTGGGCGGCAAGAAGNNGGCGTGGCCCCATTGAAGCCCAGCATCCTGGGCGGCAAGAAGGCCGAAGACAACACCCGTCAGCAGGCCGAGGACGAACTCAAGACGCTGGGTGAGGCTGCCCAGCAGACCGGCAAGAGCCTGTCAGAGTTGCCCCCTGTCCAGACAGAGTTCGGCGCAGCGGCGACGGCTGGAGGGGTCTCGCTGCGAGAGTTGGCGGCCGCGGCCTCGCAGGCAGCGGCGTCGCTCAGTTCCATCGCTGGAGGTGGTGCCGGTGCCGGTGGTGGAGGAGAGGACCTGCCCCCGGCTCCAGAGGGCACGACGACCGACGGGAGGTTCAGCTACGCCCCCGGGTATGGGCCAAAGGATGCCAAGCCAGTCGCGGATGGCGGCTATCCGACGACGGGATATCCTGGCCTCGAGCGCCGGATGCCGACCCCCGTGGAGATGGGCGCGGTGTCGCCCCGTGTCGTCACTCAGGCGCCGGTCAGGACCAACAGCATGAGCCGGTCCGACGTCCGGCAGACCGTCGTCGTCAACGGTGCCGCCAACACCGAGCCGCAAGCCCAGGTTGTGGCTCGGGAGGCGGCCAAGTTGGTCGAGCAGCAGCAACAACGCAAGCGCCTGATGGCCGGGCCGTGGAGGTAGCACATGGCAACTTGGGAGTATATCGGACGGCACCAGATCCAGAAGGACCTGGTGATCCGCAAGACGCTATCCCGCACGGGCGGCGCCTACGGGGGCAGCTACGTCTACGATGCCCATGCCCCAGAGGTCATCTACACCCTGGAAACTGATGAGGGTCTCACTGACACCGAGGCTGCTGCCCTGGAGGCTCTCATCGAGGCCCAGGACGGGACCGCCAGCGTGACCGACAACGCCGGACGCACCTGGGCGGGCCGCGTCATCGGCCTGAGCCTGGAGGCGACCCCAGGAAGTGACCTCTGGCGCGCGACCATGTCCCTGCGGTCGCAGGCTGACGAGGTGTAATCATGGACATCAACGTGACCCTCCTTGACCCGAACGGAGCCCCCCTGCCGGTTGAGTCCGTGACGGTGACCCAGAGCATCAACCGGGGATGGACCTGGAGCGCGGTCCTGTCACACATGCCGCACGGGTACACCGTGCTGGGTGACACGGACCGCTCCCTGCTCGACGCGTTTCTGGAGGACGCGACCTTCACGCTGACGCTGACCGCCGGGGCGCACACGCTGACCCTGCCGCCCCTGGTGGTGCAGGACTGGGAGGAGGACCACGGGACTGGGGGCGGGGTGCTCTCGGGCATCGACCTGGTCATGTACCGGCTCACTCGGAGCTCCCACCGGATGTGGCACGTACAGGGGACCACGAGCGCAGCCATCCTGGAGGGAATCGCCGCGGACATCGGCATGTATGGGAAGCTGGCCAACTACACGTCCTGGTCATTCCCGGTCCACGAGGTGGAGGACTCGGGGCGGACCAACATGCTGGTCCACGTCGAGCGGCTGTGCGCCATCGCCTGCCAGGAGTTCCGCTGCACGGCAGCCTCCGGGGGCACCCTCGAGTTCTACCCGTTGGACATCTGGGCGGCTCCGTCTGGGACGCAGCCGGACTGGAGCAGCGTGGTNNCAGGCGTGGCCCCATTGAAGCGCGGATGACCGAGGCCGTCGTGGTCCCCTCGGGGGCATCCGTGGCCGGCTACGCATTCCCCCTGGGCTACTCCTCGCGCCATCTGCAGAGCACAAACCCCGATGTCACATTCTGGGACCAAGACCCCACCGACAACCCGTCGGCGACCCAAGTAGGGACGGGAGGATTTGCCTACGGTGCCCCTACAGAGGCGAGTTGGTGCCGCGTCGAGCGAGACGGCTCGTCGTTCGTGATCCGCGGGACGGCGACAAGTCGACTCGTCGCTGGAACCGACCTGGCGTTCTGCGTCAACCACGATTCGGGCATCGAGCCTGCCCGCCCGGCGGACGAGCCCTGGGTGGAGCAGTGGCTGCCGTCTCAGGCCTACGTCGAGGCGCGGACCCAGACCTATCTCTGGGCCCGCAACCGGCACACCCACACCCTCTCCTGGGAGGGGCCACCCTGCCTGTGGCTGCCTCTGGGGCACGTCTTGACCTGGCCAGGATGCCCCGACTCGCGGGTGGAGAGCATCACGCACACACTGGGCCCTGGGCAGGCCTCGACGAGTGTCGAGAGCGCTGCCCTCGGATCCGCGCAGTGGTAGGAGGACGAGATGTCCGAGGACTCCCCGATCACCGTGGGAACCGTCGTGAATGCCGCATGGTCCCTGCCCCAACTGTACGTGGACGGGCAGCTCGTGAATGCCCCCAACGTGTTCGGCGGCATGCTGCAGACCGGCCAGAGCGTGACGGTCATGCGCTTGGGGAACGGGCGCTATCAGATGCTGGGCTTTGCCGGATACTGGGGCCCGCCGCCCCCATAGGGAGGAATTCCATGTCGAGTTACATCTGGACCCTGATCCTGGGCACCGACCGGGCCGATACGACGGGCCGGCTTTCGTTCTCGGCCTGCTGCGGGGCGTTGTGGGCCGCCTGGGGCGAGCACCTGGCCAGGCTGATGCTGGACCCGTTGGTCCTCATCGTCTCCATCCTCTGGGCGCTGGACTGGATCACCGGCGGGGCCCTGGCCTGGCGGGAGCATCGCTATTCCACCAGGCGCGGGCTCTACAGCGTCGTGAAGTGGCTCATCTGGATGGGCAGCCTGGCTGTGGGCTNNCGCCTGGATAGGCGTGGGAATGCGAACGGCCTGCCTGCGGATGACGTGGTCCCGGTGATGATCGGGGCCGCCATCGTCTGGACCGAGGGCTTGAGCGTCTTGCGCAACTGCGCGCGCCTGGCCGGAGCCCAGGGCGGTCTCCTCTCCCGCACGGCAGACGGCCTGGAGGGGGAGTGCAGCCTCTAT
>DCTU01000307.1 GCA_002329445.1 bacterium UBP9_UBA1432
GCGCACTCCGCCAGGTGGGCGAAGCGGGCCGCCTCCCCCACCGAACGCGCCAGGGCCAGGACCTGGCAGGCTCCCGAACGGCGATTTCCCCGTCCGATCCTCTGCAGGAAGGAGGTCACGTCCGGAGGGGGTCCCAGCAGGACCACCAGGTCCACATCCCCCACGTCGATGCCCACTTCCAGCGTCGGAGTCGTCAGGCACAAAGCCGCCTCCGCGCGAAGCAGGGTCTGCTCGACGCGCTCGCGTTCCTGGCGGGAGAGGCTGCCGTGATGCACCCTCACAGCCGAATGGAAGGGGGGGCGACCGGCGAGGGCCACGGCCAGGTCCTCGGCATCGGCCCTGGAGGGGACGAAGGCCAGGACCTTGCGGGCCGACAGGTCCGTGCACGCCTGCAGCAGGCTGGCCTGGAGGAGGCCGGGGGCTTCCACGGTCTGGATGTGCATCTGGAGGTCCCGGGGGGACTCGACCTGGGCCAGCACGGCGCCGGGTCCCAGGAATTGATGCGCCACCTCCGAGACCCGGCCCAAGGTGGCCGTCGCCGCCAGGCGCTGAGGGGCGGGACCGCCCAACGCCTGGACGACTCGTTCCAATCGCTCCAGCAGGACCCGGAGCTGGTCTCCTCGGGCGTTTCCCTCCAGCACGTGGAGCTCGTCGAGGACCACGGCGCGAACCGCTCCCAGGTGCCGGGCATGGCGTGAGAGCAGCGAGTCCAGGGACTCGGGCGTGGTCAGCAGGATCCCGGCCCGCGAGCCCTCCAGGGGTTGGGGATGGTCGCCGGTGCGACGTTGGACGCGAACCCCACAGCGGCGCAACGGGGTCTCCAGGCGACGGGCCAGGTCGTTGACCAATGCCCGGGTGGGGCTGACGACCAGGATGCGGATCGCCCCGGCGCGCAGGTCCTCCAGCCAGCGCTCCACCAGGGGCGCCGCATAGGCCTCGGTCTTGCCGGAGGCAGTGGCCGAAGCCAACATGACCGCCTTCCCCTCCAGGATCGGCCGGGCAGCCAGGACCTGGATGGGGCGGGGTCGCGGATGCCGGGCCAGGAAGGCATACCAGGTCCGCGGCAGGCAGGCCCGCAGGTCGCTCACGCCGTCAGGTGCCCTCGCAGCTCACGCACGTACTCGGGGATCCCGTCCCGGCAGAGACGCGAGTAGTCCAGAAGTTCGACCACGAACTTCAACACCTGACGAGGGTTCTCGAAGACCCCCCGCTCGACGCCCTGGAAGACGACCTCGCCCATGGGGCGCTCGACCTGGTCGGCCGCGGTGAAGGCCGGATAGGTCCGGCGATAGAGTTCCAGCACCCGGCGACACAGTTCCTGGAAGTGCGCCAGGTCCAGGGGCGTCAGGCGGGTGAAGTGCTCTTCCCCCAGGATGGCCTGCAACGCCTGCAACCCGACGGGGTCCTCGGTCATGGCGAAGACGCAGTAGATTCCCTGCACCGGATCGAAGATCGGGGGAAAGGACCGGTGGATCAGGTGTCCTCCCCGGGCCGCCGAGTGGACGTCAAAGGCGACCTTCTCGGGTCCCAGGGCCGCTGCGGCGTAGTATCCGAAGAGCAGGTTGGCGAACTCGCGCCCCTGCCCGGAGAGCAGGCTGTAGAACTCCGCTTCGTCGAAGAGGACGGCCAGCCCGGCGTACCCCAGATCGCGAGCCAGGACCGAGACCCCTCCCAGGAGGTAGGCATACAGGTGGGCCAGGGTGCGGTGGTCCTGCAACGCATACAGGCGCTGACCACGCAGGCCGGTCGCCTGGCGCAGGGCCGGGTCCAGTTCGGTGTTGGAGACCGTCGGATGGCCTTCCAGCCAGTCCAGCAGAGGCTCCCGCAGGGGCCGGTCCTTCTGAGGATCGCGCAGTTCCCTGAAATAGGCCAGCGCCGGTGAGAGGTAGTGGTGATGGCGCGGCGACCCGCGCCGCAACCAGCGGTCCAGGTTCTTCTCGCAGGCCGCCTCCAGCAGCGGCTCCAGGCCTGGCCGGTCGATTCGGTCCGGGTACGCCAGGTTCTGCACCAGGGCCCGATAGACCCGGCGTGGATGGCTGGCAGCCACCTCCCCCCCGTCCAGGGTCACCCGAGCCACCAGCAGATTCCGGCGCAGGGCCCGTTCCTCGATGCACTCCAGCATGTGGGTCTTGCCGGCACCGTAGTCGCCCAGGAAGACTCGGGCTGCCCCCCCTCCAGGGACCTGGTCCAGATCCGCGTCCACCAGGGCCATCTCCCGCTCTCGGCCCACCGTGTACAGCTCCACCATGTGCCGGGGAGCCACGCCCACCCGCAAGGCCTCCAGGACCTGCATGGCTTGATGCTCTCCGGACACACCCCGGGGCAACAGGGCCTCCACCGAAATCCGGGGAGGCGGCGGCGAGTCCCGACGGGGCACGCATCCCTTCGGAGCGCGCGCCGGGACCAGCATCGGGCGGGAAGGCCCGGCCAGTTCATGGGCGGAAACCTGGGAGAGGACCCGACGACCTTCAAAGAGGACCAGCAGGTAGCGGCCTCCCCGGATCAGGCGGATCACCCGACCTCGGCCATAGGCCGGATGGAAGACCTCCTCGCCGGGCTGCCACGGAGCGCTCATGCTCGCAAGACCCGATCAGACATCGGAGAAGTCCTGCTCGTCCAGCGAAGTCGAGACGAAGCCCTGGGAGAGCAGGGCCTCGGCAGCCTCGTCCGAGAGCCATGACTCGCCCCGCAACCTCTGTTGATGAAGAAAGGCCACCCAGGTCTTGACGAACTGCCGGCGATGGCCAATCTCCAGGCTGAAGCGCGCTGAGGCCCGGGCCAGGGCCTGCAGGTTGCCCTGCTGGATGGCCACGGTGGGGTCCCAGTCATAGGCCGCTTTGAAGACCGCCAGGAGTCTCGTGCCGATCCCCTCCAACAAGCTCTCGGCCCCCAGGGCCATCTGCTCGAGGTCGATCAGGGCCGCCTGAGGACTGTGCCGGGACATGGGCACCGGGCTGCGCAGGCGCTGGTCCAAGGCCGGATACTCTGGAACTACCAGGCGGAGGAACTCGGGGGGCACGGCGTACAGGAAAAGGACCCCAGGCAACTGCGAAGCACCGCACAGGTCGATCACCTGGCGAAGATTGTCCCCCAAGGCCTGGATGCGACGGCTGGAGATCGACAGGTTGCGATCCGCCTCGTCGAACATCAGGACCAGCCCGGGGAATCCGTAGCCCACCAGGACCTGGCACAGGCTGCGCAGCGCCTGGAAGGCGTTGGCCCGTTCGATGGTCTCGAAGATCCCGAAACGACGAAGCTCACTGCGGGGAACGGCATCCCCGCGCAGCCAGGCCTCCAGGACCACCTCGCCTTCGCGGTCTTCCTCCACCACGCAGCGCAGGAACTCCGCGGCGGCACGCCGGTAGCTGTGGCTGTCCACCGGGAAGCGCATGGCGCTGCGGCGGAGCCAGCGATCCCGCTCGGCCGGTGCCAGCGGGGCCAGGGTCTCCTCGGCCAGGTCGCGCAGGACGTCGGGCAGGCCGCGCGTCGGCTCCAGCCCCGCCCCTTCGGGAGCCGCGGCCACCTGGCCGGCGACGGCCCGGTAGACCAGATAGGGGTCCTCGTAGGGGCATTCCTGGGGAGAGAGACTGACCAGGGCCGTCAGGAAACCCTTCTCCCAGGCCAGATCGCGGACACAGTACAGGAAGTGGGTCTTTCCCCCTCCGTAATAGCCTTGGACCAGCTTGAAGGCCGATCCCCTGGACTGGGTCAGCAGGCGGTCGAGATACTCGACGCGCAGGATCTCCAGGAAGTGCTCGTTGCCCACGTTGACGTGGCGGATCCCATGCTCGGGGGGTTGCCCCGCCTCGCCCATGCGGGCCAGGATGTGCCCGGCCAGCGCGGCGTCCAGGGTGTCGGTCTTGTCCTTCAAGTCTTCAGGCTCCTTGGGATGCCGGGTCGGGAGCAAACCACAGGCTCAGATAGTACTGCCCGCGGCCCGTCTCGTCCTCCAGGAAGAGCACGGCCTCCTTGTTCCGGGTCGTGGCCATGGTGGCACTGCCCAGGCCCAGGCGCAACCCTTTCCGGGACAAGGACCCGCTGCGCCGCAGGCGGGCCAGATCCCAGGCCAGCCGGACCCGGCCGTAGGGCTGATAGTGGTCGCGGGAGGGGTCCTTGCGGAAGCGCTCGGATTGGCCCAGGAAGGCCACCTCGGGGAGCAGGTCCACCAGGTTGATCCGCTCCCCCATCGCCCGGCCCCCCAGGACCCTCCGGTAGGCCGTCAGCAGGCGATCGAAGAAGAGCTCGGGGCAGAAATCCTTGGTCTGCAGAGCCTCGAGCATCTTCAAGCGGGCCTTCAACAAGGCCTCGGGGTCCAGGTCGACCTCGCAGACCGCCAATCGGGCGTAGCGCAGTTCGGCGCTGCCCTTGCGGAAGTCTGCGCCGACCGTGAAGGGGTCCAGACGGTACTCGGGCGGCTCGGAGGTCAGCGCCGAAAACGCGACGCCCTGGGCCTCGGCCGCCTCGCGCAGGCTGCGTCCGAAGTACAGCGGGCGGCTGCGCTCCTGCTCCCGGACGAACGCCTCCAGGGTCTCGACCAGGGGAGCCAGCTCGGCCGCCAACTCGGTCTGGACGGGTGGCAGGGCGCGCAGTCGGGACAGGAGCACACCGACCTTCTTCAGGTCTTGTCGGGTCCGAGGTTCGGAAAGCTCCTTGAGGCAACGCTCGGCGTCCTTGAAGGGCCGGGCGAGGTCGGTAAGGCGCTTCTGGGCGTCTCGAAGCGCCGAGAGGACCTCGGAGGTGGATTCGGGATTCAACGGGCTGCCTCCTCAGGGTGGCGAACCGGGGTGCCCTCGGACGGAGGCTCCCGGTCTGGGGTGGGGCCAGGACGGCAGATCGCTCAGGGAGCGGCCAGGCGCTCTTCCATGACCTGCCGGATCTCGCCCACCAGGCGATCGAGTTCTTCGCGATCGGGACCTTCCAACATGATCCGCACCAGGTTCTCGGTGCCCGAAGGGCGGACCAGGATGCGCCCGCGTTCGCGGAGCCGCTCCTGGCCTTGAGCCACGGCCTGGGCGATCTGTGGGTCCTTGTCCCACAGCAACTTGTCGCGGACCGGGACGTTGACCAGGACCTGCGGCATGCGGGTCATGGCTCGGGCCATGCGGGAGAGCGGCTCGGCCGTCTGGTGGACGATCGAAGCCAGGATCACCCCGGTCAGGACTCCGTCGCCGGTGGTGGCGTGATCCAGGAAGATGATGTGACCCGATTGCTCCCCACCCAAGGTCCCTCCGCGGCGTCGCATCTCGGCCAGCACGTAGCGGTCACCCACCGGGGTCCGGACCATCCCGATCCCTTCCCGGCGCAAGGCCTCTTCCAGCCCGAAGTTGGCCATCACCGTGGTGACCAGGATGTCGCCGGGCAGACGACCGTGCTGGCGCAGCCAGCGCGCGAAGAGCAGCAGCATGGGGTCCCCGTCCACCAGGTTCCCTTCCTCGTCGGATGCCAGACAGCGATCGGCATC
>DCTU01000269.1:0-15412 GCA_002329445.1 bacterium UBP9_UBA1432
GAGGCCAGCGAGGCCTCCAGGCTGGTCCCCTCGGGCAGCAGACCCAATGCAAGCAAGAAGAACTCCCGCCCCCGGGTCGAGGAGCTCTCGAGGTCGCGCCCCAGCATCTGGCGGACCTCCTGGCCGGCCTGTTCCAGCGACATCTCCAGGGCCCGGACGGGACGCAGGAACTCCAGATCTCGAAGGCGCTGGACCTCGGCCTGAAGAGAAGGCAGGCGGCCGGTCTTCGGCCCGGCCTCGGAACGGGCCGGGATCGGAAGCAGGACCAGGGCCAGGAAGAACAGGAAGAAGCGGGCGCGCAGGCTCATGGAGGGGCGCCTTCGCCCGCCTGGGAAGGCGGTCCTTCCTGAGCCTCCCAATCCGGGAGCCACAGGTCGAGCAGGACCGGCCGATGGTCGCTGGCCACCCGGACGGCCTCACCTTCGAGAATCCGGACCGACCCGGGGACGAGCCGCCGGGCCAGGGCCGGGTTGAGCAGGATGTAGTCCAGGGCCGAGTCGCGGCGCCCCTTCCGCCAGGTCACCCGCCCCTCCCGAGGCAGAGCCTCCAAGGGGTCCAGGAAGGGGGGCTGCTTCAGGGGAGCCAGCGAGGGCGAATCGGGATCGGCGTTGAGGTCACCCAGGACGGCCAGCGGGACCTCAGCCAGCCCCAGGGCAATCTCGCGGACCCTGCCGGCCTGGGCCAGGCGCAGGGCCTCCGCGCGCCGACCGCCGAAGGCCTGGCTCTTGAAGTGGTTGACCAGCAGCACCAGCCCCCCCGGAACCGCCACGTGGACCTCCAGGCAGTCGCGCGAGAAACGGGAATCCCGGGGGGCGCCGCGGGTCCTGGGAAGGCGATCGGCCAGGTGGGTTCGCGAGCCCTGCAAAGGGAGTCGGCTCAAGAGGCCGACGTCGATGCCGCGCTGGACGTCGTTGCCCTCGCGGAGGACCACCTGCTGGTAGCCAGTCCTCCGGGCCAGTTCCTGCAGGAGATCGCCCGTCTCGACCTCCTGCACGGCCAGCAGATCGGCGTTGAGCTCCCGCAGGACCCGGGCCCGGGCCTCCAGATCCGCCTCCAGGCGCGCAGGGGTGCGGACCTCGTCGGCATAGGGGTCGTCCCGGGCGTCGAAGAGGTCGTGCAGGTTCCAGGTGGCCAGACGCACGAGGCGGACCGGCCCCGGCGCCGGGACCGGATCCGCCCCGTCGGGTGCACAGGCCAGCGTGCAGAGCAGGGCCACCAGGGCCCAGATCCGGCAGGGCATGACGCGGCTCCCTTCCCCCAGGGAGTGGCTATTCTTCCATGACCACCGAAGCCAGTTCGGCCAGCTTGGAGCGCTCGCCCTTGGACAAGGTGACGTGCGCGGCGATGGCGTGGTCCCGGAAGCGTTCGACCAGGTGGGTCAGGCCGTTGGAGGTCGAGTCCAGGTAGGGGTGGTCGATCTGGTAGGGGTCACCTGTGAAGACGATCTTGGTGCCTTCTCCGGCCCGGGTCACGATGGTCTTGACCTCGTGGGGGGTCAGGTTCTGGGCCTCGTCGATGATGATGAACTGCTGGGGGAGGCTCCGCCCGCGGATGTAGGTCAAGGCGCGGATGTCCAGCAGGTTGGAGTCCAACAGGTAGTCCGCCCGGCCGGTGCTGCCCTTCTTGCCGCCGCCATGCTCGTTGAGCAGGAATTCGAGGTTGTCCATGATGGGCTGCATCCAGGGCGAGAGCTTCTCCTGCTCGGTCCCCGGCAAGAAGCCGATGTCGCGGCCCATGGGGATCACCGGCCGGTAGATGGCCAGCCGGCGATGGACCTTCTCGTTGACCACCTTCTGCAGGCCGGCGGCAATGGCCAGGATGGTCTTTCCGGTGCCGGCCTTCCCGGCCAGGGTGACCAGTTGCACGTCATCGTCCAGAAGGACCTCAAAGGCGTACTGCTGCTCGCGGTTCAGCGGGCGGATGCCCCAGATGTCGAAGCGGACCTCGCGCAGACGGCTGAGGACGCCGGCCTCCTGGTTGAAGCGGGTCAAGGCCGTCGGGGAGGAAGGGGCCCCACCGGTCAGCATGACGAACTCGTTGGGAGCCAGGGGACGAGACAGTTCCCCGGCCCGGTCGAGCGGAACCGAGCGGTCCCGATACAGGTCGGCGATCACGTCTTCCGGGACGACCAGGTCCCGGTGCCCGGTGAACATCTCGTCGATGTCGACGATCTGGTCGTAGCGGTAGTCCTCGGCCATCAGGCCCAGGGCCTGGGCCTTGACCCGCATGTTGATATCCTTGGAGACCAGGATGACCGGCCCCTCGCGGCGCTTCTGGACGGCCAGCGCGGTGGCCAGGATCCGGTTGTCGTTGGAAGGCTCGAAGCCCGGCGGCAGGAGCTTGGTGGCGTCCCGGTCGTTGATGTTGATGACCAGGGTCCCGCCGTTTTCCAGACGGACCCCCTGGTCGAGATCCCCGCGTTCCCGAATCTGGTCCAGGGACTTGATCACCACGCGAGCGGCGCGGTTCAACTCGGTCGTCCCGCGCTTGAACTTGTCGATCTCGTCCAACACGACGATGGGGAGCACGACCTGGTTGTCCCCGAAGGAGAAGAGCGATTCTGCCCGATGGAGCAGGACGCTGGTGTCGAGAATGTAGGTTTTCTGGATGGAAGACAGGGCCGTCACCTCTGCCGGGGCCGAGCCCGACCCCGGTCTTCATGGTCTGGGGTCCACAGGACCTTCGCGCCCTTCGCAGGCGCGCCGGGATTCTCCTCCAAGCGCCAGGGCTCCGCCTCAGACCTTGGTCCGGCTGGCCCGAACGCGCCGCCAGGCCGTCACGGCCCGAACCAACAGGAAGCCGCCCAGGACGGTCACCAATCCCCCGGCCGCCAGGGCCCCCTGCTCGCGGGTGCGGAAGCCATAGACCAGGGCCACGAGGCCGAAGAGGACCCAGGCCAGGCCGAAGAGCAGGTGGAACGGAAACAGGGCATTCTCCTTTCGAAGCGCCTCGGCCCGTCGCTGGCCGGAATCGGATTTCCGGCGAGATGTCTTGCCCATGGGGATGCCTCCGGAACAGGATCCTTCCTCTGACGAAGAGGAGGGTTCTCCAGTCCACGCCGCCCCCCTCCCGCGAACATCGCCCGCTGGAAGGACGAAGCGGGCAATCCATGCTATTAATCAGGAGTGAGCCTCCAACACAGAATCGTCGGGGCCCCCTCGCCTGCCAGGCGGCGGCGGAAGAGGGGGTTCAGCCAGGTCGAGCTGGCGGTGGCCATCTCCGTCCTGGCCCTCGGCATCCTGGGCGTCTTCGCTTCGTTCGCCTACGGACTGCAATCCACCAACCACAGCGCTCGACTGTCGGAGGCGGTGAACTACAGCCGACAACTGGTCGAGCTGATCCGGGTGCGCAACCTCCCCTTCCTCTACGACACCCTCCCTCCCCCCTCCACCACGGGGCTCAACGACACCGAAAAGAACTCCTGGGAGGAGCTCAGCGCCCTCGAGGCGCCGCCCTTCACCCACGACATCCCACCCCACACGGGGTTCAGGCGCCGCATCGTGGTCGGCCGGGTGCCCGGCTCGGGGGGGTCGGACTACCGCTCCAACCTGGCCGAGATCCGCGTCAGCGTCCAGTGGATGGAGAAGGACCAGGTTCGGGAGGTGGAGATGGTCGGCCACCACCGGCGACCATGACCCGACGTCCTCGCCGGCCCGGCCTGACCCTGGTCGAAGTGACGATCAGCACGGCGATCCTGGCCCTGCTGGGGATGATCCTGGCCCGGATCTACGTCGCCTCGCAGGCAGCCTACTCGACCGGGACGGGGCGCGTGGCCCTCCAGCAGAAGGCCCGCCAGGCTATGCAGCGCCTGACACCCCGGCTGATCCAGGCCGTCCCGGCCAGCGACACCCAGGACGCCATCTACACTCCGGACGACCTGCCTCCGATGACCTCCCAGGTGGTCTACACGATCCCGTCCGAGCCCTTCGACCCCCGCTCCCCCACCTACCGCGAGAAGTGGATCCGCTTCGAGCAGAGCACGGGACTCATCACCACCAACGCCGACACGCCCGGAGAAGCCGACCTGGTGCTGGCCCGCGGCATCCATTGGCTTGGCCTGGAGGTGCTCTCACCCAACTCGGTCAAGATCACCGTGGTGGTCCAGGCGCCCCTCCGGGACGTTGGCGGGAACACCCGTGACCAGGAATACCGCGTGCAGACCACGGTCATGATCCCCTACTACGCGACGAGGTGACCCGATGAAGAGGCGACGAAGCCGCGGAACCGTGCTGCTGCTGGCCATCTTCTTCCTGGTCATCCTGAACTTCCTGGCCCTGGCCCTGCTGGATCTGCTGCCCCTGGAGCTGCGGGCCGCCGGCCGGAACCGCCTGGAGACGGCTGCCTTCCTGGCCGCGGACTCCGGCGTCCTGCATGCCCTGGCCTACATCGAGGACCGCGTCAGCCGCGGTGAGACCCCGCTCCCCGACGACGCGGCCTCCTACGTCCTGCAGGGCGAGACCGGAAGCTGGACCTGGGAGGCCACCCTGAAGGCTGATCCCGAGACCCCGCCCCGGGGCACCAATACCATCCGGGTCTACGAGATCCACTCCCTGGCCAGCCTGGACGGGGTGGCCTACCGGGCGGTGCGGGCCCTGGCCCGGCAGGAGACCTTTGCCCGCTACGCCTGGTTCGAAGACCAGCGGCGCTCGGACCTGGTGATCACCGCCACGAACTATCACATCGATGGCCCCTTCCACTCCAACAGCAGGATCCGCATCCTGGTCCCGCCAGGCCTCTACGACCAGAACCGGACTCCGAGCTTCGAGAGCGAGGTGACCACCGTCGAGTCCTACGATACGCCGGACGGGGTGGCCTACCAGGGAACCCCTCCCTACGACGACCAGGGCAATCCCCTCCCGGAACGCTACCGGAAGATCTTCCGCGGGGGGCGGGAATCCCTGCGCACCGGGGCTCGACGCATCGAGTTGCCGGCCGACTCCGGGGCCCTGGCCCGCGCGGCCCAGGGCCAAAGCCCCGTCACGCCTTCCACCCGAGGCGTCCACCTGGGGCAGGATGCCGGCTCGGACGGCCTCTCCGGCGGGTTGACGGTGGTGGGCGACGTCGACTCGATGGTCCTGGCCGTCGAGGAGGGTGGCAACCGCAGCGTCACCATCCAGCAGGGTTCCTCGATCACCAAGGTCGTGGAGGTCACCGACACCGCAATCACCGACCCGGAGGGGAATCCCGTCCCCAAAGGCAGCACGATCCTCTACAAGCCTGACGGAACCTTCACCGTCCACACCGGACTGACCAACGGCCTGATCTATGGCACCGGGAACATCCGGGGCCTGACCGGCGTCAACAAGGGCAAAAGGACGGTGGCCGTGGACATGGCAGCCCAGAAGGAGATCGTCCTGGGCGGGGCCCTGACGCGGGCCGACACCCCGGTCGGGCAGGCGCCCCAAGGCGGGCGGGACTCGTTGGGCCTGGTGGCCTTCAAGGTGAGGATCCCCACCTCGATCGTTCGGACCGTCAATCCCCCGACGGACGTCTACGCCGCCATCCTGGCCGGGACCAAGGAGTCGGAGGGCGGCTTCTACGTCGACTCCTGGGAGACCCGAACCCCTGGCCGGATCCGCCTTTTCGGAGGGTTGATGATGGGCTACAAGCCAGCCTGGGCCTCGGTCGACAGCATCGAGGGCACGGTCCTGAACGGGGTCACCGTGGATTCGACCTATGACTCGAACCTGTCCTCCAGCCCCCCGCCCTACTTCCCGACCATCGGGAAGTTCCGGGTGCTGCGCTACCAGGAGGAAGCCCCCCGCGTCGACTGAGACGAAAGCTCAGGCCAACGCCCACAACCCCGCGCCCACGGCCAGGGGAAGACCCAGCCTCCACAACTCGCGAGGCACGGCCTGGAGACGGAAGGGAACCCGTCCGTCGCAACAGGAGATCCAGCCCGTCCGCATCGCCTGGCGCAAGGTCCCGGGCGGGTCCTCCGGCTTTCCGGGGAGGGCTGGCCCATACCTCCGGACGAAGCCGGGGATTGGGGGAAAGGGTTCATACCAGAGGCTGGCCCCCCGCAGGAAGTGGCTGACTCGGGAGGCCGGCCAGGTCGGCCAGTCGATCAGGGCCTCACCGGGGGAAACGAAGCGGGCCCGGCGCATCCCGTCGGGGCAGGCCTGCGGCACCGGCACCAGATTTCCGCCGGCCAGGGCATCCACGACGTCCACCAGCAGCGCGGCGGCGCGGGGCAGGACCGCATCTGCCAGCTCGCCCGCCGTGATCCCCTCCGGGACCTCGTGTTCCAGGGTCCCCAGGAGCGGGCCGGAGTCCTCCCCCTCGTCGACCAGGTGGACGCTGACCCCCCCGGTCCGATCCTGGTCGTGGAACATCCACAGCCACGGGTTGGGGCCCCGGTGGCGCGGCAGAAGCGAAAGGTGCAGGTTGATCGCTCCCCGGCGCGGGATCTCCAGAACCTCGGGAGGGAGCAGGAACGAGAAGTTGGACAGGCACAGGAGGTCGGGCCGCGCCCGGTGCAGGAAGGCTTCCAGACCCCGGCCCGCCGAGCGCCCCGCCGAGAAGAACGGGCAGCCCAGGTGCTCTGCGAAGCGCCGCAGGTTCCCCCCTCCTGCGCCGGCGCGCGCCCAGTCCACCAGCCATCCCCGATGGACCGGCCGAGGCAGGGAGTGGATCACCCCCACGAGTTGATGGCGCCGGGCCAGAGCCTGCAGGGGCACGGTGGAGAAGCGTCCGTCCATCCCGGCAAAGACCACCCGGAGTCGACAGGGTGGGGGCTCCCCTGGCTCGAAAACCACTCCATGCGTCATCTTGCCGCCCTCTGCCTGGCCTTGTTGTTGACCGCCCCGGCCTGTGGTCCCAAGCCTCAAGCCCCCTTCCCGCCGGCCTCGACCGGGAGCCCTTCGCCGGTGCTGCCGGTGGCCCCCCCTCAGAGCCCTGCCCCGGAGGCGCTGTCGCCAGAAGTCGACCAGGCCGCCCGCAAGGCCCTGACCCGACTGTGGAGCAACCAGGCCCGAGCCTTCCACGCCGAGTGTCTTCTGGAATCCCGCCAGAAGGACACCCGCGTCGAAGACATCCAGAGCGCCCTGGTCGAGAACCTGACCCTTCCCATCGGCACCCTGGAAGGGATCCAGCAGGTCTCCCGAGGCGATTTCGAGGCACCTGAGGACCTGCATACCGTGGGCATCAACCCCCCTCCCGCCACCGGCCAGATGGAGAAGGACCAGTACGGGGCCAGGCTTCAGGAGAGCTGGTGGCGGGTGCGCGCCAGCCAGGGCCAGGTCCTGGCCTACGTGGCCCTGGCCCCCCAGGGCCAGGAGCTGCGGGTCCAGACGCTGACCCTGCGCTCCTCACGCCTGGGTTCGCTGATGAGCCGCGCCGACGCGGCGGACCAGAAGCAGGTGGCCCGCATCCTGGAGCTGATCCAGGCTGGCAAGGGCGACGAGCTGTATGGCAAGGTCGCCTCACCCGGCCTGCAGGCCAGCCTGACCCCGGACGCGGTGAAGATCGAGATCAAGCAGCTCCGAGCCGCCCTGCCCCAGGGGAAGGTCCAGCCCCGGCTTGAAGAGGGCTGGCGCTGGTTCAGCAGCGAGGGCTGGACGCGCAGCTATCGCTACAAGCTGCCCGGCCGCAAGGCCGAACTGGAGATGCAGGTCAACCTGAACGAAGGGGACCGGCTGCTCTCAGGTCTGACCTGGAACGTGGCGGGAAGCCAGCGCGGCGGAGAGTTCTGAGACCCCTCGGTCAGGGACGCACCTGGGCGCCCAGTCGCGGCGTGTAGCGAGGGAAACCCTCGGGCGCTCCTCCCAGGCCGCGGTGCCGCCCCGCACAGACCAGGGTGAAGTTGGACCCTGCCTGTTCCAGGGTTGCCTCAGATCCCTCCTCCAGCGGGCAGACCGGAAGCTGGTCGAAGTAGAACGGAACCAGATCGCCCAAGGACCGGGCGGGAGTCCCCTGGTTGTTCTGGGCGTACAGCTCCATGGCCAGACCCAGGCGCTGCAACCCGGCCGCACACTCGACCGCCGCCACCGCGCGGCTGCGCCAACCTGCGGCGACGACGCTCAGGCCAAGGCTCAGCAGCATGATCCCCAGCGGCAGGACGGCAAAACGCCGTTGTCGGGCCGCCATCCAGAACCAGAGCAGGCCGATCAGCCCCGTCCCGCCCAGGATGAGCTGAACGACCAGCAAGAAAGCAGGGGACATCAGGATGCCTCTCCGAACTGATGGACTCCAGGCCCCTGGGCGGCTGCCGAGCGCGCGCGCTGGATCAGCTCCAACCCCTCGACGGGATCCTCCGGACTGGAAGCGGCCACTCCGATCGCGGGAACCGCGACCTGTCCGGCGACCTGCAGGTTCCTTACGGTCATGGCCACCTGGTCTGCCTGGCTGACGGCCATCCGCAAGGACGTTCCGGTCAACAGCAGGACGAAATCATCGGCCCCCATGAGGCCCGGGACGTCCACTTCGTCGCGCAAGAAGGCGTGCAGCAGGGAAGCCAGATTGCGTCGGAGCTTGAGCGCGTCTTCGTCCCCCCCGGAGCGCAGTTCTTCGAGATTGGCCAGCCGGAGGTAGAGGATGCTGCTGGTCTGCCCCGAGTCCAGGCCCGAGCGAACCTCGAACTCGGCCAGATCCTCGAAGGTGGGTTGCAGGCAGAACTGCGTCTCGGGGTCGATCCCCAGATCGGCCAGATCCGACAAATCAGACTCCAGCCCTGGCGATGCCGGCTTGGAAGGCGCGCCGGGGGGCGGAATGGGAGGCTGAGGGATCGGGATGGGACGCACCGGAGGGGGCGCTGGCCGCCCCTGGCGCAGCGAACTGCCCAGAGTCAGGCGCCCAGGGGTCTCGGAAGAGGAATTTCTGGAAGCAGGCCACCTGGACTTCTTCTCGCCCGTCGGCTCTGCCGAAGCCCCCTCGTCCTCGGGTGCCTGGGGGAAGGTGCCGCTGACCCCTCCCTCCGGCGCAGGGGCTTCGGCCCGTCGCGCGGTGGTGAAGGGCTGGAAGGGAGCAGGCCCACTGGGGGGAGGAATCTGGGACGGAGGAGGATCCTCGGTCAGGGCCCGCCTCCCGGCCACCCGGATTCCCGCCTCGACCTCCTCGTCCGGATCGAAGGCCCCACCGCGCTCGGCCTCCAGCACCCGGTTCCCCTCCAGGTAGACCGCGTCGCGGAAGGCCCGCATGGTGACTCGCCGCAGCGCGTTGCAGTCATCGGCGTGGTCGGGATAGACCCCGAAGGCCACGCAGCCTGTGGGCCGAGGCAGGTTCCGCGAGATCTTCAGCCCGTCGATGGCCGCCTTCAGGTGCTGCGCCAGGGAGGGCGCCTCGCGCAGGCCCCGCTCCAAGGCCACCAGGGCAAACACGCCGCCCTCCAGACGGAAGAGCACCGTCTTGCTCTCTTCGCGCAGGCGGTCGAAGATCGCGTCCAGCATCTGCTCGAGGATCTCTCCGGAGAGGTTGTCCCCGTACTTCTCCTGGATCTCGTCGAAGGCGTCCATCCGCATGATCAGCAGCGTCAAGGGCAACCGGGTGGAGCGGCTGGTCTGGACGGCCTCGGAAAGGTAGACGTCAAAATAGGCCCGGTTGTGCACGCCGGTCTCGACGTCATAGATCTTCAGGTGTTCTTTGCGCAACTCGTCCAGGGCCTGGGCTGCCTGCTCGGCGATCCCCTGGACCCGTCCCGAGTTCTTCTCGAAGCGGCTGCGCAGGTCGCGTCCACCCGCCGAGCGGCTGCGCCCCAGAAGCAACAGGCCACGGAACTCACCCTTCCAGACCAGGGGCACCCCCACGTTGATCTCGACCCCCTCCAGGTTCTTCACCAGATCGGGGAAGGCGTCCAGGAATCGCCGCTCTTGGGATTCGAGCTTGTAGAGGAAGGGAACCGGGCCATGCTCCTTGATCCAGCGCACCAGGTCCCCTCGATCCAGGTCCCGCCGCGCCAGAGGACCGGGGTTCTTCATCAATTCGGACGCGGCCAGCTCCATGCGCCGACCATCCAGGCTGACGACCCAGCACAAGGCTCGAGGCAGCCCCGTCAAAGCCGCCACATGCGTCAAGGCGAAGCGGCAGATCGATTCGTTGGTGCTGGGATCCAGCCGGGAGGGCGGCGCCTTGATCTCGACCCAGCGGGTGATCTTCCAGGTGACGTAGCCCGCCACGATCAAGATCAGCGGAATCCCGAAGTAGATCCCGCGCTGGACCCAGAGGTCCTTGCTCTCCTGGTTGGCCTGGTCGAGCAGGGCCTGGGCCTGTTGGCGGATCTCCTTGTGCTGCTCGGGGATCAGGCGCAGCATGTCTTCCAGACGAACGCGAACGGCCCGGTAGTCCTTGCGGATCAGGTCGATTCGAGCCTGCAGGAGCGAGAACTTGAAAGCCCCGGGCTCGAGCTTCTCGGCCAGGGCGAGCTGGGTCTCGGCAATGTCGAGATCTCCCTGCTCCAGGGCGATCTGGGCCAGGTTGTAGCGAGAATTCGAATCCTTCGGGCGCAGGTCCGCCACGGACCTCCACGCCGCTGCGGCCCCCTCCAGGTCTCCCTTCAAGGTCAGGACCTCGGCCAGCCCCTGATGGTAGGCGGGGTTCTTGGGGGAACGCTTGATGGCTTCACGCCAGGCCTTGGCGGCTCCGTCCCGGTTGGCGATGCCCATGTAGAACCGGGCCAGGGCGGCCTGGGGAACATCCCAGTCCGGAGCGGCATCGACGGCACTCAGGATGGCCTTGGTCGCTTCGGGGATCCGCTGCTTCTGCGCGAGCGCCTCGGCGCGCTGGATGAATCTGCGGGCCTGTTCCTGGTTGGCGTCCGCAGGAAGCGCCAGGACCAGGCTCAGCAGCAGGAGTCCCAGGACCCACTTGAATGCAATCGCTCGGTTTCTCAAAGCCATCCTTTTCAGAAGGCGTCTCGCTTTGTGGCCAAACGGGGCGCAACCACACCTTCTCCAGCGAACGCAGGACTTCCATCGAGACCTCGCGGAATCCTTCGCAGCGCGAATCCGGAGAGAGAGAATCCCACGCGCAAACAGCCGGGAGGTCGAGCTTGGAAGAGGAGTTGCAGGTCAGCGCCGCCGTGCTGACCCACGAAGGGGGACGGATCCTGCTGGCCCGGCGCGCCCCGGGACGGACGCATGGAGGGCTCTGGGAGTTTCCGGGAGGCAAGGTCGAATCCGGAGAGACCCCGGAGGCGTCGCTGATTCGCGAACTGCGCGAGGAACTGGACCTGGAGGTCGAGGTGGTCGAACCCCTGGCCCAGGTGGCCGGGCACCTGCCCTCGGGACGCCCCCTGAGACTGCTGGCCTTCCGCGTCCGCGCCCAAGGTCCCGGTCCAGACTGGGTTCGCAACGGCCTGGACCTGGGTCCGGAGGAAGCCAGGCAACGCGGACTGCCCGACCACGACGCCATCACCTGGGCCGAACCCGGGCTTCTTGACCGGTATCCGATGCCCCCGGTGGACCGGGATCTGACCCGGCGGCTGCGCCCTCCCCGGACGTCTGCCGAGCCGGTCCAGGAGGCTGGAGCCTAGTCCGACCAGACCAGGGCCTCGTGCACCTCGTCGCGATCCATCAGGGCCGCCGCCTCGTGGCACAACGTGGCGATGCGCTCGGGCATGTGGGGGGCAAAGGCGAACTGACGGCACAGGTCCAGGGCCCGGCGCAGGCCGCGAACCATGTCGCCTTCGTCGACCCCGAGATAGGCCTTCACGTGGGGCCAATCCGCCCCCCGGGCCCAGAACTCGGTCAGGCCCGCGAAGACGGGATTGACCCACACCGGCACGTCCACCCCGTGGCGTTCCTGCAGTTTCTGCACCTCGCGCGAGACCCCGACGATCTCCGCCAAGGCCTCCTCCGCGCGCCGCGAGACCCGCATCCCGACATCCGGGACGGCTCGGGTGTCGCCGGCCACCAGGGCGGACATCAGCCCAGCCACCTCGACCGGTTCAAGCGTCTCCAGGATCCCTGACAGGGCCACCTCACTCAACAGCAGGATGTTGGTGGCGCGCAAAGAGGCCGCCATGCGCCCCTCCCAGGTGGGTTCGTGCCCTTCCAGATAGCCGGCGGCCCGCAGGACCCGTTCCAGGTCCTGGAACTGCTTCCAGTAAGGGGTGGAGGCCCGCTTCATGGCCCGCTCGATCTCCTCGCGGCGACGGTCCAGGCTCCGCCATGACTGGATCTGGCGCGAGCACTCGCCCTGCACCGGGCATCCCTGACACGGCATGGCGTTGGCCGACTCCAGGGCCTGCGCACGCCCGATCTTGAGGTCCTCCAAGGCCTGCTGCGCGACCGGATCCGTCCGGCCCTTCAGCCCGGCCGCCATGGCCTTGGCCTGACGAGCCAGGCTGCGGGCCTTCTCGCGGAGCTTCTTCCAGGCCGGCAGGTCCCCGATCGGCCCCGGACACAGCGGACGCGAGAGATCCTGGAGCTGGCGATGCAGCCGGGCGGCCTCTTCGAAGAGAGGACCCTTCTCGCGTTCGGCCACGAACTGGCCGAAAGAGCGCTCCACCAGCCGGCGGGACTCCTCCAGGGAATGGCGCTGCAGGAGGTTCAGGACCATTCCATAGCTGGGGGTGAAGCGGCTGATCAGCGGGTCTGCCGAGGCGATGGCCAGACGGGCCGCATCCCCGACGGGTTCGAGGGGATGATGCACCACCACCACGTGCCCGACGACGTCCATCCCGCGCCGACCGGCCCGGCCCGACATCTGCAGGAACTCGCTGGCCGTCAGCATGCGATGCCCCTCATCGCTGTACTTGCTGATGGCGCTGATCACGGTGGTCCGAGCGGGCATGTTGATGCCTGCGGCCAGGGTCTCGGTGGCGTACACCACCTGGATCAGGCCCTGCTGGAAGAGGTTCTCGACCAGGGCCTTCCAGGCCGGCAAGAGGCCGGCGTGGTGGGCTGCCACGCCGTTGCGCAGATGCTCGAGTTGGGGCTGGTCGACCAGCGACGGCGTCTCGCGCAGAGCCTGGTCGATCGCCTCCTGCAACGCCTGGCGGTGCTCCGGGGTGAGGTGGACCGCCTGGTCGGAGCGTCGCGCGGCCTCGTCACACTTCTTCCGGGAGAACAGGAAGAAGATCGCGGGCAGCATCCCCTCTCGGTCCAGGACCGAGACGACCTTCTCGGGGTATTCCTGGCGGGGACGAGGAACCCGGGAGCGTCCGCGCCCCCGGTTGAAAGCCTGGGGAGCCGGGCGGGCCTGGGCGGCCAGCCGGGGATTCAGCCGGCCATTGCCCATGACCAGACGATGAAGGTCCCCCTCGTGATAGTAGTGATGGCGCAGGGGAACCGGGCGGAAATCCGACAGGACCAGATCCGTCGGACCGTGGGTGGCCTCGATCCAGTCCCGCAGGTCGGCGGCGTTGGCCACGGTGGCCGAAAGGGCCACGAGCTGCACGGGGGTCGGCGAGTAGATCACCGACTCCTCCCACACCGTGCCCCTCTCGGGATCGTTCATGTAGTGGCACTCGTCGAGGATCACCGACTCGACGTGGGCCAGGTTGGACTGCACGTCCCCCAGCACCGTGCCGTACAGCATGTTGCGGTAGACCTCGGTCGTCATCACGACGATCGGGGCGTGACGCTGGATCGAGGTGTCACCGGTCAGAAGCCCCACGTTCTCTTCGCCGTATTCCCGGCGCAGATCCCCGAACTTCTGGTTGGACAGGGCCTTCAGCGGGGTGGTGTAGAAGCACCTCTTTCCCCGCGCCAGGGCCTGCTTGACCGCGTACTCGGCCACGACGGTCTTGCCCGCCCCGGTCGGAGCGCACACGATGACGCTCTTTCCTTCCTGGATCGACCGGATGGCCTCCTTCTGGAAATCATCCAGCGGGAACGGGAACAGACCGTCGGGTTCCTGGTCCATCGTCAAGACCTCCGCCGCCATCTGACCGCCTGGGCGCTCACCGCGAGGAGCCCGCCGTTTCGGGATCGTAGGCCAGATTGGGCGAGAGCCAGCGCTCCACCTCGGCGATGGACCAGCCCCGGCGAGCGGCATAGTCCTCGACCTGGTCGCGCCGGATCTTGCCGACCGCAAAGTAGCGGGCCTCGGGGTGGGCCAGGAAGAGGCCGCTGACCGAGCTTCCCGGGGACATGGCCATGTTCTCGGTCAGGCGAATCCCGGCCTGACGCTCGGGCTCGAGGAGATCCCAGAGGATCGACTTGAGCGTGTGGTCGGGGCAGGCCGGATACCCCGGCGCCGGACGGATGCCGCGATAGCGCTCGTGGATCAGATCCTCCGGATCGAGGTTCTCGTGGCGGCCATAGCCCCACTCCGCCCGCACGTTCCGATGCAGACACTCGGCAAAGGCCTCGGCCAGACGGTCGGCCAGGACCTGCGCCATGATCGCGCCGAAGTCATCCAGCTCGGAGCGGAACCGGGCAACCAGCTCCTCCAGACCGTCGCCGGTGGTGATCGCGAAGGCCCCGATCCAGTCGTTCCGTCCGGACTCGAGAGGGGCCACGAAGTCGGCCAGGGCCAGGTGCGGGCCTTCCGCCTTGGCGATCTGCTGACGCAGGGTCGGCAGCACCGCCAGCGTCCGCTCCCGGCCGGTGCTGTTGTACAGGTGGATGTCGTCGCCGACGCTGTTGGCCGGGAAGAAGCCGTAGACCCCCTCGGCCCGCAACAGGTCCTCCTCGACGATTCGTGCCAGAAGCCTGCGCCCATCCGCCAGCAGGTGGCGAGCCTGCTCGCCCACCGTCGGATCCTCCAGGATTCGCGGGTACAGCCCCCGCAGCTCCCAGGCGGAGAAGAAGGGTGTCCAGTCCACGTAGGGCACCAGGTCCTGCAAGGGGAAGCGGCGCAGGCGATGGACGCCCTCGAAATCGGGACGGTCGATCTGCGCCGAGGCCCATTCAAAGGTGTAGCGATTGCTCCGGGCCCTCTCCAGGGAGACGTAATCCACCGTCGAGCGGCTGGATTGATGGCGCTGGCGCAGGCCTTCGTAATCCCGGGCCAGGCCCTCGGTGAAGGACTTCCGGCGCTCGGGGTCCAGGAGGCCGCCGACCACTCCCACCGCCCGGGAGGCATCCACCACGTGCGCTGCAGGGCCCGCATAGGCCGGAGCGATCCGCACGGCCGTGTGCATCCGGCTGGTGGTCGCCCCGCCGACCAGCAGGGGGATCGAGAACCCCTCGCGCTCCATCTCCCGGGCCACATGGACCATCTCGTCCAGGGAGGGGGTGATCAGCCCGGACAGTCCGAGGGCCTGGACCTCGTGGCGCCGCGCCTCTTCGAGGATCCGGGCGCAGGGGACCATCACGCCGGCATCGATCACCTCGTAACCGTTGCAGCCCAGCACCACGCTGACGATGTTCTTGCCGATGTCGTGGACGTCGCCCTTGACCGTGGCCAGCAGGATGCGGCCCTTGGCCACGTCGCCGGGCTGGCGGTCGGCCTCCAGGTGAGGGGTCAGGCAGGCGACCGCCTTCTTCATCACCCGCGCGCTCTTCACCACCTGGGGCAGGAACATCTT
>DCTU01000269.1:15431-16952 GCA_002329445.1 bacterium UBP9_UBA1432
TCCAGGGGCCTGTCGAACAAGCCCCTGGCCTCTTCGACATCCTCTTCGATGAACTGGTCGATCCCGTGGATCAGGGAATGCTTGAGCCGCTCCAGGATCGGCAGACTGCGCCAGGCGGCTTCCGTGCGGCCCTCCGAGCGCTCGTCCTGGCGGCGGTGGCGTTCGGCCAGCTCCAGCAGGCGTTCGGTGGCGTCCGAGCGGCGATTGAGCAGGACGTCCTCAACGGCCTCGCGCAGGTCGGTGGGGATGTCCTCATAGACCATCAACATCCCGGCNNTTGACGATCCCGAAATCCAGTCCGGCCCGGATGGCGTGGTACAGGAAGGCGGCATGCATGGCCTCACGCACCGCGTTGTTGCCTCGGAAGGCAAACGAGACGTTGCTGATGCCGCCCAGGGTGCGGGCGCCGGGCAGGGTCTGCTTGATCTGACGGACCGCCTCGATGAAGGCCCGGCCGAAATCGGCATGTTCCTCGATGCCGGTGGCCACGGTCAGCACGTTGGCATCGAAGACCACATCCGACGGGTGGAAGCCCATCTCGTGGACCAGGATCCGGTAGGCCCGGGCGCAGATTTCCACCTTCCGCTCCAGGGTGTCGGCCTGGCCCTCCTCATCGAAGGCCATCACCACGCAAGCAGCTCCCAGACGGCGGACCAGGGCAGCCCGGCGACGGAACTCCTCCTCTCCATCCTTCAACGAGATGGAGTTGACCACCGACCTTCCCTGGAGGCACTTCAACCCGGCCTCCAGGACCTCCCAGCGGGAACTGTCGACCATGATCGGGACCCGCGAGATATCCGGCTCGGCGGCCAGAAGGCGAAGGAAGCGCGTCATGGTGGCCACCGAGTCGATCAGGCCCTCGTCCATGTTGACGTCCAGCAGGTTGGCTCCACTCTCCACCTGCTGGCGGGCCACGGTGAGGGCTCCCTCCATGTCCCCCTCGCGGATCAGCCGGGCGAAGCGCGGCGACCCGGTCAGGTTGGTCCGCTCGCCGACCATGCTGAAGCCCGTCTGCGGAGAAACCACGTAGGGTTCCAAGCCGGAAAGTCGCAGCCACGGGCTGCGCGAGGGCGGGACCCGGGGAGCGAAGCCTTCCACGGCCCGGGCGATGGCCTGGATGTGCTCGGGAGAGGTCCCGCAGCACCCCCCGACCAGGTTCAGCCAACCGGCCTCGGCGAAGGTCCGGATCACCGCCCCCATGTTCTCGGGTGAATCCTCGTACTCGCCAAACTCGTTGGGCAGACCGGCGTTGGGGTAGCAACTGACGTAGCAGTGGACCAGCTCGGAGAGCTTCTGGACATGCTCGCGCATCTCCTCAGCTCCCAGGGCGCAGTTGACCCCGACGCACAGGGGGTTGGCGTGGGCCACCGAGGCCCAGAAGGCTTCCAGGGTCTGCCCCGAGAGCGTGCGCCCGGAACGGTCGGAGATGGTGACCGAGATCAGGACGGGGACCCGTCGGCCGCTGGCCTGGAAGCAGTCCTCCAGGACGTAGAGCGCCGCCTTGGCGTTCAACGTGTCGAA
>DCTU01000269.1:17025-22612 GCA_002329445.1 bacterium UBP9_UBA1432
CCCACCGAACCGGCCACCCAGCGCGGGCGCTCGGGGTTCCGCGCGGTCATGAGATCGGCGGCGTGGCGGGCCAGGCGCGCCGAGGCCAGGTTCATCTCATAGCACAGGTCCTGGGTGCCGTAGTCCGCCTGGGAGATCCGCTGGGCACTGAAGGTATTGGTCTCGACGATGTCCGCCCCGGCCTCGAAGTACTGTCGGTGGATCGACTCCACCGCGTCGGGCAGGACCAGCGAGAGGATATCCGTGTTTCCCTTCAGGGGAAACGGATGGTCCGCCAGACGCTCGCCGCGATAGTCCTGTTCTTCCAGGGCCAGACGCTGGACCATGGTGCCCATGGCCCCATCCAGGATCAGGATGCGGCGGCGGAGGGAATCCTCCAGCGCGGGAGGTACGGAGGTCAGGGCAGAATCCATGGGCTTCATTCCTGTTTTCAGATTGCGAAGCGACCAGGACGTCGACATCTCTGGCGTCGAACGCCCTGGTCGCCCCGGTTCACCCACCCAGGGTTGGCGCAAGCAGGGTTCGCACCCTTCGCCGGGGGACCTCCTGGCCGGGCGGAAAACGATCCGCCCCGAGTTCCGGGTTCCCCCAACCTCCCCCTCCGCGAGGCGGTAGGACTCCCGAAGGAGTTCCCGAATGCCGGCGCGCACCTGGGGCCGACCTTCCCGGCCCCACGATCCCGCCCGGCAGTTCTTCCTGACCCCCTGGAGGTGGCCCGAGATTCCCGACCCCCGCGGATACACCTGGTCCTTCTGGCGTGCCTGCCTGATCAACGTCTTGTGCTGCAGCGGGGCGGCGGCCTTCCTCCTTTTCCCCAAGTACCTGGCGCGCCAGGGCATGCCCGAGGACGGGATCGGGCTGGTGGAGGCCTCCTTCTGGCTGGCCTCGATGGCGGTCCAGCCCTGGCTGGGACGTCGCCTGGACGTCCTGGGAAGGCGGCGCTTCTTCATCGCCGGCTCCTTCCTGATGGCAGCCGTGGCCTTCGCCTACCTGGCGGTGCCGGTCCACCTGGCCACGATGATCCCCCTGCGAGCCGTTCAGGGGCTGGCCGTGGCCACCTACCTGACGGCCCTGACCGCCTGGGTGGCCGACCAGGCTCCCCCCGGCCGCCTGGCGGAGTTCCTGGGCATCTTCGGGGTCACCGGCCTTCTGGGCGCAACCCTGGGGCCCCTCTCGGCCGAGAAGCTCTTCAAGCACGTCGGCGACCCCGGGCTCTTCATCGGCAGCGGGGCGGTCTGCCTGCTCGGAGCCCTGTGGTCGCCCTCCCTGCGGGATCGCCGCCCCAAGGTCGCTCCCAGCGGACCTGTTCCGGGCTACTGGAGCCTGGCCGGAGCCCGCACCATGCGCGGGACGCTGCTGGGCTCGGTGGCCTTCGGCGTGGCCACCGGAAGCGTGGTGTCCTTCGTGGCTCCCTTCCTGGATGAGCGCCGCCTGGAAGGGGTGGGCATCCTCCTGGCGGTCTACGCCCTGGCCTCGGGCGCCACGCGGATCTACGCCGCCACCCTGGCCGACCGCGTCGGGCCCTCTCGGGTGGTCGGCCCCTCCCTGATCCTGCAGGCCGGCGCCATGCTGACCATCAGCTTCCTGGCCCCGGAGGGCTGGCGGGCCATGCCGATGCTGCTCCTGGCGGCCTTCCTGGGAGGCACGGGCCACGGGATGGTCTACCCCGCCCTCTCGGCGCTGGCCGTGCACCGGCTGGGAAGCCGTTTCGCCGGAACGGGGATGAGCATGGTGGCTGCCTCGGCCGACCTGGGCAGCAGCCTGGGAGCCTTCGTCGCGGGCTTCCTGGTCCGTTTCCTGGGCTATCCCGCCATGTTCGTCACCATGAGCCTGGTGGTGGCCCTGGCGGGCCTGGTCTTCCGTTTCGTCGAAGAGCGCCCGGCCTCTCCGGGGAAGACCCGCCTGCCCGAACCCGAGCCTCCCGCCCATCCTCCGGCCCCGGGCCCCAGGCTGGAGGTGCTACCGGCCCCAGACCAGCAGGGCCAGGTCGCGGACCGCCTCGGCGGCCAGCCGTGCGGACTGGCCGTCGGCGTCGCGCCCGGGCAGAAGGCCNNCCGGCGGGGCGCGCCACCGCGGGAGCCCAGACCGGGTCCAGGACGTCCAGATCCACCACCAGGTGGAAGGGCCGGGCCCCCACCTCCAGCAAGGCGGTCCGCAGGCCCACCTCCAGGCCGACCTCGGCCAAGGGCAGGAGCCGGTGCGCGTGCCGGGCCCGGTCCCGGTCCTCCCTGCCGTAGCGCCGTCCGCCCACGTACCAGACCGCCTGCACCCGGGCCAGGACCGGGACTCCGGCCCCGACGTAGATCACGGGCACCTCCTCGGGAGAAGCGCCCGGGCCCAGCATGATCCTGGCCCCCTTCCGGACGGCCCCGGAATCCGCCACCCCCAGGTCGCGAAAATCGAGGTCCCAACGCGGGACGTACGGATCCAGGGCCAGCGAGGCGCGGCGGATGGCCTGCGCCACCAGGCCTCCCCCCCCCAAGGCCAGCCGGCTCTGGGGGCCGGCCAGAGGAATGTTGAGGAAGGTCACTCCAGGATGACCTCCTGATCATGGGCCGGCACGTGCACCTCCCACCCCGGCATGGAGGCCAGGCGAACGCGTTGGGCCTCCAGGGCTTCGGGCTCGCCGTGGGTCAGGAAGACCCGGCGCGGAGGTCTTGCCAGACCGGTGGCCCAGCGCTCGAGCTGGACGGAGTCGGCGTGGCCCGAGAAGCCGTCCAGCTTGTCGATCCAGGCTCGAACCCGCACCGACTCGCCGAAGATCCGCACGCTCTCCTCCCCCTGCTGCAGGCGCCAGCCTCGGGTCCCCACGGCCTGATAGCCGACCAGCAACACCGTGTTGGCCGGATCGGGCAGGTAGCGCTTGAGGTGGTGCAGGACGCGCCCCCCCGTGGCCATTCCGCTGGCGGAAACGACCAGGAAGGGCGGACGGGCCCGGTTGATGGCCTTGGAATCCTCGACCGTCTCGCACAACCTCAAGCCTGGGAAGGACAGGACCCGGCGGCCCGCCTCCAGCAGGCGCCGGGCGTCCTCGTCGTAGTACTCCGGGTATTTCTGGAAGAGATGGAAGGCGCGGACCGCCATGGGCGAGTCGACGTAGACCGGGATGGAGGGGATCCCCCCCTGGTGAAGCAGCTCGTCCAGCAGATAGACGACCTCCTGGGTGCGCTCGACGGCGAAGGCCGGCACCACGATCACCCCTCCGCGCTGGACTCCGGAGCGGACCAGGTCGCGCAGGTTCTGCTCGACGGGATGGTCGGTGTGGACCCGGTCGCCGTAGGTGGACTCCAGGACCAGCCAGTCGGCCTCTTCCAGGGGCTCCGGATCGCGCAGGATGGGGGCATCCAGACGGCCCAGATCCCCCGAGAAGACCAGGCGACGCGGCGGGTCGCCCTCGAAGAGGAGCTCGACCCGCGCCGACCCCAGGATGTGTCCCGCGTCGCGGAAGACGGCCTGGACGCCCGGCACGACCTGGAAGGGCTGGCGATAGGGATGGTCCTGGAAACGCCCCAGGCAGGCCTCGGCGTCCGCCCGCGTGTACAGGGGCAGGGCGGGTTGATGCCTGGAGGTCTTGTGGCGATTGGCGTAGGCGGCCTCTTCCTCCTGGATCTGGGCGGAATCGGGCAGGAGCAGGGCGCACAGGTCCCGGGTGCCCCCCGTGGCGTGGATCGGACCGGAGAACCCCGTCCGCTGCAGCAGGGGAAGATATCCCGAGTGGTCGATGTGGGCATGGGTCAGCACCACCGCCTCGACGCTGTCGGCCGGCACCGCGAAAGGCTCCCGGTTGCGCAATCGCAGCTCCTTGGACCCCTGGAAGAGCCCGCAGTCAACCATGAAGCGGTGCCCCCGCCAGTCCAGGAGATAGCGCGACCCCGTCACCGTGCCCGCCGCGCCCAGAAACCGAAGCCGAATCATGTGCCACCTCGCTTCTCGCGGATGGATCGAGCTTCGCCCGGAGGAGGGGCAACTCCTAGCAAAGGGATGCAGGGCTGGCAGGCAGAAGGTCCCGCGGCCCATGCTCTCCAGCCGGTTCTCCCCCCGACCAGCCTGCCTGTTCCTGGCTGCCATCCTGGCCCTGGGGTCCTTGTCCGTCCAGGCGGATCCGGACGGACTGCGCTATCCTCGGAACCTGGCCTGGCGACTGGTCACCGAGAAGGAGATCCAGGAGGTGACGGGCTGCCCCGAGGAACCGGGCCGCGCCCAGGAAGACTCGGAGCCCCTCTTCGACGAGCCCCGACTTCCCCTGGGGGCCATCGAGGCGATCCCCAACGAGAAGCCGATGCTGACCCGCCCCCAATCCTCCTGGGAGGTCGCCCCCTTTCCGGCATTGGAGCCGCCCCCGCCCAGCGACCTTCCCGACCAGGCCCGGAAGATCTGGCAGGAACGGGTGCAACCCCAGGGCGTCCAACCGGTGGTCTTCGCCGACATCTCGACGGACGTCCGCGAGGCTCCCGCCGCCGCGCTGCGTCCTCGACCTACGGCCCTGGGCCAGCAGTTGCTGGCGCCGGAGCCAGACCTTCCACGCCCCTTCACCCTGCGCCGCTACCACACGAACACCCGGGGCTTCTTCCAGATCGCGCTGTACGGCGGGACCAGCGGCCTGACCGCGGAGCGGCACTTCCAGACCCTGCGGGCTGCGGCCCCCAACCGCCGGACGGTGGAGGGGCTGGGCGAGAGCGCCTTCCTCTCGCTGATCGCGCGCCAGCGTCCCGCAGAACCCGCGGCGGAGCCTGAGGTCGCCCCCCGCCCCGCTCCGGAACCCTCGCCCGAGACGGCTTTCGAAGACATCGCCTTCCAGGGCCCCGTCCGCTACGACCTGCTGGATGAGGGCCTGATCCGGGCCCGCTCGGCGCCGGCCTTCCAGTCGATTCCGGTCGATCTGGGGCTCCCCGACAACCTCCAGCCCGACTCCCCTTCCCAAGCCTCGGGTCCCGAGGCGGCCTCCCCGGATCCCGAGGTCCAGGAGGCCCCGGCCGAGCCCCTCGAGTCTCCTCCCCCCCCTCGAGATCCCCTCCAGGAACCCGACCCGGATCCCTTCGGAGGCTCGGCCCGAATCGACGAGGGCGGAATCCAGGTCCTCATCGCCTTCTTTCCCCGCAAGGGCGTCGTGCTGGAGCTGGCCATGGACGACCGCATCGGCGACACCCAGGCCCTGATGCGCCTGGCCTTCCTGGTGCAGGCCCGCCTGCTCCAGAGGTGGTAGACCCCCCGGCATTTTTTTCCCCTCCAGGTGCTGTTCACGGGGGACGGAATCCGCTAGTATGGACCCTGCATGATTTCCAGACGGAGTCCGTCCAGGCACCGGGAAGGGTGGTCGATCGTTGAACAACCTTGTCGTGGAGTTTCGGGAGGTCACGCGTCGATTCGGCAACGTCACGGCCGTCGATCGGGTCGACCTCGAGGTGCAGCGCGGCGCCTTCTTCTCGCTTCTGGGACCCTCCGGTTGCGGCAAGACGACCACGCTGCGCATGATCGCCGGGTTTGACGAACCCGACAGCGGCTGCATCCGAATCAACGGCCAGGATGTCACCCACCTGGCTCCCTTCCAGAGACGGGTCAACACGGTCTTCCAGAACTACGCCCTCTT
>DCTU01000269.1:22690-22832 GCA_002329445.1 bacterium UBP9_UBA1432
CGAACCCGAGGTCCTGCTGCTGGATGAGCCCCTGGCGGCCCTGGACCAGAAGCTGCGCCGCGACATGCAGTTCGAGCTCAAGCGGCTGCAGAAGGAGCTGGGCATCACCTTCGTCCTGGTCACCCATGACCAGGAAGAGGCC
>DCTU01000058.1 GCA_002329445.1 bacterium UBP9_UBA1432
CCCACCGTCCAGGTGGATGTCCACCTGGCCTCGGGCGCCTTCGGCAGCGCGGCAGTCCCTTCCGGGGCCTCGACGGGCGTCCACGAGGCGCTCGAGCTGCGCGACGGCGACGAGTCGAAGTACCTGGGCAAGGGCGTCCTGAAGGCCGTCGCCAACGTCCAGGAGAAGCTGGGCCCCGAGATCCTGGGCATGGACGCCCTGGACCAGATGGCCCTGGACCGCGCGCTGATCGAGCTGGACGGCACCGAGAACAAGGGCAAGTACGGAGCCAACGCCATCCTGGGCATCTCGCTGGCCACGGCGCGAGCCGCCGCCGACTGCCTGGACCTCCCCCTCTTCCGCTACCTGGGCGGACCGTTCGCCCACACCATGCCCGTTCCCATGATGAACATCCTCAACGGCGGCAGCCACGCGGACAACACCGTCGACTTCCAGGAGTTCATGATCGTTCCGGTGGGCGCCGAGACCTTCGCCGACGCCCTGCGCATGGGCGCCGAGACCTTCCACCACCTCAAGAAGGTGCTCAAGGGCAAGGGCCTCAACACCTCCGTGGGGGATGAAGGCGGCTTTGCGCCCAACCTCAAGAGCAACGAGGAGGCCGTCGAGGTGATCCTCCAGGCCATCCAGAACGCCGGCTACAAGCCGGGTGAGGACATCGGTCTGGCCCTCGACGTGGCGGCTTCGGAGTTCTTCAAGGACGGGAAGTACGTCTTCCACAAGAGCACCAACAAGAGCCACAGCGCCGAAGAGATGGTGGAGCTGTACCGCACCTGGATCGAGAACTATCCGATCCTGTCCATCGAGGACGGCGTGGCCGAGGACGACTGGAACGGCTGGAAGAAGCTGACCGAAGCCCTGGGCAGCAAGGTACAACTGGTCGGAGACGACCTGTTCGTCACCAACATCAAGCGCCTGGGCCGCGGCATCCAGGAGGGCATCGCCAACTCGATCCTGATCAAGGTCAACCAGATCGGGACCCTGACCGAGACCCTCATGGCCATCGAGAGCGCCAAGCGGGCCGGCTACACCTCCGTGGTCTCCCACCGCTCGGGTGAGACCGAGGACTCCTTCATCGCCGACCTGGCCGTGGCCACCAACTGCGGGCAGATCAAGACCGGCTCTCTGTCCCGCTCCGACCGGGTCGCCAAGTACAACCGGCTGCTGTGCATCGAAGAGGAACTGGCCAGCCAGTCCTGCTACCCCGGGCACAAAGCCTTCTCCAACCAGTGCTGCTGCAACTGCCAGTAGCCCGATCGGGCCCCCGGGCCTGAATGGAGAAGGGCCCCGCCGTCACGGCGGGGCCCTTCTCGCATGGAGCCCGTGTCCAGGCTCAGTGCGACTCGTGCAGTTGCCGACCCATGCCCGGCCCACGGCCGTGCCCGTGTCCGCCCCCTTCCGGCACGGCCTGCACCTGGGCCGAAGCCATCCAGAGGCTGCCGAAGAAGCCCACGATCACCAGGAGCAGGAGGACGACTCCCATCACCCGGCGCGCCGCGGCGGCCGGCTTGTCCCGTCCGCAGTGCCGGCAGACCATGCATGCCACCCAGTCCCAATGCAGCACCACATGGAGGATCACCAGCACGACCGCGGCGATCGACATGTAGAAGTGCCACTGGCCGAAATCGTGTCGGCCCAGACCGAAGAGCGCGCGAGAGTGGCCGGTCCCGGGAGGCATCACGAAGTAGAGCAGGGCTCCCGTCCAGGTCAGGCCCGCCATGAGGGCCGCCAACAAGACGTCGATCCAGAAGTTCAGGGTTCCTCGCTTGTCCATGCCGACACCTCCCTCTCAATCCAAACCGCCCGAGGACTCCGCCCACCTGCAGGTCGGCGGAGATCCAGGATGACCGGGACTTTCACGCCCGCTCGCGCCCCAACCTCAAGGAGACCTTTCGGATGGAGGGGCCGAACTGTCGCATCCCCCCTCCCTCGGAAACCACCTGGAGCACCGCGTCCGGTTGGTGCACGACCACTCCCGAGAGCAGGGTGACGCCGGTCCCTTCGAAGACATGCGGGACCAGGGGGGTCGAAGCCCCGAGCAACGCCACGGTGCGACAGCTCCGCGCCGCCGCCAGCAGGGTGTCCAATGTCCCGTTGAGGAGCGAGGTGGCCGTGATCAGCGCCACGGATGAGTGGGCCAGGACGCCCGGCGCCTCGTGTTCCGCTCGCAGTTCCCGGGAGCCTGGCCCGTCCAGCCGCTCAAAGACCGTCAGGGAGCGGGCCGCACGGCGGAGACCCTCCAGCAACGGCGCGAAGTTGCCGATCATGGCGACGTCGTCCTCGGGGGTCACGCCCAGATGCTCCAGGATGTCTCCGTGCAGTTCGGACACACCCTCCCGGTTGGCCAGCGCATTGCCACAGGCCAGGCCCACGGCCGCCTCGATCGCGTCTGAAGATTCCAGGAACGCCAACAGCTCAAGGGCCGGCCTCCCGGCCAGCGGACGCACCCCTTTGAAGACCGAGCAGCCTCCCCGGGCCAGGTCCCGGAAGGTATAGGCCACCCCGGTCCGCCCGTCCGCCAGCCGAACGGCCGTGTAGCCCAAGCCGATCCGGACATCCTGCACACAGACCCCGCGGGCCTGTTCAGATAGATGGCTCCTCAGCCGAGCGGCGATCCCTTCCGAGCCCAAGCGACCCGAAGGTCGACGCGTCCTACTCGTCCACTCCATCCTGGGCACCTCGTCCTCCTGCCTGCGGGTCGGCATCCCGGCCTCGCCCATGTCCACCACCCCATCCACGGCCCGCCCCCCGATGCCCCCTCCCCTCCCCGTGACCACGACCCCTTCCCCCTCCGAAGCCCGGCCCGGTGCACGTCGGACAGCTCCCGGGCAGTTCCCCGGGAGCCAGGACGTGACTCTGGCCACACCCTCGGCACGGCGGAGCGGGAGCCACCTCAAAGGTGCCACCCTCGATCCCCAGGGTCCGCGCCTTGAGCAGGGCCTCCGTGACGATGCGTCGCCCTTGTTCCAGAAGACGGCCCACGGTCTGACGGGAAACCCCCAGGCTCTGAGCCGCCTGTTCGTGACTGAGGCCCTCCAGATCGACCAGGCGCATGGCTTCGAGCTCGTCGATCTTCAGGACCAGATGTTCCAGGTCCCTGGCCGGGACCCCGACCGGCTTGAAAAGGCTGGTACGGGGAAGACAAGCGACCTGACGAAGACGGTGAGGACGAGCCAAGACGGGGGCCTCCTGTCACACGGAGAAGATGGGCTGATCCGAAGGTCCGGAGGAACACGAGTGGCCCGACCCGACGGGCCGAGCCTCAGGCCAGAGCCAATCGGCCTGGACTTCACGACGGCGAAGGGGAGTCCTCCGCAGGGTGATTCGTCGTCATCTCCAGCAGGGTCTGGCGCATCTCGTGCAGAGAACGCTCCAACTCATCTGCCCGGGCGCGCAGGGCCTCCACCTCCGCGCCAGGAGCCGGGACCCCAGCCGTGGCGACCTCCACGCCCGACGCTGCGGGAAGGGTCGACGTCGGAAGGCCCGGATTCCAGTTCCCCTGACCACGACCAAGACGCCGGCGTCCTCTTCCCCGGCAATAGACTCCACCCCCTCCAAAGCCTTCAGGACCGAGACCTCGCGGGCCTGTTCCATCACCTGCTGGCATGCTGACCTCCTTGCCGTGTTCTCTCCTGGCCCCGCCGGGATGCGATCGCCCCGGTCAGGCGGCTCAAGTTATTGGCATAGGCCCATAATAAGCTTTCACGAAGCCGTCGTCAACCGAGACCCTGCGAAAGACCCGCAGTCCCAGGTGAGCCCGCGACTCGAAGCGCGACGGGCCGGCGCCGGATGGGCTTCCAACCGGTGGTTCCTCCTGACGGAGATCCCGATGAGGCCGCCCTCCCCCGATCCCGCCAGGTTCAGGAGAGTTTCAGGGTCTTCCCGGACAACTGAGTTGCGGGGAAAGGGATCCCCGCGCCAACCCAGAACCTGCGCGGGCATCAAGCGACGGTTCTATCGTCCGGGAGATTCTCATGACTGTTGACTGTGCTGTGACTTTTCCTGGCCAGGGCTCCCAGCGCCCCGGCATGGCCTTGGATTTTGCCGAACAGATCCCCGAATCGCGAGAGGTCTTCGCCGAAGCGAACAGCGTGCTGCCGTTCGACGTGGAAGAGTTGTGTCGGCCAGCCGACCCGGGGTCTGAAGACGGCGACCCGCGCCTGGAGCAGACCGAGTATGCCCAACCCTGCATCCTGACGGCAGAGATCGCGATGCTGAGGGGACTTCAGGCACGCTTCGGCTTCCAGCCCCGCTGGTTTGGGGGCCACAGCCTGGGTGAGTACACCGCGCTGGTGGCTGCCGGAGTCGTCCCCTTCAAGACGGCCGTCCGCCTGGTCCACGCCCGGGGGCGAGCGATGCAGAAGGCGGCTCCGCTGGGTTTTGGGGCGATGGCGGCCCTGATCCGGGAGAGCCTTCCCCTGGATGAGATTCAGGACCTGGCCCGCCGGATGGGAGTCGACCTGGCCAACGACAACTCGCCCAACCAGGCCGTGGTGAGCGGGCCGCGCGAGGCCGTCGAAGAGCTCTCGGCCGAACTGTCCAGCCGCCACGAGGAGGATCTTCGGATCGTCCCCCTGGCCGTGAGCGCCCCCTTCCACTCACGCTACATGGCCGACGCCGAGGCCGATTTCAAGGATGTCCTCCAACAGGCCTGCCGAGAATTCCGTCCGGAACGCGCGGTGTGCGTCACGTCCAACTACACGGGCCGATTCCACACCGGGAAGCTGGAGGATCTGATCGAGTCGCTGACCCGCCAGGTCGCCGCTCCTGTCCGCTGGCGCGACAACATGGCGTCCCTGGCCAGCGTGACCAGCAACCTCTTTGAGGTGGGCCCCGGCCGCCCCCTGGGCAACTTCTTCAAAGCCGCGGGCCTGAAGGTCCCCTCCATCGTCGACCTGCGTTCGGCCCGTCGCGCGCTGGGACAGTCTCCTGCGGTGGCCAACGCCTGATGATTCACTTCGACTCCAACCAGTGGGCCGTGATTCTGGGCGGTTCCAGCGGCTTCGGCCTGGCCACGGCGCGCAAGATGGCAGCCCACGGCATGTCCGTGTGCGTCGTCCACCGGGACCGGCGCGGCGCCATGCCCAGGATCGAGCAGGCCTTCGACGAGATCCGCGGCCACGGTCACGGCTTCCTGGCCCTGAACCTCGATGCCCTGGCCTGCGAAGGTCAGATCAAGACCCTGGAAGCCCTGAAGGAGGCGATGGGTCCCCAGGGTCAGGTCCAGGTGTTGTTGCACTCGATCGCCTTCGGGAACCTCAAGCCTCTGGTGGCCAGTCGCGCCCCACGACGGTCCGAGCAGGCCCTCCAGAGACTGGCGGGCGAGCTCGGAATCCCCTCCGACGAGCTGCAGGGCACCCTGGAGCGCCTGGCCCAGGACGGAGAGGCGCCGCTCCAGGCCCTGCTGCCGGTTCCTGAAGGGCAGACCTTCATGGAAGACGAGGATGTGGCCCGGACGATCTTCAGCATGGGCACCAGCCTGCTGACCTGGGTGCGCCTGTTGCACGAGAACGGTCTCTTCGCCCAGGATGCCCGCGTCTTCGGCCTGACCAGCGAGGGCAACCAGGTGGCATGGCCCGGATACGCCGCAGTGGCCGCTGCCAAGGTCGCCTTGGAGTCGATCTCCCGAGCCATCGCCGTCGAGTTCGGTCCCCACGGAATCCGTTCGAACGTCCTGCAAGCGGGCGTGACCGACACCCCGGCCCTGCGCCTGATTCCCGGCAGCGCCCGCATGGCAGCCCATTCCTTGATGCGCAATCCTCTGGGACGCCTGACCACCCCCGCGGACGTGGCCAACGTGATCTGCCTGCTGTGCACGCCCGAGGCGGCCTGGATCAACGGAACCGTGATTCGGGTTGACGGCGGGGAGAACGTCTCGGCATGATGCACCTGCACGGACTGGGGCACTTTCACCCGCCCAACCGGTTGGACAACGACTTCCTGGCCAGCCTGGACATCGGCACCGACGAGTCCTGGATCCTGGAACGCGTCGGGATCCGCTGCCGGCGCACGGTGCTGAACCTGGACTACATCGCCTCCACCCGGAACGCAGATCCTCGCCTGGCCGGTGCCGCCTCCACCCACAGCAACGCCCAGACCGGCGCTGCTGCGGCCCGCATGGCCATGGAGCGGGCGGGGTTGGAACCCAAGGACATCGGGATGGTCTGGGCGGGGGGGTGCTCGCCCCAGCACACCATCCCCGCTGAGGCCAGCAAGATCGCCGCCGAGCTCGGCATCCAGGCTCCCGTCCTGGACATCGGCTCGGCCTGCTCGACCTTCGCGGCCCAGATGCACCTGGCGGCGGGGATGCGCCCAGAAAACCTTCCCGACTACCTCCTGCTGGTCAGCGCCGAGAACAACACCCGGACGGTGGACTACCGCGACCGCGCCACCGCCGTCCTGTGGGGAGACGCCAGCTCCGCCGCCATCGTCTCACCTCGGGTCCCCTCACGCATGCGCGTGGTCCAGACCACCCTGGCGTCGGATCCCGCAGGTTGGGACAAGGTGACCATCCCCACGGGCGGACACTTCATCCAGCAGGGGCGAGCCGTCCAGGGGTTCGCCATCCGCCGGACGGCCGAGACCCTGGAACTCCTCCGCAGGCACTCGCAACAAAGCCCTGAACGCTTCCACTTCATCGGCCACCAGGCCAACCTGCTGATGCTGCAGAACGTCTGCGAGCGATGCGGAGTCCCGCCGGAACGACATCACTTCAACGTCGATGAGTACGGCAACACCGGCGCAGCCGGAGCCCCCTGCGTCCTTTCCCAGAACTGGGAGAACTTCCGCGAGGGGGACGAGATCGCCCTGGTGGTGGTCGGCTCGGGGCTGACCTGGGGCGGAGTCCTGCTTGAGGTGCACGGGTGAAATACGCGGATTTCCTGAACCGGACCGAGTTTGACAAGGAGGAGCTGCTGGCCTTCGCCCGCGGCAACCTGGTGGAAGACCCGCCCTGTCCCGACTTCTCTGCCCTGCCTGCGCCGCCGATGCTGATGTTCGACCGGGTCATGGACATCCAGCGCGAGGGTCCCAAGGGCTTCCTGGCTGCCGAACAGGATGTCCGGGTGGACGAGTGGTTCTTCCACTGCCATTTCCGGAACGATCCGGTGCAGCCCGGTTGCCTCGGAGTCGACGCCATCTGGCAACTGATCGGATTCTACGCCTGCCTGCGCGGAGGGCTGGGCGTGGGCCGGGCCCTGGGCTCGAAGGAGATCGAGTTCCGGGGACAGATCCGTCCCCACGATCGCCTCGTGCGCTACGAGGTAGACATCCGCCGCTACACCGAGCTCCCCGCCAGCGGCTCGACGCTGGCCATCGGAACCGGGACCGTCTCGGTCGATGGACAGTGCATCTACACGATCAAGGATGCCAAGGTCGGCCTCTTCCGCGACATCCAATACCCCGACTATCCGCATCGTTCAGAGAAATCGCGAGGAGGTCTCCTGGTCCGATGAAAGTCGCACTCGTCACCGGTGGAGCCACCGGAATCGGCGCCGCCTGCTGCCGAGCCCTGAGTCAGGCCGGCCTCGCGGTCGGAATCCACCACCGCACCAGCGCAGCGGCCGCCCGGGCATTGCAGGAGGAGCTGGGTGAGAGCGCCTTCCTGGTCGGCGCGGATCTTTCCAGCACCGAAGGGGTCGACGCGGTCTATGAAGCCATGCGCCAGCGCGGAGGCCTGGAGGTCCTGGTCAACAACGCCGGGGCCACGGTGGACGCTCCCCTGTTCAGCGCGCGGCTGGAAGACTTCGACCGGATCGTGGCCACCAACATGCGCAGCACCTGGTATCTCACCAAGCGCCTGGCCCGGTTGATGATGCGCCAGCGCTCGGGGCGGATCATCAACATCTCCAGCGTGGTCGGCAGCACCGGCAACCCGGGCCAGAGCGTCTACGGGATGACCAAGGCCGCCATCGACAACTTCACGCGGACGGCAGCCGCCGAGCTGGCCGACTATGGAATCCTGGTCAACGCCGTCGCTCCGGGATTCATCGAGACCGCGATGACACGGGTCCTGCCTGACGAGATCCGCGAGGGGATCCTGGCGAGAGTCCCCCTCAAGAGGATGGGGACCCCGGAGGAGGTGGCCGCCCTGGTGCGCTTCCTGGCTTTGGAAGCCTCCTACTGCACCGGGACCACCTTCCACGTGAACGGAGGGATGTACGGTGGCTGACCCGAAGGCCGGCCTCACCCCGGAGGAGGTGCTGGCCAGGGTGCCTCAACAGAGGCCCTTCCGCTTCGTGGACGAGATCCTCGAGGTGGACTCGGAGCACATCACGGGCCGTTATACCTTCCGCCCGGACGAGAGCTTCTATGAGGGCCACTTCCCTGGCCGCCCCGTCACTCCGGGCGTGATCCTGTTGGAATGCATGTGCCAGGTGGGCGTGGTGGCTTTGGGAATCTACCTGCTCTCGCGGGAGGTCGAGCCCGAAGAGATCCCCCGCTGGACCACCATGTTCGCCGACGCCACGGTCGAGTTCTGCCGCCCTGTCCTGCCGGGCGAGCGGGTGACCATTCGGGGAACCCGGGAAGTCTGGCGGCGGCGCAAGCTGCGCTCGCGGATCGAAATGTACAACGAGGAGGGAGTGCTCGTGGCCAGCGCAACCGCGTCGGGCATGGGCGTGCGCCATGAATAGGGTTGTCATCACCGGCATGGGGATCATCGCCCCGAACGCCCACGGTCTGGAAGATTTCGAGCAGGCACTGCGCCAGGGTCGCTCGGGAATCCGGCATCTATCCCGCCTGGAAGAGCTCAACTTCTCCTGCCAGGTCGCAGGGGTCCCCTCGGGGTACGAGGAGCTGGCCCGGGAGTATTTCGCCCCCGACAGGCTGGTGGCGATGAACTCCGGCATGATCTTCACCGGAATTGCCGGAATCGACTGCTGGCGCGACGCGGGGCTGCCGATGCCGGACCCCATCGAAGGGCCGGTCGACTGGGAGACGGGGGCCGTGATCGGCACCGGCGTCGGGGGCGTGGACACGCTGGGCGACGTGGTGTTCCCCCGGGTCAAGGAGGGCAAGGTCCGCCGCATCGGCAGCACCTCCGTCGAGCAGACCATGTCCAGCGCCGTCAGCGGATGCCTGGGAGGCCTTCTGGCCCTGGGCGGCCAGGTGACCACCAACTCCAGCGCCTGCACCACGGGCACCGAAGCCGTCATCCAGGCCTGGTGGCACCTCCAGGCAGGCCGGGCCCGGCGGGTGATGGCGGGCGGCGCGGAAGGGGTCTCGGAGTACATCTGGGGTGGATTCGACGCCATGCGCGTGCTGGCCCGGGGCTTCAATGACCGCCCGGAAGAGGCCTCGCGCCCGATGAGCGCTTCCGCCTGCGGCTTCGTCCCAGGTTCCGGGGCCGGCATCCTGATGCTGGAAACACTGGAGTCCGCCCAGGAACGAGGCGCCCGTATCTACGCCGAGATCGTGGGAGGCCACGTCAACTGTGGCGGCCAGCGCAACGGAGGCAGCACCACCGCCCCCAACCCCGAAGGCGTGCGGCGCTGCATCCAAGGTGCCCTGGCCTCGGCGGGCCTGAGTCCCGATGACATCGACGTGATCAACGGTCACCTGACAGCCACCATGGCCGACCCCCTGGAGGTCCAGAACTGGGCCTCCGTGCTGCAGCGCGACCCCAAGAACTTCCCCTGGATCAACTCGACCAAGTCGCTCATCGGCCACGGCCTGGGCGCCGCCGGGGGCATGGAGTGCGTGGCCTCGGTGCTGCAACTGTCGCGAGGGTTCGTGCATGGCTCTGCGAACTGCCAGGATCTGCACCCGACCCTCGAGCCCTACAACACACGAATTCCCCACCAGACCCGCGAAACGGACGCCCGGATCCTGGCCAAGGCCAGCTTCGGGTTCGGTGATGTGAACGGATGCGTCCTGTTCCGCAGGTGGGAATGAACCTCGGAGGAAGACAAGACATGGATCAGCAGACCGCCCTGGAAAAAGTCACCGCCATCATCAAACCCTACGCCAAGAACCTGGCCCCCCTCGAGGAGGGGAACCTGGATGCCCGGATCCTGGAAGACCTGGGCGTGAACTCCGCCCGCCTGGTGGACATCATCCTGGCTTTCGAGGATGAGTTCGGCATCTCGATCGACGACGAGACCGCAGACAAGGTCCGCACGATCAACGACGCCGTCCGGGTCGTCTCAAGCCAGGCTTGAGCCTCACTCCCCCTGCCCTGGGCCACCGCGACCGGCTGGAGCTCTTCCTGCAGCGGGCGGTGGCCTGGGTCTTCACTCCGGTCAGCTACTACCTGGCCTGGTTCTGGATGCGCTTCGTGCGTGGCTACCGCATTTCCGGCCTGCGAGCCTTCCGCGACGAGCTGCGCCGGAAGCTGGGTTCGCATCGGGGTCCCCTGCTGGTCTGTCCCAACCACCTGACGGCCATCGACTCGGTGGTCCTGGTCTGGGCGCTCGGTTCAGGCCTTCACTACTTCCAGAACGACCGGGACTTCGTCTGGAACCTGCCCGAGCGCCGCAACCTGGGAGAAGGCCTGCCCCTGCGCGTGGCCTGCTACCTGTGCAAGTGCATCCCGGTCCTGCGCCAGGGCCCTCCCGAGGTGACGGCGCGAACCATGTCCAAGATCCGACACCTCCTGGCCG
>DCTU01000270.1:0-6276 GCA_002329445.1 bacterium UBP9_UBA1432
CGAGGGCGCGAGGGCGCGAGGGCGAGCCCTTCTTCGGCACATCCAGGACCGACTCGGGGATGCGATCGCGGATCTTGCGGTCCAGGGTTCCAATCATGCTCGAAGGCCTCCCGGGGAGCGGACGGTGCGATGGCGACCACTTCCACGCAGGGGGCCTTCGTATCTGTCCGCTGCCGAGCACATATTCGCCGACGCTCAGGTTCAGCACCCGCGGCCAGGTTCACGACTTGCCCCGTTCGACGTCGGGTGTTACCATCAGGGTGCATGGAAGCAACCCCCGAAGCAACCCCTGTCCACCGCGGCTCGATCCGTCGCAGCGTCGCCCTTCCTCCTGCCCTGATCGAAGAGGTCCGAAGGGCGGCTCCCCCGGCCCTGCGGAACAACTTCAACCTGCTGGTGCGGGAGGCCCTGACGGAATACGTCGCGAGGCGCAAGGAAGAGGAGTTCGACCTGCAGATGGCCGAGATGGCCCGGGACCCCGATCTCCGATGCCAATCGGCAGCCCTGGAGAGGGAATTCCGGCAGACGGAACTCGACGGCCTGCCGTGATCCGGCGCGGAGACATCTACTTCGTCGACCTGGATCCCGTCCAGGGGCGGGAGCCGGGCGGGCCAAGACCCGTGCTGGTCGTGTCCTCCAACTCCATCAACAGGCAACCCCTGGTGGTCACGGTGGTGGCGGGAACCGACGCCTCCAGGGTGCCCCGGGACTACCCGGTCAACCTGCGGGTGAGCGCCCTGGAGACCGGGCTGCCTCGGGACACGGTGTTCCTGTGTTTCCAGTTGAGGTCGCTTGATCCCGCCCGCTTTCCGGATTCCGCCGCGGGGCGCCTGTCGGAAGACCGCATGAGCCAGGTGGACTCGATCCTGAAACGGGTCCTGTCGCTGCCCTGACGTCGGGTTCTCGCGGCGCCTCGGCGGAGGGCGGGTTTCCTCCAAGAATTTGCGGAGATGCCACCAATTCTTAGCGGAAACGGGAGGTCCTCGACCCGGCAGGTGGGAACCCGGGCACGAATATTGGCCTGAATCTGGAGGTGCCTTGGCAGAGACGCTCCTGGCGGTGGACCTGGGCCTGCGAACAGGTTTTGCCCTCTTCGGACGCGACGGGCGCCTGATCCGCCACGGCTCGGCGCACTTTCCCTCCCGCTCGGCCCTGCGCGCGGCAGCCCGCGCGATCCTGGCCGAGGCCGGCGAGCTGGCCTGGCTGGTGGCCGAGGGCCCGGCCGACCTGGCCCGGTCGTGGCTTTCCGAGGCCCGTCGCCGCGGAGCCGAGACCATGCTGGTCAGTGCCGAGGCGTGGCGAGACGAGCAGTTGCTGCCCCGCCAACGCCGCTCGGGGCGGCAGGCCAAGGTCCAGGCCGAGCGTCTGGCTCTGCGGATCATTCAGGACTCCGGCCTGGCTTGCCCGACTCCCCTCCGGCATGACGCTGCAGAGGCCATCCTCCTGGGCGTCTGGGCTCTGCGCCAGACCGGCTGGCACAGAGCAGACTGAGCGTTCAGGGCGCCGCAACCCTGGAGGAATCGAAACGTTCAGGCCTCAGCGCGGGAGGCGCGACAGGAACCCTGGCTTCGTGATAGAATACGGAACGGTTCCGCCTCTGGTCAGGCGGAGTCTTCGTTTTCCCCCACGCCGCCGCGGGCGGCAGAACCTGGCGAGGTGAGAATCTTCATGGCGCAGACCCAGACCCAGATCGATCTCGAGCGGTTGGCCGACGAGATGAACGTCACCCTGACCGACATCTTCGGTCGCTACGTGGCCCAAGGCAGCCCGACCAAGCTGGGAGGCCTCCGCTTCCTGGATGTCCAGAGCTCGAAGACCTTCGCGTTCGAGAAGAGCGAAGTCTCAGAGGACAAGACCGGCAACCTCCTGGTCCTGTCCGCCCCCTACCGGGGCACCGAGGACGACATCCGCGAGACGCTGGCCAAAGGGCCTCACGGAAGCGAGATCCGTCGGGTCACCGTGCGCGGCTCCGCCGACGCCGGCAAGGCCGACAAGCGGTTCGTCGAGGTGGCCTACTACCTGCCCACCGCCTCCTGGCTGACCGATGAGGCGATCGTGGCCTTCGCCCAGAAGCACAAGCTGGTCAACTCGCGGGATGCCCTGACCGGCATCCTCAAAGAGAAGGTCCTGCCCATCGCCTCGGCGATCATGGAATACCTGATCTCCGAGATCCGGGCCAACCTGGACCGCTGACCACCCCTCCACGGCGAGACACCCCGGCAGAGGAGCCTCCTTCCGACCAGTCGAATCTTCCTCGGAGTGAGGTTCTTCTGCCTCCAGACAGGCGGTGCGCGGATCGTTGACGCATTGAACGTTCGTTTCTGGGGTACCCGCGGCAGCATTCCGGTCCCGGGTCATCAGACGCTGGAGTTCGGCGGCAACACTCCTTGCGTCAGCCTCACCACGCGACACGGGGATCTTGTGATCCTGGACTGTGGATCGGGCCTGCGCGAACTGGGTCGTTGGCTTCTGTCCCGGAAGGTCCCCGTGCAGGGCTCCATCTTCGTCTCGCACGTCCACTGGGACCACATCCAGGGCTTTCCCTTCTTCGGNNACAGCGCCTGGAGGTGGTCCTGGCCGGTCAGATGGAGTTCGAGTACTTCCCCATCACCTTGAAGGACATGCAGGCCAGCGTGCAATTCGAGGAGCTCGATGCGGGGGCGCACCAGATCGGCCAGGTGCGAATCCGCACCCTGCCCCTGAACCACACCCGTCCCTGCCTGGGCTATCGCCTCGAGTCGGCAGGGCGGGTGGTGGTGTACCTCAGCGACGTCGAGCCCTGGGAGGCTCCACCCGCCGACAACCTGTACCGCTTCGACCATCCGGGGGATCTGGCGCTGGTGGAGTTCGCCCGGGACGCCGACCTCTTGATCCAGGACGGCCAGTACACGATGGAGGAATACCGCCGAGCCCGAGGCTTCGGACACAGCCCCGTGGATTTTGCCGTCCAGGTCGCCTGCCGGGCCCGCGCCGCCCGACTGGCCGTCTTCCACCACGATCCCACCCACTCCGACGAATTCCTTCACGCCATGATGGACCAGGCACGGGACCTGGCCTGCAGCCTGGGTTCCGCGGTCGAGGTTTCGGGAGCGGCTGAAGGATTCGAGGTCGAGCTTTGAACGGGACGGACTTCAAGAGAATCCTGGTCCTCGACCAGGACCCCGACTTCTTGAATCAGTTGTCCCAGGGCTTCAGCAACGAGCCCTACGAGCTGCTCCTGGCCACGACGGTCGACCAGGCCTTCCTCCTCCTGGGTGAGTCCCACCCGGACCTCCTCGTGGTGGATTCCTCCCTGCAGACCTCGTTCCAGGCGAGGATCCAGGCGAACTCGAGAACGGCCCCTCCTCCCCTCCTGGTCACCCTTCAGGGGCACGACCCTGAAGAGGAAGCCGTGCTGGAGGCCTTTGAACGCGGAGCGGATGACCTGGCCTGCAAGCCCGTGAGCGTGGCCTGGCTCAAGACCCGATTCCGCATCTGGCTTTCCCGAAGCGAACGTCTCAGGAAGCCGTCCTGAGAGAACTGCGGTCCGCCCGGCCCGGGCGATGGTCGGCCAGGAGGGTCTGCAATCGGCGACGCGCCCGGTTCAGACGCGAGCGGACGGTCCCCACGGGGATCCCCATGGCCTGGGCGATCTCCTGATACGAGAATCCCTCCAGATCGAAGAGCAGCACGGGGGTGCGAAACTCCGGCGAGAGGGAACCCAGGGCCTGCTTGACCGCCGGGTCGGGATTGGACGCGAAGAAGGCGTGCTCGGGGTCGCCTTCCAGGTCGGGATTCCCCGCCAGGAGACGGCCGACCTGGAGGTGATGGTCGCGAGCCTCGTCCAGCGAGACCGCTTGAGGTCGGCGGCGGCGGATCTGCCAGCGGTTGATGTGCAGGTTGTGCATGATCCGGAACAGCCAGGCCCTGCAGTTGGTGCCTTCGCGGTAGTTGTGGAAGAAGCGCAGGGCGCGGGCGAGGCACTCCTGGACCAGGTCCTCGGCGTCTGCTCCTGGTCCGGCCAGGCGCCGGGCGAAGCGCGAAAGAGCCGGAAGATGGGCCAAGGCTTCGCGCTCAAAGACCTCGCGCGGGGAGCCCGGAGACGAACCGACCGCAGGGATCGGCGCCTCTTCCGAGAACGAGGTCGTGGGAACGGATGGGGCCCGGTGGCCCTCGCGGTCTTCAAAACCGTTGGGGTGTTCAAGCGCCCGGAGGGTTCGACTCCCTCCCCTTCCCGCCACCAGCCCCTGGCCCTCGACCACGCGCTGGTCGTCCATCCCGGAAGTCGGGTCGGCTGGCGGGACCTGCCGGTCACGGCACAGGCGCAGACAGCAGCTCAAGTTCTCACCTCCTCCGGAAGATGTCTCTTCCATCATCCCCCGGAGGAGGCGAGCCGAAACGAAGGCCCCTGCACGAGCCCCGGACGCGCTACAACTGCATCATCGTCTGCAGGTGGCCCGCATAGAAGCGGACCACCATGAACCCGACCAGGGCCCCGACCCCCAGCATGATCAGCACGGGCAACAAGGTCATGACCTTCTGGGCGGTGTGTTCGACCTCGCCGTGCATCCAGGCGGCCGTCCGGGCCAGCATCTCGGGGAGTCGCCCAGACTCCTCACCGGTCTGCAGCATCTGCACCGCCATGCTGGACAACCCGCCGGTCTGCGACAAGGCCTGGGACAAGGACATTCCCGAATCCACCCTCTGGGCCGCGGGCGCCACCCGCGCCGCGTAGCGCAAGTTGCCCGAGGACCGCGCCGCCAGGGTGACGCAGCGGGGGACCGGAAGCCCGGCCTCGTACAACTGGCCCAGGCAGTCGAGGAAGCGAGCCGCCGCCAGGGTCCGCAGCGTGGCCCCCAGGAACGGGACCTTTCCCAGAACCCACTCCACCCAGGGCCGGAAACCCAGGCGCCAGGCCAGGAAGGCCAGGGCGGCCAGGGCATACAGGGGAATCAAGGTCCCCAGGGTGGCCGCCAGATAGGGGGCCGGCCCTTGCAGGACCAGCAGGGGCAGCGTGGGGACGAAGATGGCCACATGCAGGACGATCAGGGGATACCAGAGCTTGGAGAGGACCATCTGCAGCAGCGCGGACTGGCTCTCCAAGGTCTGGGCCAGATCCTTCAGACGGAGGTCCAGGCGGCCGCCCGCCTCCCCCGCCGCCACCAGGGCCCTCTCGAACTCCCCGAAATAGTAGGGGTGGCGCCCCAGGGCTGCGGACAGCAGGCTCCCCTGGTCCAAGGCCTGGGTCAGTGAGGCCGCCAGCCGGGGATCCGCGTGCCCGGCCGCCAGACCCGCGGCCCGGGAGATCGGCACGCCGGCGTCCACCAGGGTGGCCAGCTCCCTGAAGAAGAAGGCCTTCTTCTTCAGGCCCAGACCGAAGAGGTGGTCCCTGAAGGTCCCGGGGACGAGGGGCGGGGACGAGGCGTCGGACTCCATGAGGAGAGATTCCCCTGCCGCGGCCCGTCCCCTCCGCGTTCCCAGGAAAGGCAACGGAGGCGCCCCTGGTCGCCCAGGAGACGCCTCCGTGCCCGGGAAGCCTGGTCGGAGGATCCCGACCAGGACCTCAGTCAGAGCCGGGGATTACTTGCCGACCACCACGATGCGCCCGGTCGGGGGGGCCTGGAGGACCGGCTGGTCATCCAGGTAGTCGATGAAGACGTCCCGGGCGAAGTCGAAACGGTCCTGCAAGGTTCCCTTGGTCAGGGCCTTGGCGCCGTCGCCGCCACCGGCCATGAACTCGGTGGTGGCCACGGTATAGGTGGCGTTCGGGTCGAGGGCCTTGCCGCCCACCTTCACTTCCAGGACCTTCTTGTTGGCCAGGTCGACCTGGACCTGGGCCCCGGACACCTGCATGGGGCTGTCGGGGTTGAGCAGGAGGCCCTGGCCCATCAGCTCCATCAGGTCCGAGCCCTTCAGGCGGACGCGAACGACCTGGTCGTCGAAGGGCAGGATGCGGAAGATGGCGCCACGGTTGACGTCCCCACCGGCCAACTGCTCGTCGCGGATGCCGCCCCAGTTGTACACGGCCACGTCGGCACCGGTCTTGACGCGCATGGCGTCGGCGATGGCGTTGCCCAGGGTCGAGTCCAGTTGACCCTCGGCGTAGCGCTTGTGGAGGTCGGTCGCGGTCTTGCCCACCAGTTGGGCCATCAGCGGCTTGACGCGCGCGTTGTACTTCTCGGCGATGGCCACGACCGTCGGATCCGCCTCCAGGCCCGCCTTGTCGTTGATCTCCACCAGACGGGACTCGACGCCCACCACCTGATGGGTCCGGGTGTCGACGGTCATCTCGACCAC
>DCTU01000270.1:6316-7073 GCA_002329445.1 bacterium UBP9_UBA1432
CCGCCGACGATCAGGTTGATCTGGGGGACGTCACTGGCCAACTTCCGATCCGCGTCCAGGCCCTGGTGCGTCAGGGCCACGATGTAGCGGGCCCCCTGCTTGCGCATCTGGGGCAGGAACTCCCGAACCGTGGCGGCCGGGTCCAGGAACTTGTAGTCCCCGGTGTTCCCNNNNCCGTTCACCCGGAAGACCTGGAAGGGCTTGAAGGGCCGGTGGCCCTTGGAGTCCACCACGTTGGCCACCAGGATGGGGTAGTCGGCCTTGGAGGTCATGTTGAGCAGGACCTTGGGGCCCCAGTCAAACTCGTGGTTCCCGATGGTGCCGGCGGCGGGCTTCATCGAGTTGAGGCTGACCCACATGGGCTCGCCGTGGAAGGTGTTGGAGAGCGGGGTCCCCTGGGCGACATCCCCGGCATCCAGGTACATCACCGCACCGGGATGCTGGGCACGCAACTGACGAAGCAGGGTGGCGATGCGGGTCAGACCGCCGCGGCCCTTGTAGTCGGGCTCGACGTTGCCGTGAAGGTCGTTGGTGTGGACGATGACGATCTTCTTGGTCCCTTGCGAAGCGGGCGCTTCGGCCTGGACCGGAGGGGCCATGGAACCGGCCAGAAGCACGGCCAGGCCCAAGGCCAGGGTGCGAAGGATGGGGGTCTTCATCTCGGGCGCAATTCTCCTTTGCGGCCTGCAGTTCCCGACGGATGGCGCCTGGCGTGAGGCAGATCGGGAGAGGCCGGATTGACGGCTTTGCGGGGCAT
>DCTU01000270.1:7141-9953 GCA_002329445.1 bacterium UBP9_UBA1432
TCCCTCGAAGGTGGCCTCATGGATCCCCTGAGTCATCCCGATTCTCCCGCCCCCGTCTGGGGCCGTCACGGCGTGGCGGCCTGTGATCACCAGGCTGCAGCGCAGGTCGCCCTGGACGTCCTGCGCCAGGGAGGCAACGCGGTGGACGGAGCCGTGGCCCTGTCCGCAGCCCTGGGGGTCCTGTGCCCGAACTACACCGGCTTCGGCGGGGGCGGGTTCATGCTGGTCTGGATGCCGGGGATGGAGGCTCCGGAGGTCCTGGATTACCGCGAGACGGCTCCGGATCGCGCCTACACCGGGATGTTCGCCACCCGCAGCCAGGCCAGCACCCGAGGAGCCCTGGCGGTGGCCGTCCCTGGCCTGGTGGCAGGTCTGGCCGAGGCCCTGGCCCGATTCGGAAGCCTTCCCTGGGCCGAACTGCTGGCGCCGGCCATCCGAATTGCCGAAGAGGGCACGCCCGTCTCGGGGAACCTCATCCGCTGCATCCGGGACCGGCAGAGGATGCTGGGGCTGTACCGAGAGGCGGCCCGGCTCTTCCTGGGTCCGGACGGGCAGGGCCCGCGACGAGGAGACATCTGGCGTTTTCCCGACCTGGCGGCCACCCTGCGGCGCCTGGCCCGGGAAGGGCCTCGCGAATTCTACGAAGGCGAAACGGCCCGGCGCGTGGTGTCCGAGATCCAGCGTGGCCGGGGATGCCTCTCCATGCGCGACCTGGCGCGCTACCGGCCGGTCTGGCGCCGAGCCCTGCGGGGGACCTACCGGGGGTACGAAGTCTATACCCTGCCTCCCCCCTCCGGCGGAGGAATCCAGATCCTCCAGATGCTGAAGCTCTTGGAGCCCTTCGACTTCCTGCCCCAGGAGGCGGGTTCGGCGGCCACCTTCCACCTGCAGGCCGAAGTCATGCGCCTGAGCTTCGCCGAACGCGCCAACTGCCTGACCGACCCGGACTTCCACCCGGTGCCGGTGGAGCAGATGCTGGATCCCGGGCGTCTGGCCCGACTGGGCGCAGAGCTCGACCCGGGCCGCACTCGAGGACTGGAGGAGCTCCCGCTGATGGAGCCCCCCCCGGCGCTGCCGCAGAGCACGGTCTCCTACGTGGTGACGGACCCGGCCGGAGGGTGGGTGGTGGCCACCGAATCCGTCAACCTCTGGTTCGGTTCACTGGTGGTCCCCCCCGGGACCGGCCTGGTCCTCAACAACGTGATGGATGACTTCAGTCGGGTTCCGGGCACCCCGGACGCCTTCGGCCTGGTCAGCTCCGGGCACAACCGGGTGCAGCCGGGCAAGCGTCCGGCCTCCTCCAGCGCCCCGGCCCTGGTCTTCCGCGAGGGTCGTCCCCGCATGGCCGTCGGCTCGGCCGGAGGGCCCCGAATCCCGACCTCGGTGCTGCAGGTCCTGATGAACGTCCTGGACCACGGCCACAGCCCCGTCGAGGCCCTGAAGCAACCGCGGGTGCACCACCAGTGGCTGCCCAACGAGATCGCCGTCGAGCCGGGCGTGCCCCGCAACGTCCGCAAGACGCTGCGCAGGATGGGGCACCGGGTGATCCAGGGGCCGGAGCGCAGCCACGCCGTCTGCGTCCTGCGCGCAGGCGCCGAACCGGTCTTCCTGGCTGCGGGAGACCCCCGGTCGGGCGGGGGCGCGGCGGGCTACTAGGAACCCGAGGAACCCAGCCGGGGTCTCAGTCTGGGCCCCTAGGCGCTGCGGCGCAGGTCCTTCACCCAGATGTTCATGTCCTCATAGCCGCCGTGGATGTCGCAGTTGTTGACCAGGCGGCCGTTGAACTCGTACCCCAGTTGGTAGAAGACCATGTTCATGCCGAAGCTGCGCGCCCGCGCCATCGTGTAGGAGCAGATGTAGTCCCGTCGGCGCAACTCCTCTTCCAGCAGCTTCAGCAGGTGGCTCATCAATCCCCGTCCCCGGGCCTGCGGGGTGGTCGCGCAGTCGGTCAGCTCGGCGGCCTTCAACTCGGGACGAAGCTCGGCGCTGGCCGCCGAGATGATCCGCCCCTCATGGATGCACACGGCGAAGATGCACTCGCTTTCGAAGATGTGCTCGAGGTAGGAGGCGTGGATCAGGGGCGTCGGGTAGGTCTTGAAGATGGTCTGGTAGAGCTCGGTGAGTTCGGGGATGTCGTCCTGGCGGGCCAATCGGAACTCATGACCTTCGGGGAGGGCCCGCTTCGAGGGCCGGGCTTCGCGGGACATGAGCTCTTCGATCAGCAGGATCTCCTGCATCATGCAGTGCGAGGTGAGGCGCTCCTGGGATCGGAACTTGGACATCACCAGGGCATCGCTGCCGTTCTGGTAGTACTTCAGGATGGCCTCCAGGACGTACCCGTGGCGAAGGAAGCGTTCCCAGTCGTGAGCATGGGCCATGCAGAGGATCTTGTCGAACCCGTTGGCCTCGGCCAGCCAGCGCAACTTCATGACCAGCGCGTCGTAGTCGGTGGCCTCGTAGCTGTAGACGCGGAGGCGCTGGTTGTACTGGTCCAGGAAGACCCGGGCGGTGAAACCCTCACCCGAGATGGTGTGTTCGATGCCATACACCACGCCGAAGGCGCGGACGGTCTGTCCCTCCTCCAGCACCAGCTCCACCACGCCCAGGGGGGCGCGTTCCTTGATCGGCACCAGGTCGATGTCCTCCACCAGTTCCACCGCCGGTTCCGAAGCGGGCCGGGAGGCGCACTCAGGCGGGATGGCTAGGACAGACGGGGTCTCGACGGTTGTGGCATGGGATGAATGTTCCATGCGCAGTTTTTCTTTGAGGCAGACCGCAAACCCTGTCGATATCGGGAAATACGCACACAACA
>DCTU01000270.1:9974-10209 GCA_002329445.1 bacterium UBP9_UBA1432
GTCGCCTTCACAAGCGATCTGCCCGAAGATCCCTCGCATGACGGCCTCCAGGACGCCTCCTCCCACCGCCCGGGACTTGTCGGAGAGGGTGTGGACGTTCACCTGGTCTCCCCGAGGATCCACATCGGCGATCTTCTCCCCGGACCGCACCTCCAGACCATCGTGCAGCAGACCCCGCAGCAGGCCATCCAGAGGCGAGAGGACCGGCAAGGAGCCCACCTGGCCGAGCCGGTCT
>DCTU01000166.1 GCA_002329445.1 bacterium UBP9_UBA1432
CGAGGCCGTCCGGCGCGTGCTGCGGACCAAGTTCCGCCTGGGCCTCTTCGAGAACCCCTACGTCGACGAGACGCGCGAGGCCCGAACCCTGCTGGCCCCGGAGCATCGCCGGGCGGCCCGTCGCCTGGCAGCCCGCACCTTGGTCCTGTTGAAGAATGAGGGCGGGGTGCTCCCCCTCTCGGGAGACCTGCGGACCCTGGCCGTCGTCGGCCCCCTGGCGGACGACCCCAAGGCGGTCCTGGGGTCCTGGTCGGGCGATGGCCGCCCTCAGGACGCCGTCTCCCTGCTGGAGGGGATCCGCTCGCGCCTGGGCGGGAAGGTGCGCGTGCTGCACGAGAAGGGGGTGGACCTGGACGTCCCGGGCGCCACCGGGAATTTCCACTCCCGCCCTGCGGACGCCACCCTGGCTGGAGGGACGAACGTGGTCGGGGCGGAGGGGATCGACCCGGCCCGCCTGGCCACCACCCCGGTCCCTCCCGAGGCCTTGGACCGGGCCGTGGCTGCGGCGCGGCAGGCTGAGGTGGTCGTGGTCGTGGTGGGCGAGACCGCCGAGATGTCGGGCGAGGCGGCCAGCCGCACCAGCCTGGATCTGCCCGGCCGGCAGATGGAACTGGTCCAGGCCATCCACCAGACCGGGAAACCCTACGTCGTGGTGCTGATGAACGGCCGTCCCCTGAGCCTCCCCTGGATTGCCGAGAACTCGCCGGCCCTGCTGGAGACCTGGTTCGCCGGGACCCAGGCAGGCCACGCCATCGCAGACGTCCTCTTCGGCGAGGTGAACCCGGGAGGGAAGCTGCCGATCACCTTCCCCCGCAACGTCGGGCAATGCCCCATCTACTACGCGCAGAAGTCCACCGGCCGCCCGCCGACGGCGGAGAAGTACACCTCGAAGTATCTCGACGTGGAGGTGACCCCGCTCTTCCCCTTCGGGCACGGCCTGAGCTACAGCCGCTTCGAGTTGTCCGACCTGGAACTCGCCTCCGCGAAATTGGAACCCGAGGAGGACCAGACGGTCTCCGTCACCGTGCGCAACCTCGGCCCCCGAACCGGGGACGAGGTGGTGCAGATCTACGTGCAGGACGTGGCCTCCAGCGTGACCCGTCCGGTCAAGGAACTGCGGGGATTCCGGAGGCTGACCCTGCAACCCGGGCAATCCAGGCGCCTTTCCTTCACCCTGGAACCTCGCGACCTGGGCTTCCTGGATCGTCAGATGCGATTCGTCGTCGAACCCGGACTCTTCAAGGTCTGGGCCGCCACCAGCTCACAGGGAGGCCTGGAGGCCAGCTTCGAGGTCCACGCCCCCCAGCCCTGAGCCGCGCGTCAGGGGCTGGGGCCTTCCAACATGGTGAGAGAGCCGCCCGAGGGCGGCTCTCTCCGATTTGGGGAGAGTTCTCCGTCCGGCTCAGTCTTCGGGACGCTCCAGGAGGACGATGCCCAGGGAGTAGCCGGTTCCGAAACCCACCATCAGGAGACGGCGGGCCTGGTCCAGGCCTGCCTCCAACTGCTGGTCGAGAAGAATCGGAACCGAACCACTGGTGGTGTTGCCGTAGCGTTCGATGTTGCAGCGCATGGCCCCGGGCGGGATGTGCAGCCTCTTGGCGATGGCTTCCAGCATCCGCATGTTGGCCTGGTGGAAGAGCCAGCAGTCGACGTCCTCGGGAGCCAGACCCTGGGCCTCCAGGTGCGCCTGGACCCGTTCCGGGACCAGGTTCACCATGTCCTTGTAGACGGCTCGGCCCTGCATCAGGACCCGGTCCCGGTTGAACTCATCCAGGAAGAGGTCGGGCTTGCCCTCCCGAGCGGTGAAGCGCCAGACGGGGCCGGGGGTCTCGGGGGTCGGCCGGATCTCGATGGCCTCGCCGCGGCTGCCCATGGTGAAGGTCTCGGTGGAGCGGACCCGCCACGAGGGATCCTGCGATCCCGAGGGCAGGCGTCCCAGCAGGACGGCTCCGGCGCCGTCGCCGAAGATCGTGCAGGTCCCGCGGTCGGAGGCGTCGATCACGCGGGTCATGGCGTCCGAGCCCACCACCAGGGCCTTGGACCCCGCCGGATAGCTGCCCAGCATGCGGGCCGCGGTCTCCAGGGCGACCACGAAGCCGCTGCAGCCCACGCACAGATCCAGACCCTGGATGTGGTTGGACAGGCCCAGTTCGGACTGCAGGGTGGAGGCCATGCTCGGCACCACCCGGTCGGTGGTGACGGTGGAGACGATCACGATGCGGATCGAGTCCAGGTCGGTCCGGCCCTGCAGGACCCGGCGCCCGGCGGCGATGGCCATGTCCCGGGCGTTGAGTTCGGAATCCAGGACTTGCCGGGACAGGATGCCCACCCGTTCTTCGGGGAAGGTCGGCGAGCTCAACTCGATGTGCCGGGGTTCGGGATCCTGGGCCAGGCGCGCCTGGAGGACCGCCATCAGGTCGCTCAACTCGGCGTTGGACATGGCCGCACCAGGGAGGTCTTCTCCGGGAATGGCGCGGGCCGTGCCGCAGACGGCGATGTCCGAGAGGCGGGGGATCAGTTCCTGCCCCCCGGGGGTCGATTGCTTCAGAGTGGTCATGGGTGCGCTAGGTTATGGGTCGGTCGGGAAAGTCCTCCAGGCGGACCCGACCTGGCGTCGACGCCGGGAGGGCGGACGACCCCTCACGTGCGCAGGCCGACCCCTCGGGCCAGCAGGACCAGGTTCAGCGTGACCAGGGCGCCGGCCAGGCCCATCAGCGTGACCAGGCCGATCCAGGTCGGGATGTCGGAGGCCCCCAGGAAGCCGAAGCGGAAGCCGTTCACCATGTAGAGGATCGGGTTGAGGCGGGACAGGCCGCGCCAGATCGGGGGCAGCAGGCTGATCGAGTAGAACACGCCCCCGAAGTAGGTCAGGGGGGTCAGGATGAACGTCGGAACGATCGAGATGTCGTCGAAGCGTCGGGCGATGAGCGCGTTGCTGAATCCAGCCAGGGCGAAGACCAGGCTGGTCAGGACGAGGAAGGCCACCACGATGGCCAGGCTGTGGAAGCGGACGGGGTGGAAGGCCAGCGAGACCAGCAGGACCAGGAAGCCCACCAGGATTCCGCGCAGCATCCCGCCGCCGACGTAGCCGGCCACCATGATCCAGTCGGGGACCGGGGCCACCTGCAACTCTTCGACGCTGCGCTGGAAGCGGGCGTTGAAGAAGGACGAGGCCACGTTCGAGAACGAGTTGGTGATCACCGACATCATCACCAGCCCGGGGACGATGAATTCGATGTAGCTGAAGCCGTCGATGCGCTGGATGCGCGGGCCCAGAAGGCTTCCGAAGACCACGAAGTAGATGCCCATGGTGATGACCGGGGGCAACAGGGTCTGCATCCAGATCCTCAAGAAACGCCCCACCTCCCGGTGCAGGAGGGTGGCCAGGGCGATCCACAGTCTTCGGGTGTTCACTGGCGACCTCGCCCGACCAGGTGCACGAAGAGCTCCTCGAGACGGTTGGACTTGTTCCTCAGGCTGACCACCTGGACGCCGCAGGCCTCCAGCGCCGCGAAGACCTGGTTCAGCGTCAGGCCCCCAGGCACGTCGATCTCCAGACGGCTGGGGTCGATCGGGCGGACCTGGAAGCCGGCGGGAGGTTCCTCGAGGGTCGCGGGGGCGGCCAGATCCAGGATGAAGGTCTGCATCTCCAGGCGGCGGACCAGGTCCTGGATGGGGCCCTGCTCGAGGATCCTCCCGTGGTCGATGATGGCCAGGTTTCGACAGAGGTGTTCGGCCTCTTCAAGGTAATGCGTGGTCAGGATGATGGTGGTGCCCTTCTGGTTGAGATCCGTCAGGATCTCCCACAGACCCCGCCGCAGCTCGATGTCCACCCCTGCGGTGGGCTCATCCAGGATCAAGAGCCTGGGAGCGTTGACCAGGGCCCGGGCCACCATCAGACGGCGCTTCATCCCCCCGGACAGGTGTCGGGCGATCTGGTTCATCTGGTCGCCCAGGCCCAGGCGCTCCAGCAGCTCCTGGGCCCGAGGCAGGGCGACGTTGCGGGGGATGCCGTACAGGCCTGCCTGGAAGACCAGGATTTCCAGGGTCTTCTCAAAGACGTTGAAGTTGAACTCCTGAGGCACCACGCCCATCAAGGTCCTGGCCCTCTCGGGGTGGGCCCGGGCATCCACCCCGAAGACATGGATCTCTCCCGCCGTGGGGCGGACCAGGTTGGTCAGGATGCCGATCAGGGTCGACTTCCCGGCGCCGTTTGGACCCAGAAGGGCATAGAAGTCGCCTTCCTGCACGTCCAGGTCGACCCCACGAAGGGCTTCGAGCCCGCCGGAGTAGGTCTTGCAGAGGTTGCGGATGGAGAGGGCGGTGTTCATCGGGCAGTCCCGGCGGTTTGCCGTGGAGCGCCCGGTTCCTTCAGGAGACGGGCACCGGTTCGCCCTCGGCGGCTTCGTTGGAGGGTGTGCCCAGGGCATCCCCCAGGGCGTGGAGGTCATGCCCCTTCAGGCTCTCGACCTCCACGGTGACGACGCGCAGGACCTCCTCCAGGGTGGTCCAGCCCATGCTGACCTTCTCCAGTCCGTCGTCCAGCAGGGTGCGGATCCCCTCCGACGCGGCCGCGCGCGAGATCCGGCGCTGGGAGGACTTGCGGAGGATCTGCTGCTTGATCCGACCGGTCATCGGCAGGACCTCATACAGTCCCAGCCTTCCCGAGAATCCGGTCATTCCGCACTTCTGGCAGCCCTTGCCGTGGAAGTAGGTGGTGGGCAGGGCGTGGTCGGTGGCCAGGCGCAGGAACTCCAGGCGCTCCCTGGCGGGATTGGTCTCTTCGCGGCAGTGCTCGCAGATTCGCCGGACCAGCCTCTGGGCGACCACCGCCAGCAGGGAGGAGGCCACCAGGTAGGGGACGATCCCCATGTGCCGGAGGCGGGTCAGCGTGGCCGGGGCCGAGTTCGTGTGGACGGTGGAGAGCACGAAGTGACCCGTCTGGGCTGCCTGGAAGGCGATCTCGGCGGTCTCCAGGTCGCGGATCTCGCCGACCATGACGATATCGGGGTCCTGGCGCAGGATCGAGCGCAGGGCCGAGGCAAAGGTCACCCCGGCCTTGTGGTTGACCTGGAGCTGGTTGACCCCGGCCAACTGGAACTCGATCGGGTCCTCGACCGTGACGATGTTGTCCGAAACCCGGTTGCGGACGTTCAAGGTGGCGTACAGGGTGGTCGTCTTGCCGGACCCGGTCGGACCGGTGATCAGGATCATGCCCTGAGGGTTCTCGACCAGGTTCTGATACAGGGCCAGGTGGTCGGGAAGCATGCCCAGTCCCGAGAGCTGGAGCAGCCCCACGTTCTTGTCCAGGATGCGCAGGACCGCCTTCTCTCCGTAATAGGTGGGCAGGGTGCTGACCCGCAGGTCCACCCAGCGTTGGCTGAGGCGGACCCGGCTGCGGCCGTCCTGGGGACGCCGTCGCTCCGAGATGTCCATCCCGGAAGCCAGCTTGATCCGCGAGATCACCGCGTTCTGGATGGCCTTGGGCAGTTCGGCCATGGTGCGCAGCACCCCGTCCACCCGGTAGCGGACCCGCAGGTTGTTCTCGGTGGGCTCGACGTGGATGTCCGAGGCCTTGATCTCGATGGCCTCGACGATCAGGGCGTTGACCAGTTGGATGATCGGGGCGTCGTGCTCTCCGAGCGTCCCTTCCTTGGGAGCCTCTTCGGTCTCTTCGTCGGGCATGACGAAGAGCTCGACTTCGGCTCCGGGGCGGGTCGTCCCGAAGCGGTCCAGGGCCTCGGTCATCGCGGCGGCGCGGCCTTTGATGGCCTCCTGGATGTCGCCTCGGGGGGCCACCACCCTCTCGATGGGGCGCGAGGTGTGCATGCTGACCACGTCTTCGGCCGTGACGTCGAAGGGGTCGGCCATGGCCAGGCGCAGCCGGCCATCGGCGGTCTCGCCCAGGGGGACCACGCAGAAGTTGCTGGCCACCTCGGTGGGGAGCATGGCCAGGGCCTCGGGCCGGACGTCTCCGGGGCGGATGCGCAGGAAGGGGACGCGGTAGAGGTCCGCCATGAAGGCGGCCAGGGTGATCTCATCGATCAGTCCTCCCTCGACCAGGGCCTGGGCGATGGACATGCGCGAGTAGCGCGGGTCCTGCAGCACGGCCCGGATGGCCTCGGGTCGGACCAGGCCGGCCTCGAACAGGCTGGCCAGGAGATCCTTGCGCTCCATTCTACCTCCCCGCGGCAGGCTGGGTTGGATGCCCACCGATCGGCACGACGACCAGATTCTCCGAGCCCGCCGGGACCGGCATGGTGGCCAGGACCTCGCCCTGCGAGGGGTCGAGGACCAGGACGCAGGAGGGGAACCCACCCAAGGCCCAGAGCAGTGGGCTTCGGGGTCCGCTGGCCACCGCCTTCCAGGTCAGCAAGGGAAGCTGCATGCTGGCCGGAGCGGCGTCGACGGCTTCGATCCCGCCCTGGGCATCGAGGGCCCACAGGTTGTTCCCGGCGCGCAGGAGGCGCACGGCGGGATGCCTCAGGGGCCAGGTCTCGACCAGCTCCAGGGTCAGCCCGTCCCGGATCTCGACCTCCGGCCGGGTGCGATGGGCGACGAAGAGGCGCCGCCCCCCGGGAGAGATCGCCAGGGCGCCGGCCTCCGCGACCTGCGCGCGGGCCAGCAGGCGGGTGGGCCGAAGGCCCATCAGCGTGAGGTTGCCGGCACTGGCCAGGTACAGGACCGGGGAGGTCGCCTCGCCGTTCCGGTGTCGACCGAACGCAAGCTCCACGGGAGAGGCGTCGAAGGCCACCAGGGCCTCGGAACGGGCGGGGAGCCGGCCGGGAAGCAACCTGCGGGGTTGCAGGTCGACCACCGTCAGGATCGAGCGCTGGGGGTGGACCACGAAGAGCATGTCCCCCTCGGGGGTGATCTCCAGTTCACGAGGGTCCGAATCCAGGACCATCTGTCCCCGGATGCGGGCCTGGCGGACGTCCAGCAGGACCAGCCGACCGGCCTGGGGTTGAGTGGCGTAGAGCAGGTCGCCGTCTGGAGAGGCTGCCAGGTCTCCGGCGGGTTCTTCCAGGGGCATCCGGGACAAGGTCTGCCCGGTCGCCAACGACCGGAACTCGACCATTCGCCCCTGCCCCAGGGCCACGGCCGCCTCCAGCACCGGGCGGGGAGCCGGGCGCGTCATCCACCAGGTCAGACCCGCCAGCACACTCAGCAGAAACGTCAGGACCAGCACTGCGGGCCATCGCGAAGGCCGAGAGGGAGGCGAGGACACCGGCGGGAGGTTCGGAGAGGCCCTTCGGTCTCGGACCACGCGGGCGGGCTTGTCGCTGATCGGTCGCTCCAGGGCCTCGGCCATCTCGCCGAAGCTGCGGTAGGAGCGGGCGGGATCGGCACCCTGGCAGCGGGCGGCCAGCCACAGGAATTCTCCCGCGGCGGCGTCCGGCGAGAGTTGACCCAGGGTGAAGACCAGATCCCGCATGGCCTCGGCCATGCGGGTGCCCTCGTCGGCGCTGGCCTCGGGCTGGTGGCTCAGGCCCATGGCGCGAAGCCTCAGGTTCCCCTCCGGCGTCAGCCACAGATCCGCCGGGCCCAGGCGGATCGGAAGCTGACCGCCCGAATCCCGGTGCAGCAGGTCCAGGCCATGGCACAGGCGAGAAAGGACCCGGGCCACCCGGGCGACCGACCAGGGGGACCAGGAGGGCCCCAGGGCCTTGGAGAGGGGATGTCCCGGTCCGGGGTGCTGGGCGACCAGGAAGCGGCCATCCAGGACCACGGTGTCCAGGAGGATCGGCAGGCCCGGGTGGGTGGAGCGGGCCAGGCGATGGAGCTGGTCCTTCAGGCGGGGGGCCTCGGGGATCACCTCGACCACGCAGAGGTTCCCCTGTTCGTCCAAGGCATCGAGCAGGGCCGGACCCGACTCGGGAAGGGGCTCCCTGAGCTGGATCCGGCCCTCGCACAGGGTCGGGAGTGGTCGGACGGTTCCCTCGGTCATGGTCTCGAGCCTAGAGCCGCTGCCAGGAGGCGACGTTCAGGGTCCCTCCCCCGGCGCCTCCCCCGAAGAAGGCCTCGAAGCCGGGCACGGGCTCCTGCTGCAGGGTGGTGGTGATGCGGGCTCCGCTGTGCACGAATTCGCCGTCTCCGTAGGCGATGGCCCGGCCCACCAGGGTGAAGGCTGCGTTGGAGTAGATGCTGCCCTGGCAGAAGACCAGCCCTTCCAGGGTGGTGGCCCGGTTGAACTCGATCCGGCCGCCCCCCACGGTGCCGTTCTGGCCGTCCAGGACCACGATGTTCAGCTTGTGGTTCAGGACCGTGTCAAAGATGGCCGAGTTGGCGTTGCCCACCACGATCGTGCCCGTCCCGACCGGCGGGTTCTTGAAGGTCACGCCGTTGGGGTAGTAGTGCACCTTCCCGTCCAGGTCGGTGCCGTCGTAGAGGGTCTCGTTGTGGGTCACCGCGCCCGAGAGCAGGGTGGCCGGGTCGGGGTTGGGCATGACCTCTCGTCCCGCCGGGGGATCATTGGTCAGCCGGCCATCCGCGATGAAGGGTTCGGTGGCCGCGGTCGTGTCGTTGGCCACGATCTGGGCGGCATCCTGGATCTTGTTCTCGCCGGTGATGCTGCCCCGGGCCCGCACCTCCTGGCCCGGGCCCATGTTCAGTTGGGCCTGGACGGTGAGGTTCCCGGAGGTCAAGAGGTGCCCCTCTCCGTCGACGGGCTCGATCGAGACCCGGGCGCTCAGGATCAGGTCTCCGTTGCTCTTGACGGTGCCGTAGACCACCCCGGCGGCCCCCATCTCCACGGTTCCTCCGGAGGAGATCGTGTAGTTGTATCCGGCCGGCTGTCCTTCCAGGAAGACCGCGACCTGACGAGAGAAACTGGCGTTCTGGCTGGTGCCGGTGGAGAGCAGGTAGATCATGCCGGCTGGGACGCTGACGCCTCCCGGCCCGTTGACGGCGGTGGCTCCACTGGAGTTGTTGGTGACCTCGACGGAGTAGGCCTGGTCCTGCTCGCCTCCCAGGGCCACGTCGGTGAACCCGGCGCTCCAGCCGGTGTCGGCGGAGATCTGGTTCAGGGCGGCATGGATGCCGGCTTCGGCCGACTGGACGGCTGCCACCGAACCGAGGTTGGCCTGGATCATCCTGGAGTGGCGGGCGCCGATGGCCACCACGGCCACCAGGAAGACCAGCAGCAAGGCCAGGACCAGAAGCAGGATGGCGAGGGCGGACCCTCGTGCCGGACGAAGCCTGATCAACATCGGAAACGACCTCCTCGATGGGGCCCGGGCCCCCAGGGCCTGAATCCGCGATCTGCCGTGGTCTTCGGCCGCAGATTCTGGCCGGTCCTGGTCACTTGCGGAACCAGACGCGGTCGGTCACCTGCACCGAGGTCCGTCCCCACAGGTCGTTGGCAGCCACCAACGCCACCTCGGCGGTGGAGGTTCCCGAGAGGAAGCCCAGGGACTCGACGTGCGTGGCCACCAGCTTGTGGGTCGCGTTGCCGTCGGCCTGGACCTGGCTTGAGGTTGGGATCAGGGCCGGCAGCTCGGCGGTCTCCGAGAAGGCCTGTCGGCTGCGCATCAGCCCCTGATCCGTCAGATGGAAGGCCACCCAGGCCTGCCAGAGGGCCCGTCCACTGTCGTCATAGCGGACCGTCCCGGAGGCATCCCGGGCCGAGGGGAGGACCACGGCGTTGGTCTCGAAGCGCACGGCGGCCCGAGGGGCGCTGGCCAGCTCTTCGGTGACCTCACGCAGGCCGGTCATGGCCTGGTGCTGCACCGCGGCGAAGTTCTCGGTCCTCCGATAGGCATCCAGGCCCATGGCCAGGCTGGCGTAGATGGTCCCCAGGATGAAGAGGAAGAGGGTTGCCCCGATCAGGACCTCGATCAGGGTCGCACCCCGGCGTTCAGCGGAGACGCGCCACATCGGTCAACACCTCCACATGGCGAGCCCGGTCCGCGGCCCAGGAGACCAGGACGCGGACTCGCTTGAGATCGGTCTGGGGTTCACTGACCTGGGTCTGGACCGAATAGTCCAGGGTCGACTCGATGCCCTGGTTGGTGGTCGAGACCTGGACGGTGTGGAGGTCGTCCTCCACGTCTTCGTAGTCCAGGCTTCGCACTTCTTCCAGGCGGCGTTCGGCCAGGAAGGTCGCATTCAGGTACTCCTGGCCTTGCCGGACCGCGCGGGCCGCGGTGGGGAAGGCGGTCAAGAGCATCACGAAGGCGACGGCGAAGACCCCGACGGCGATGAGCAGTTCCAGCAAGGACATGCCTGAGGATTTGTTTCGGGAACGCATGTTCACGCGGGAGGGTCCCGCTTGCCCCCTTTCAACCCCTGTGTGTCCACAGTATTCCCCGACCCGGGCGTTTTCAATGATCCATGTCAAACCGGTCGGGACGTCCAGTCCGTGCTCTCATGGATGTGCGGGCCCACGGGTGTCTTCAGCCCTGCCTTGGGGAATGATGAGGACGTCCATCATTGTCCGTCGGTCCGTTCTTGAAGGATGCTGGAGCGGTCTTCAGCGCATGAGTCGGGAGGGAGGGCACCCCATGTCAGAAGAGTTGACCTTGGACCTGTTGGAGCTGCTGCGCACGGCACTGGACCACGAGGCTTCGGATCTGCACCTGGTGCGCGGGGCCCCGCCGAGCCTTCGCGTGGATGGCCGGATTCAGCGACTCCCTGGGGCCCCCTTGCGGGCCTCCGACATCGAGACCCTGGTGGCTCCGGTCCTGACCGAGCGTCTGGCCCGCCGCCTGGAGCGGGCCAGGGACGTCGATTTTTCGTTTGAAGAGCCGGGTCTGGGCCGCTTCCGGACCACGCTCTTCTACGAGCGCGGCTCGCTGGCGGCGGCCTTCCGGGTGGTCCCCTGGAGGGTCCGCTCGGTGGAGGAGCTGGGGTTGCCCAGCGTCGTGAACGACCTGGTCATGCGGAATGCCGGCCTGGTCCTGATCACGGGGGCGGTGGGGATGGGCAAGACCACCACGCTGAACACCATGATCGACCTGATCAACTCCGAGCGGCCCGTTCGGATCCTCACCATCGAGGACCCCATCGAGTTCATCCACAGCCACAAGACGGGTCTGGTCCTGCAGCGGGAGATCCGGGGAGACGCCCGGAGCTTCCACCGCGCCCTGGTCTCGACGCTGCGCCAGGACCCCAACGTGATCTGCATCGGCGAGATGCGGGACTGGAGGACGGTGGC
>DCTU01000225.1:0-2012 GCA_002329445.1 bacterium UBP9_UBA1432
GAGCCGGTCGAGCACCCCGAGCTCTTCGAGATCCTGGCGGCCTTGGACCGGACCCGCAAGTTCTTCCATCTGGTCACCCCGGGGCAGTGGAGCGATGCCGAGGGCTTCCTGGGGAAGCTGCGACGTCTGTCCTACTTCGGGTCGTTCGTCTTCGAGTTCCCCGGGCACACCGCTGAGCTCTGCCAGGAACAGGGGTTTGCGGGGCACGCCCGCCAGGTCTCCTCGTTGCAGAAGGCCCTGGCCTCGGCCTTCGAGGTCAACACGCGCACCCGGATCACCCGCCAGAACTGCGAGCAGGTGATGGAGATCGCCGAGGAGGCCTTCCGCCTGGGGGCCCGCTATGCGGTCTTCAACCGCTACGTGGGGCCCGCCGACTCGCCGTTGGCGCCCGACGAGCATCAGTTGTTGCGGGCGGTGGAGCAGATCCACGACATGCGTCAGTTCGGGTACAACGTGGCGCTGGGCAACTGCGTTCCCAACTGCTTCCACCTCTCGGACTCCTACGGGTGCATGGCAGGCATCCTCTCGGGGGCCGTCGACCCTCGGGGGAACCTGCTGCCCTGCTCGGGCTCGACCCGCCCGGCCGCGAACCTCTTGGAAACCGGTGTGACCGAGGCCTGGCGCTCGGAAGAGATGCGTCGGTGGCGGGCCATCATGCCGCCCTCGTGCCAGGACTGCTCGCGGGTGAGCTACTGCCCCGGAGGCTGTCGGGCCGCCGTGGAGCACCTGGGCGGCACCCAGGATCCCTTGATCCGGGCCCCGGTGCCCCCGGAAGAGCCGACCCTGCACGAGGTCACCCTGGAGGAGGAACTCTGTCCGATCCCGCGCTACGCGGTGCGCGAAGAGGACTTCGGCTGGGCCCTGGTGCGCGGCAACCAGGTGATTCCCGTCAGCCACAAGGCGGGGGCCATCCTGGAGACCTTCAACGGGAAGGTCGACCTGGGCGAGATCGAGCGCCGCTTCGGACCGGCCGCGCTCTCCTTCATCTATTCGCTGTACGTCCGCAGCTTCGTCGAGTTCCGCCAGGCCGGGGCGGATCAGTCTTCGGGGTAGTTCCCTCGGGTGGGGCTGGCCGTGGGGAAGACCGCCACGCGAGGGTGGAAGCCCGATCCCACCACCACCTCTTCCAGGGTCTGCCGGTCGAAGGGGCGGACGGGCAGCACCAGGGTCGGGACCGGGCCTTCGCGGTCCACCCGGTGCTGGGGGACCTGCAGGATGGGTTCCTGCCCCCGGGCCAGGGCCACGGCCACCTGGGCGGCCCCTCGGGCCAGAGGCTCGATCTCCTTGAGGACGTCCATGCCTTGCAGGCCCCGGGCCACGAGCTGGCAGTTGGCCAGGTCTGCATCGGCGCCGGCGACGTAGATCGAGCTTTCCCGATGGCTCTCGCGCAGGGCTTGGATGGCGCCCCGGGCCAGGCTGGAGTTGTTGGCCAGCAGGGCCTTGAGGTCCGGGTGTCGCTTCAGGAGCTCGCGCGTGCTGGCGTGGGCCTCCTCGGCCACCCAGTGGGCGTGGGGCACCACCTCGACCACGCGGACGCCGGGGGCCCCCTGCAGGACCTCCAGGTTGGCGCGGGTGATGGCTTCGGCCACAGGGTTCCCCTCGGTGCCCTTCAGGATGGCCACCTCGCCGCCGGCGGGCCCCAGGGCCCGCACCGCGAACTCGGCCTGGGCCCGGCCGACGGCCTGTGAGTCGTGGACCACCGCCCAGTCGAAGGGGATCCCCGGCAGCGATCGGTCGTAGCCCACGACCGGAACCTTGGCCTGGTGAGCCATCTCGACCACCGCCTGGGCGGCCTGACGGTCCACGGCGTGCAGGACCAGGCAGCGGATGCCTTTCGACAAGGCCTGCCGGGCCTGCTCGATCTGCACCGAGGCGTCGCCCCTGGAGGACTCGAAACGGACCTGGACCCCCAGCTTCTCGGCCTCCCGGGTGAAGAACGCGCGGTCCTTGTGATAGCGTTCCTTCTCCAGGGAGGTCAGCAGGAACCCCACCCGGACCGGGTCACCGGGCTT
>DCTU01000225.1:2073-3029 GCA_002329445.1 bacterium UBP9_UBA1432
TGCCGCACGCCGGGGCCGGGCTCTCGCCGAACCAGCTCAGCAGCACCCGGCGGCGGCACCCTCGGGTCCGGGCGTAGTGCTCCATCTCGTCCAGTCGCTCGACCTCGGCCCGGCGTAGCCCCTCCAGGTACATCCAGGCGGATCTCGACGTGTTCCGCTTGGCAGGCACCTGTCCAGAATCCCAGCCATGTCCCAGCAGGGCCGTCAGGCTCATCCGCCAGCACTCGGGGCTGAGGTGCCGGAAGCGGGCACGAAGCTCGGTGGGGGGCGTCTTGGGCAGGGCGGCGGACATGGCGTCCAGCACCTCGCGATCGGGGTAGCGCCGACGGGCGAAGGTTCGCCGCAGGGCAAAGTCGGCCTTGGAGTAGAGCAGCAGGCAGCGCGCCGGGTCGCCGTCCCTGCCGGCCCGCCCGGCTTCNNGCACGTCGGGCTTGTCGATGCCCAGGCCGAACGCCACCGTCGCCACCATGACGGCCACCTCTCCGGCCAGGAAGCGTTCCTGGGCCAGGCGGCGCCTCTCGGGCGAGAGCCCGGCGTGGTAGCACTCGCTGAGGATCCCGCGGGCCAGCAGGAAGGCGGCCACCTCCTGGGCGTCCTGTCGTCGACTGGTGTAGATCACCGCCGGCAGGGCCCCGCAGCGGCCCAGGTGGCTCAGGAGGACCTGCGGGCGGGTCTGGTGGTGCACCTCCAAAGCCTCCAGGTGCAGGTTGGGACGGTCCAGCGGCAGCACGAAGACCTGGGGCTGACGCATCTCCAGCCGACGGGCGATCTGCTGGCGGATGGCCGGGGTGGCGCTGGCGGTCAGGGCCAGGACCGAGCGCGGACGCAAGGCCGTCACGGCCTGGCCCAGGCGCAGGTAGTCCGGCCGGAAGTCGTGCCCCCACTGGGTGATGCAGTGGGCCTCGTCCACCGCCAGAAGCGAGAACGAGAGGCCCTGGAGGGCCTGCAGGAATCCG
>DCTU01000356.1:0-4124 GCA_002329445.1 bacterium UBP9_UBA1432
GCCAGGAACACGGCGATCCGCCGCAAGTTCATGCATCCGCCCGGGCCCGCGGGGGACAACCTGACCAGTGCCGCAGACTGCGTCCGAATCCTGCGTGCCCTGTGGGAAGGCGAAGTGCTCCGGGGAGCCTGGCGCGAGGAGGCCCTGGAAATACTGTCCCGCCAGCAGTATCGCGAGAAGATTCCGGCCAGGCTTCCCTTCAGCGCGCGGGTCTACAACAAGACCGGCGAGCTGGACGGAGTCCGCCACGACGTGGGTCTCGTGGAGGATCGTGGGAAGGTCTGGGCTCTGGCGGTCTTGACCCGAAGAGGGCGAGAACCCTGGGAAGTGGACAATCGCATCGCCCGGATCTCGCGTTGGTGCTACGACCAGGTCGTGGAAGGGAGTCTCGAACCGTCATGAGCCAGTCGGAATTCCGCAGCGGGTTCATCGCCCTGATAGGAAAGCCCAACGTGGGCAAGTCCACCCTGCTCAATCGTCTGGTCGGCACCAAGGTGGCGATCACCTCGCCCAAGCCCCAGACCACCCGAAGGCGCATCCTGGGGGTCCGCCACGGACCGGGGCATCAGATGGTCTTCGTGGATACCCCGGGCTTCTGTCCCGCAGAGCACGTGCTGGGCAAGCGGATGCTGGAGTCTGCCCAGACCGAGGGCAAGGAAGCCGACATCGTGGTGCTGGTGACCGACGGCACCCACATGCCGACCGACGAGGACCGCCGGGTGGGCGAGTTCCTGGCCGGTGTGTCGGCCTGCAAGCTGCTGGTCGTCAACAAGGTGGACCTGGTTAAACCCAAGGAGGCCCTCTTGCCACGCCTCATGGCCTACCAGGAGTTGGCCGGGTTCGAGGAAGTCTTCCCCTTGTCGGCTCGCGAAGGCCAGAACCTGGACCCTTTGATCCATTGCCTGTTGTCTCGGCTTCCTCCAGGCGACCCCTATTTCCCGGCGGATCAGGTCTCCGATCAGAATCAGGAGCTCCTGGCGGAGGAGATCATCCGTGAGAAGGTCTTGCGGACCACGCGCCAGGAGGTTCCCCACTCGGTCGCGGTCCGACTGGAAGAGTGCCGCCCGGGCGACAACCCCTCCACCTGGTTCATCCGTGCGCTGGTCTACGTCGAGCGGGAGGGTCAGAAGGCCATCCTGGTCGGCAAGAACGGGACCATGCTCAAGAAGATCGGGAGCCAGGCCCGCGCCGAGTTGGAGACGCTGCTGGGCAAGAAGGTCTTCTTGGACTTGTGGGTCAAGGTCAAGCCCGATTGGCGCGACCGCGCCGACTGGCTCCGGGCCCTGGGATACGAGTGAGTCCTCCGCAGGCTGGAGGAACCCGAATCACCCCGTCGAACGCAGAGCGCGTCCCTGTGGCCGGAATCTCGGGCCACGGACCGTAGAAGTCTTGTCTCTCGGGCCCACGAGGCGACGGGAGAACGTCCTGAAAGGCGGTAGGCACAGAGTTGATCACCACCTACGAAGCACTCGGAATGATCGAGACCAAGGGCCTGGTGGCCATGGTCGAGGCGTCGGACGCCATGGTCAAGGCGGCNNGCTGCGGTCCGTGCGGCCACCGACGCCGGAGCCGCCGCCGCCCGCAAGGTGGGCGAGCTCGTGTCGGTGCACGTCATTCCCCGCCCGCATCGCGACCTGGACGATGTCCTGCCGATTGCCCCGCCTCGCGAGAAGGCCAGCCAGAAGTAGCTGGCGCCTGAGCGATGGACCACGACTCCCTGGTTGCCCTGATCACGGAGCGGGTGGTCGAAGTGCTGGCTCAATCTGCGGTCGGGGGGGCCCCATCCGCGCCTACGCAAGAGGTTCGGACCCAGGCTCTGGTCTCACCAGGCCGTCGGGTCCTGCTGTGCGGGGCTCCCGGTGCGGCCGCAGAGTCCCCCGCCTGGCAGGCCCTGCGCGCCGTCGCAGGAGTCCGCTGGGTGGGGGTGGACTGGCCCGGCTATCCCGTTGACCGGATCACCCAAGGGCTCGGTCGCTGCCCGGATGAGGTCGTCCCTCCACCTGAGGTGTGGGATGACCTGGTCCGCTCGGTGGAGGCCGTGGTGCTGCCCTTTGCCCCGCTGGACGTGCTGGCTCGCACGGCCCTGCTGCTGGTGGATTCGCCCCCCGCGGCAGCCGTGGTTGCCGGTTTGATCCAAGGGGTTCCCGTCCTGGCCGGAGGGGACGACGCCGAGCGCCTGACCCGGCACTCCTCGCGCATCCCCGGGGGGATCCTGGGGGTGGTCCAAGGACACGTCCGTACGATTCAGGGCATGGGATTGCGTCTCGAGCCCCCAGCGCAGATCGCCACCCACCTCGCGCAGGGGGTGTCTCGCCTGGCAGGTTCCGCCTCCGGCGGGAGGGATGTGGTCACCAACGAGGATGTGCTGGCCGCCGCCCAGGCCGGTTTGAGCGTGCTGGAGGTGGCCAGCGGCAGCATCGTGACCGCCCTGGCCCGCGAGACTGCCAACCGCAACGGGATCGAGGTGCGTTTCCGATGATCGTGGCACGGGTCCTGGGCACCGTGGTGTGCACCCAGAAGGACCACAAACTCGAGGGCGCCAAGCTGCACCTGGTCCAGGCCGTGGACTACCAGACCCTGAAAGGGGAGGGCAAGCCCCTGGTGGCGGTGGACTCGGTGGGGGCCGGGCAGGGCGAGATCGTCCTGGTCGTGGCTGGAAGCTCCGCGCGTCAAACCTCGCAGACCCAGAATACCCCGGTAGACGCGGTCATCATGGCCATCGTCGACACCATCGACATGGAAGGTCGAACCGTCTACCGCAAGGACGCTCAGTAGCGCTGTTCCAGGAGGAAGACCATGGACGTGGATCGAGCCCAGATCGCCCGGATCGTTGAAGAGGTCGTGCGTCGCTGCACGGCGGGCGCCACCCTGCCTGCCCCCCCGCCGTCGCGCGCCGCGGTCGGGGCCTCGCCGCCGGATCCGCGCCCCGGGGTCTTCGGCACGTTGGACGAGGCGGTGGCTGCCGCCCGGAAGGCGCAGCAGCGCTGGATGGAGTTGTCTCTGGAAAAGCGGGCCGTGTGCATCCGAGCCATGCGAGAGACTGCCCAGGAGAACGCCCGGGCCATGGCGGAACTGGCCTGCGCCGAGACCGGGATGGGCCGGGTTGAAGACAAGTATCAGAAGAACCTGGTCGCCATCCACAAGACCCCGGGCCTGGAGGACATCGAGCCGACGGTCTACACCGGGGACCACGGGCTGACCCTGATGGAGAGGGCGCCTTTTGGCGTGATCGGGGCGATTACACCGACCACCAACCCGGTGGCCTCGATCATCCACAACTCCATCAGCATGGTGTGTGCGGGGAACGCCGTTGTCTTCAATCCCCATCCCCGCGCCAAGGGTTGCTGCCTGAAGATGATGGTCCTCCTCAACGGAGCCATCGCGCGCTCGGGTGGACCGGAGAATCTGCTGAACAGCGTGGCCGAGCCCACCCAGCAGACCAGCCAGGCCCTGATGAAGCACCCCGGCATCGACTGTCTGGTGGTCACAGGCGGGCCCGGGGTGGTCCATGAGGCCATGCGTTCTGGCAAGAAGTGCATCGCCGCCGGCCCCGGCAACCCGCCCGTGGTGGTGGACGAAACCGCCGATCTGGCCCAAGCGGCCCGCGACACCGTGGCCGGCGCCTCCTTCGACAACAACGTGATGTGCACGTGCGAGAAGGTCGTCTTCGTCGTCGAGCCGGTGTATCGCGAGTTTCTGCAGAGGGCGCTGGGGGAGGGCTGCCATCTGTTGAACCCGCGTCAACTCGAGGAGCTGACCCGGGTCATCTTCCTGCCTCCGGCCGTCGGCCGCACCGGGGTCATCCTCAATCGCGACCTGGTCGGTCAGCATGCTTGCGACATCGCCAAGACGATCGGCCTGGACCTGCCCCGTGAGACGCGGTTGCTGCTGGCCGAGACGCCCGCGGATCATCCCCTGGTCCGTGAGGAACAGTTGATGCCGGTGCTTCCCGTGGTCCGTGTCCGCGACGTCAACGAGGCGATCGCCCTGGCGGTTGAGGCCGAAGGGCGCTGCTACCATACGGCCGTCATGCATTCGCGCAACATCGACAACCTCTCGCGCATGGCGCGTCTGGTCAACACCAACATCTTCATCAAGAATGGTCCGAGTTACGCCGGGCTGGG
>DCTU01000356.1:4159-5291 GCA_002329445.1 bacterium UBP9_UBA1432
CTGGTCGATCGCTTCCGGATCGTCTGAGTGTGACGGCTCCGGTTCGAGGCGGCCCCCACCCGCTGGGAGGCCGCCTTTCCTTGTCCTGGGCCCTGGTTGCCCTCACAGCCGTTGCCGGGGCCCTGCGCCTGGCCGAGCTGGGGGCCGCCAGTCTGACGGTGGACGAGGGCATCGGGGTCTTCGTCGCCTTCCTGGCCGGCCGTGAACCCGCCGGGATCCCGACGCTCATGCGCGAGATCCATGAGGTCCACCCCCCCGGGTGGTTCCTGGCTCTTCACCTCTGGGCCCGGCTGGGTCACTCCGAGGCGTGGCTGCGGGCCAGTTCGGCCCTGGCCGGGCTCCTGGCGGTCCCCGCCACCGTCTGGTTGGGGATCGAGCTTCGAGGGGGGCGGCGGGGGCTGGGTCCCGGGGTGGTGATGGCCGGTCTGCTCCTGGCCACGTCGGCCTGGCACATCCAGTACAGCCGCGAGTTGCGCATGTATCCGCTGCTGGGGTTGCTGGTCCTGGGGCATCTGGCGGCCTTCGTGCGGTTCGCCCGCACCGGGGGCCGGGGCTGGCTGGCCCTGGCGGCGTTTTCCGCGGCCGCCGCCTTCTGGGTCCATTTCTTCGGATTCTTCGCTCCCGTGTTGAGCGGGCTGTGGATGCTGCGACATCGCCGGGACCGGATGGCGGCCTGGCTGGGTGCCACTGCGCTTGCCTGGCTGCTCTTCGGACCCTGGATCCCCTCCTTGCTGGGACAACTGGGCGCCCAGGATCTCGAGCTTCGCGGCAGGCCCGGTTGGTGGGCCCTCCCCGAACTGGCCGGGCGGATGGCTTCAGCCGATCTGCTGGAGGCGGGAGCCCCGATCTATCTGCTCCTGGCGGCCATCCCGCTGGCCTTCATGCTGGCGGCGCTGCGCCTGAACCGAGGGCTCGATCCGCTCGTCTGGCTGGTTCTCCCGCCGCTTCTGGCATGGGCGGTCTCCCAGTTCACCCCGCTGCGGGTCTTCGAGTTCAAGTATTTCGTCTGGTGCGCCCCATTCCTGGCCTTGCTCCAAGGGGAGGTCCTGGACCCTCCGCGTCGCTGGACGCGATGCGTCCTGTGGGGACTCGTGCTGATCCATCTCGCCTTCTGGGGCCTCCTGGTCCTCCA
>DCTU01000002.1:0-22359 GCA_002329445.1 bacterium UBP9_UBA1432
TCTGGCGCACCGCGCCGGCCAGGCGGGCCGTCTGTTCGGGAGACAGCTCGCGCGCCGCCTCCTTCAGGAAGAGCGGGAAGGTTCCCGTCCGGACGAAGGAACGCAACTGGCCGTTCACCACTCCGAATGGCTGTGCCTGCAGGACCGCCAGGGCCCGGGGAGCGGGAAAGCTGCGCACGGCCGCCTCCACCTGGTAGCAGGTGAAGAAGCCCAGGGAGTTGACCTGGACCTGCAGCCAGATCGAACCAGCCAGGATGAGGCCCAGAAGCGCCGCCAGCGCCGCTCCCGAAGGTGTGCGCAGTCGCCCCGAGAGCCACTCCAGGGCCAGCAGGGCAGGCAGGGTGGCCGGCGCCAGCACGGCCAGCAGGTAACGCGGACCGTAGGACCAGTGCCCGGCCCAGTTGGCCGTCTGGGCGTGGAAGAGCAGGAAGACCGCCAGCGTCCCGCAGGCCAGGACCGCTTCCACACGCCAACGCCGGAAGAATGCGGGCAGCGCCAGAAGAGCCGGCAGCAGCAGGGGCTGGTGCAGGAAGAGGCTGCGCTGGGGGTCGACCAGGAAACCCCGCAGGCCCGCCCACAGGTCCCCACGGAAGAGGTCGCGCTCGCGAACCCATTGCGTGTAGCCCGTGCTGAGAGGGCTGCCGAACTTCAACTCGTTGAGGCCCGCCACCAGCAAGGCCATCAGCACCAGGGGACCCAACAGGCCGAGCAGGGCCCGAGGTCGGGAGGCCTGCGAGGGCAGCACCAGGAGGCCCACCAGCAACAGACACGGAACCAGCAGCACGTAGACCGCCTTGGTCAGGAGCAGGCCGACCAGGAAGAGGTGCACCAGGCCCAGCCAGCGGCCTTGTCCGCGGCTCCTCCAGAGTTGGAACAGGGCCCAGAAGAAGCCCGTGCACAGCGTCCACTGAAGAAGCTCGGTGGTCTGGGCTCGCAGATAGTTCCAGCCGAACGAGGCGTAGAGGGTGGCCAACACCCACACCAGCGCCAGGGCCGGTTGCCGGGTAAAAAGGCACGCCAGGGCCAGCAGGAGCCCGGCCAGGATCAGGGAGAGGACCAGGTTGTTGAGGTTGAGCAGGACGGTCCGCGTGGCCAGCTCGTTGAAGGGTTCCAGACGCCCCAGGAGCGCGCGTTCCAGGGCCATGGCCGGCAGGTAGCCCAGGCTGTTGAGCTCGCCGTACTTGCTGTAGTAGAGCCCGTTGTCCGGGTTCTGCACGAAGTACTGGCCGCGCTCGCCGGCGCCCTGGGCAAGATCGGCCGGCACGTCCAGACGGCCGCGTTCCAGCAGGCTCCAGGTCACCATGCGGACGGCCTGGGGGTCGCCAATGTACTGTTCGGCGGGCAGGCCCCAGAGACCCACGACCAGCACCAGGATTCCCAACAGGGCCTGGATGGCCGGGCCAGGGCGGCATCCGGGAGGAGCGGGATCGGCGTTCATCCGAGTCATCCTGGCATCGCGAGAGGGCTCCCCGATGGCCGGCAGAAGCCCAACCCGAGTTTCCTTGGAAATAGAAGTGAGGACCGGCCCGGTGGTGGGGGAAGGTGGACCCAGGCTGGCCCTCGGTTCAATCTATATCCTGTTCTGAGGAGCAGGTCAACCCCGAACGGGAGATTCGGGTCACCCTGGACGACCTTCCGCCGCCGGCCCGAAGCAGGACCAGACCCTGGACCTGGATCTCAGGTCTTGATCTGCACGATATAGAGGTCCCCCGACTCCGAGTCCCGTGCGGTGATCTCCATCTGATATCGGCGGTCCCACATCTCGGTGATCTTCATCTTGAGAGCAGCGTCGGGCAGACGGACCTCGATATAGCGCCCCTCCAACTCCACCTCGACCTGTTCGAAGGCCTGATCCTTGGTCCGGTTCATCACCGTGGCCAGGTACAGACCATCGTACTTGCCCAGGTTGTTGTGGACCTCTCCAGCCCGGACGCCCTCCGGCAGGATGGCCGCAGCCAGGAACAAGACCAGCAGGCCCATCCGGGCCAGGAAACAACGGTCCATCGTCCACCTCCAAGAAGACTGCGTGGATGATACCAGGAACCCGGGCTCCGAGACAACCGCCGCCCGGGGCGGTCTGCCGGCAGGGCGAGGCTCCTTGGGAATCGTCGCGCGTTTCCAGGTATTAACATTCCGGCCCTGGCCTCCAGGCCCCCAGTGGATCTACACTTCACACAGCCATGCAGGTGTCTCGCCCTCAGGGCCCCGCCCTTCAACCCCAGACCCCCTCCTCGGGTCGCCCCTCCGCCCCGCCCGCCGCCAAGGAGGACCACTCCTGGCGGGAGGCCGTGGGAGCCGAGCTTCTGGAGCTCTCCACCCGGTGGCGCAAGGACGACGTCGACGCCCTGGCCCAGGCGGCCCGAGACGCGGGCAACTCCCTGAAGGGGGCCTGGTCCAGCATCAAGAGCGGCGTGGCCGGAGCGCTGGGGATCGAGGTGGTCCGCGAGAACCTCTCGGAATCCACCCGCGAGACGCTGACCCGGGTGGCCGAGACGGTGGCCTACGGAGCGGGCTACACCGCCTCGGGGGTCATGGGGCTGGCAGGCTTCGTCAAGCTGCGCTCGGGCCTGCGGCGAAACGACCGTGCCCGATTCATGGACGGGCTGGCCAACCTGGCGGCCGGGGCCAGCATCGCGGCCTCGGTGGCAGGGCTGGGTCCGCTGCGCGCGGTCCTGGCTCCCCTGGCGGCAGGGTTCGGCGTCGCCCGCGGAGCCTCCAATGCCCTGGCCGGCTACGCCAAGGGTGAACGCCGCAAGGAGATCCAGGGCATCCTGGACGGGACCCGTTCGGTGGGCACCCTGTGCTCGCTGGGTTCGGCGGTCCTGGGTCCCCTGGCCGTGGTGGCGGCCGTCGTGGCCCCCGTCGCCGGGGCCATCCAGGCCGGCCGGGGAATCCACGACCTGAAGGTGGGCCTCCAGAAGTCCGACAACAAGAAGGAACTCAACGGCCTGGCCGACCTGGGCGTGGCCGTGGGAACCACCCTGGCCCTGACCGGGGTCGGGACGATCCCGGGGATCGCCCTGACGGTCGTCTGCTCGACGGTCAAGGCGCTCTACCAGTTCCACAAGGGCTCACGCAAGCGGATCGATCGCACCCTGGACAAGGTCGAGCCGCGCCTGCAGCGTGGTCTGGAGAAGCTGGATCGGGCCACCCGCCCCCTGACCCGTCGGCTGGCCCCCGTCCATCGGAAGATCGCCGACAAGCTGGCCCGGCTGGTCAGCCGCCCCCTGCCCTGGAAGAAGGGCCCGAAGCCCCCGGCCGAACCGGGATCGGACCCGCAGCCCCCCGCGGGGGAGGCACCCTCCCCGACGGGTGCGCTGCCTCAGGCTTCGAGACCGGCCGGGGAGTCCGCAGCGAGCTGAACAGGACGTGGCCGATCCCGGTCGCAAGGGTCACCGTGACCCCCGCGTGCAGGAACCCGTGCCCCATGTCGCGGCTGTCCACCAGGACCCAGAACAAGGGCAGCGCAACCCCGGCGACCACCCGCAACATCGGCGGAGTCCAGGCCAGCAGGCGGTGGATCGGGGCCAGCAGGCGATCCAATGGCCCGCGCAGCAAAGCCAACCCCAACAGCAGGACCATCAGGTAGCCCCCCAGCAAGGGCGTCCCGCTCAGGAGCATCTGCTTGAAGCCGAAGACCAGCAGGCCAAAAGCGTAGAACCCGCCCAACACGGCCACCACGCAACCCATGGAGCCCACTTCCAGCAGGCTGAGTCGTGAAGCCAGCCCGCTGGCCCCGGCGGGAGCCAGCATCTTCCGAGGATCCCGACCGGCCAGGCCGCGCAACAGCCCCGAAGGTGGTGGGGCGGATCCTTGCGAGCCCGACCGCACGACCTGGCTGGCCACCATCGGCTCGGGCAACCCCTCGGCCGAAGGCTCTCCGGTCGAAGCGACCGCAGGTGCCGAGGTGCCCGAGGCCACCGCCGGCGCCGGAGAGGCCGAACCTGCGGACTGCCGCGAATCCCGCCCGGTCGGCGTCCTGCCCCCCGGGGGGCTCTCCCCTGGAGGCACGGCAGGACCGGCCGAGGAGCCCAGCGTCGGCAACGCCGCCCCGCAGCCCTGGCAGAAACGGGCAGCGGGAGGGCAGGGGCGTCCGCAACCAGGGCACAGCCCCGGGGCCGGTGGGGGCTGTGGTCGGCGAGGTTGGTCCAGGGGGGTCCCGCAGGCTTTGCAGAAGGAGGCGCCGGCCGGTTGAGGACGGCTGCAACGCGGACAGGTCAACGGGCTCCCCCCCTTCGGGACGGTCTTCAGGTCGATTCTAGCGCGGGGCCTTCTCCGGCGCCCTGCTCGAGATCACCCGCCCGGGAGGAATCCCGCTTCCAGCGAGAATGGCCCCTCATGCTCAAGACCGACCAGGACTCGCTGATCCAGGCCACTCTGGCGGGGGACCCCCAGGCCTTCCAAGCCCTCATCGAGCCCCACGCGCCGGGCGTCTACGGCCTGGCCCTGCAGATCACCCGCAGCCCCGTCGAGGCCGAGGAGGTCCTGCAGGACGCCATGCTGACGGCCTACGCCAAGCTGAACACCTTTCGAGGGGCCTCCAGCTTCAAGACCTGGCTGTACCGGATTGCCACCAACGCCGCCCTGATGCGCTTGCGCAAGGCCAAACGGGCCCCCGAATCCCTGCCCGAGAACTGGGAGAAGCCCGCCGACCCGCGCCCCTGGACGGGCGACCCGGAAGCCTGGTTCGCCCGCGAGGAGTTCCGCCAGATCCTCAACGAGGCTCTGGACAGCCTGCCCGAGATCTACCGGACCACCTTCTGGCTGCGCGACGTCGAAGGACTGGGCAACCAGGAGGTGGCGGAGATCATGGGTCTGTCGCTGCCGGCCGTCAAGTCCAGAATCCTGCGAGCGCGGCTCCACCTGCGGGACCAGCTCGCCCCCTACTTCGAGGAGCGCCTTCGCGATGCATCATGACTCGGGGCACGACTGTTCCCACCTCAAAGAGGCCCTGGCCGACTACCTGGATGGAGACCTGGACACCGAACTCTGCCGCGAGCTGCGCGAGCACCTGAAGGACTGCCATCCCTGCCGCGTCGTGGTGGACAGCACCCGGCAGACCATCCGGTTCTATGCGGAGGAGCGACCCGTCCGGCTCCCTCCGGAGGTCATGCGACGCCTGCAAGAGACCCTGAAGGCGAGAATCCCTCCTGCCCGAGAGACTTGAACGGTGAGGATCCGGGAGGTTCTGGCCCGGGACCTGACCCGCACGGCCCGCCGGGTCTCCGAGGCCCGGGGTTGGGGGGAGCCACCCCGCCTTCACCTGGAGGCCGGCAGCGGACCGGACTTCGGAGACCTGACGTGCAACCTGCCGCTGGCCTGGAGCCGCTCGGCGGGCTGTCCTTCCCGCCCCCTGGCCGAGGCCCTGCTGGAGGCTCTCCCTGCGCGGCCCTGGTGGCGTGAAGTCCGGTTGGAGGGCCCCGGCTTCCTGAACTTCTTCCTGTCCCCCGTGGGGTTGCAGGCCGTGGTCCTGGATGTCCTGCGCCGCGGATCCCGCTGCCTGCAGACCGGAGAAGGCCAGGGTCGGGAGGTCCTGGTTCCCCGTCTCCGAACCCTGCCCCGGACCCTCGAGCAGGGAGGTCAGTTCCTGGATTGGGAGGCTCGGGCCAGGCTGCTGGAAGCCTCGGGATTCCGGGTCCTGCGAGAGGATCGAGAGCCCGAGCCGGCTCCTCCCGTCCGCCTGGTCGGCCAGAAGTCGGCTCGGCCATGGACCTTTTCCCGGCTTCTCGAGACCCTCGGCCAGCCGGTCCTGGTTTTCTTGCTGCTGGACCGACCGGGTCTGCTGGACCTGGACCAGGCCCACGACCCCACCCTGGCCAACCCGGCGCAGAAGGTCCTGTATGCCGGCACCCGAACCCGTGGTCTGGCGAAGATGGCTGCCGACCAGGGCTTCGCCCCTGGCAGACCCGTGATGCGGTCGGACCTGGAGGCTTTGGGCACGCCCCAGGAGTTCGGGCTGGCCCGCGCCTTGGAGGAACTGCCCTGGACGGCGGCTCGCGCGGCCGCTCAGGGACGCCCCCGCCTGCTGACGGCCCGGGCCGTGGCCCTGGCCGACCTCTTTCACGCCTACTACAACCATGAACGGATCCTGGGCGCCCCCCCGGCGGTCACCCGCGCCCGCCTGGCCTTGACCCAGGCGATCCAGGAGGGCCTGGAGGCCGCCCTGGCGGTGCTGGGCCTGCAATCCCCCGAGAGGAGGGCCTGAAATGGGCAACGCCGACGACACGAGGATGGACCACCTGGCTCCTCTCCGACTGGATCCGGAACAGCTCCGGGAGATCCGGGAGTCCCTGACCCGACGGATCCGGGCCGGCCTTCACGAGGACAAGAGCCAGGTCCGGGCCCTGCCGGCCTGGTTGCCCCGGCCCTGCCAGGGGCTGGCGGGGGAAGCCCTGGTCCTGGACACAGGGGGGACCAATATGCGCGCCGCGCGGGTGCGGATCCAACCCGATGGTTCCCACCGGGTGGAGGCCGGCCCCGTGGAGGCTCCGGTCCCCACCGGACGCGAGGGCCCGACCGTCAGGGCTGCGGACTTCTTCGCCGCCCAGGTCTCCCTGTTGAGCCGACTCGCTCCCCGGCCGGGCCTGCCTCTGGGTTACTGCTTCTCCTACCCGGCCGAAGTGACCCCGGAAGCCGACGCCCGGTTGATCCGGTGGACCAAGGGGGTCGAGGTCCTGGGCGTGGAAGGCAACCTGGTGGGCCGCCCCCTGGCCCGAGCCATGGAACAGGCCGGATTCGCACCCTCCGGCTTCCGGGTGCTCAACGACACGGTCGCCGCCATGTTGGCCGGCGCCGGGCAGCACGCCGGGCGCTTCGACGACTTCATCGGCCTGATTGCGGGGACGGGCACCAACATGGCGGGCTTCTTCAAGACCGCGCAGATCCCCAAGCTGCCCCGCGGCGCCTGGCCCCATGAGGAGATGGCCGTGAACCTCGAATCCGGCAACTTCCATCCACCCCACCTCAGCCCGTGGGACGAGGACGTGGACCAGGCCCTGGACCACCCTGGCCACCAGCGCTTCGAGAAGGCGGTTTCGGGCCACTATCTGCCCTACCTGTTCCAGCGGATCACGTCCCAGGTCGCCTTCGAGCCCGAGAAGGGCTCTGCCCAGTTGGTGGCCATGCGAGGCGCTCGGGGTCCCGGGCTGGCTGCTGAAGCCCTGTTGACGCGCTCCGCCCGCCTGGTGGCCGCAGGTCTGGCCGGGCTGATCCAGGCCTCGGGGCAGCGGGCCCGAGTCGGAATCGTGGCGGAGGGGAGCCTGTTCTGGGGAGACCCCGAGTTCCGCCCCGAGGTCGAGAGGACGCTGGCCGGACTGATCCCCCCCGGCATGCAGTTCGAAATCCTGCACGTGCCGGACGCCAACCTGGTGGGTTCGGCCTTCGCGGCGCTGTCCTGACCCTATCGCCCGCCCGGAACTCCTGGGGGCAGGCCACCCCGCAAGGTCTCGGCCAGCACCCGGAAGGCCGTGGGCCAGTCCGGGACCGCCTCCAGATCGCACAGGGCCCGACCCAGGTGGGACAGGTTCCGGTGCCGGGCGAACCACGGCGGGGTGTGGAGCGTCCGGAAGGCCCCCCGCAAGACCCCCTTCTGGACGTTCTCGAAGCCGTGCACGTTGTGCACGAACCCCAGGCCCGAGCGCACGTCGGCCAGCGTGTTTCCCGGCGCCGCCCCCCAGGGCAGCTCGGGCAGGCCGAAGGCCACGCCGGCCCAGGCGTTCACACCGACACTTCCGTATTCCAGACGGTGGATGGCCGACTCCAGGGCCCGGGCGTGCTGCCGTGCCGTCCGGGGGTCGACCAGCAGCACGCAGCTCAGGTTGCCCCAGATCTTCTGGTTGGCGGCGGCCACGGCGTGGTCGAGGAAGGGCAGGGCGCCTCCAGCCTGGACGGGAGCCTCGAAGAGCAGTCCGCAGAAGGCCTCCCGGGTCAGGCCGGGCTGGCCCTGCTCCAGAGGAACGTCGGGGACCAGCGTCCAGGGCACCCCGCGCTCGGAGGAGGCTCCCAGGAATTCGGCCTGCGGGTGTTGACCGGCCAGCTCGGCGTGCCTGGAGGCGGCCCCGGGATACCAGGCAGGTCGCACCGGCAGGCTGGAGAGCTCACGCCGCAGACAGTTGAGGAATGCCGACCGCTGCGGCCAGGCCCGATCGGTCAGGAGGACCTGGGCCGCCGCGCAGTCGAAGCCGGCGTTGTGGTAGATCATGCTGGCCACATGCCGGGCCTGGTAGGCCAGATCCGCCTCCGCCCAGGTGCCGGGGACCACCAGGACCGGGGTCACGCAGCCGAGTTCGGCGGTGATGGGAACCTGGATCCGCGGCGCACGGATCGCTCCGGCATCGGTCTGATTCCCCCAGACCAGCGACTGGAAGGTCTTCCGGGACCCCGTCAGGTGCACGGCCTCCACCGCCGGGTCCAGGGCCAGTTCTTCCGCCTCCCGGGGCCCGCCACGGCAGAAGGCCAGGAAACCCTCCCGCACCAACGGGGCCAGGGCCTGCTCGAAGACCGGCTGAAGCGAATCCAGGAGCGGGTTGAGCTTGACCAGGACCACCGAGTTCTCGGCGAAGAGCATGTGCAGCGCGTCACAGGCGGCGATGGACGTGATGTTGCCTGCCCCAAGCACCAGGGCCAGGCGCCCGGGTCCGCCGATCCGGTGCCAGGCCTGACCGCGTTCCGGTGACGCGCCCTCGGCCAGGACCACCTCCCCCCGGAAGCCCATCCACAACATCCGCTCGATCGGAGTCCGAGGGAAGACATGGGCCACCGTCCGCCCTTCCAGCAGGCGGGCCGGCAACGAGGCGTCCTTCCCCTCCCCACACTCGGCCAGCAGTCTCAGATGGCGCATCAGGATATAGGGGCCGGAGAGCCATTCCTCCCCCGCCAGGGGGCCCCGGGGGTCCAGTCCCCGGGCCTCGCAGGCGGCATCGACCCAGGCCTGGGCGACGTGCCGGGTCTGGGCCAGGCACTCCCGCAGCAGGCCCACGCGCCGGGGCGCCGGAGTTGCGGCCCAGGCGGCACGCCGGCTCTGCAGGCCTCGAAGGACTTCCTGGAATGACGGGTTCTGCTCGCTCACCTGGACCTCCCACAAGACGGGCGGAACGCGGTCGAACGCCCTGCCGGTCCCCTTCCCCACCCTCCGGTTTGGCCCCTCTTCGAGGGCCAGGGTCTGCTCGGAGCGCAGCGAAGCAGGAGGCCGTTGCAGCGAAGCAGAGGGAGGCGACCGACCATGACCATCCACTCGCCGGGCCGGCGGCTGCGCTGGTGGCTCCTGCTGCTCCTGCTCGTGAACCTGGGCCTGATGCTCCCACGGCTCCTGGCTGAACCCGAAGGGGGCTTGCCGGGCGAGCCCTCCCCGAAGATCGAGCGGCCGCCGTCCCACTATCTCCTCTCGAAGGAGAAGAGAGCCCTGATCGAGGTTCTTGAAGCCTTCATCGCCAGCCTCCAATCCTCCGACCGCCTGTCCCGGGCAGAGCGGGTCGAGAGCCTGAGCCGGTCCCTGAACAGGTCGGCCGCCATCCTGAAGCCTGCAAACCGCGTGGCCCTGGGCTCCACGGCCGTGTTCAAGTTCCCCTTGCGCCGGATGGCCGAGGAGCTCTCGGCGTTGGATCCGGAAGCCATGCAGGCGCTGTCAAGGCACTTCACCGAGCGAGGCTACCGGAACGGAGGGGACCCCTGGACCTTCGACCCTCTGGAGGAGGTCCTCTACCAGTTGGTCTTCCACGACCGGGAATACATCCAACCCCTCCATGCCATGCAGATCATGGCCTGGGAGGTGAAGGGAGACCGCGAGCCGATCCGGGCCCTCCTGGAACAGCAGAAGGCTGGAGACTACACCAAGGCCGACACCGTCCGCCAGTTCTTCACAGGCAACACCTCCACGCGCTCGGGATGGCGTCAGATGAACCGCGCCCTGAAGGTCCTGGACCCGGCTGCCCTCAAAGGCTGCACCTGGGCCGAGCTGGGTTACGGAACCGGGCAGATCTTCGAAGCCGTCCGAGAGGTCGTGGGCCCTTCGGGGGTCGTGATCGGGGTGGAGATCGGACCGGGCTACGAAGCCCTCATCAACCGGATCTCCCGACGCCACGCGCTGGCCTGGGGGGAGATCAAGCTGGTTCGGGGGGGACTGGACGACTGCAGGCTGCCCGCCGAGAGCGTGGACATCGTCCACGAGGCGGGGATCCACGTGGGCGTAGGAACCCCCGAGACCCTGGAGCGCGAGACCATCCCCTGGCTGAAGTCGGTCAAGAAGGCCCTGCGCCCCGGAGGGATCATGGTCCTCGATGACTGCGGGTATCCTTCCCTGGAGGGACTGCGTCGGGTCATGCACAGGGCCGGATTCGAAGAGCTCCAGGTCGTGGACCTCTCCGTCGCGGGAACCCCGGCCACCCAACCGGACTTCGTCGCCGCCTTCCGCAAGCCCGCCGACGAGGCCTCTGCTTCGCCGGACGTGGAAGGTCCCTGAGAACCGGCCTGGCCTCGATCGGGTCCAGGGGATTCCAGGACCGACGCGAACCAGCCCCCCATCATGGAACAAACACTGCGTCAGGTCGCCGAAGGCGCCCTCTTCACGGACATGTACCAGCTCACCATGGCCCAGCTCTACTTCCGAGCCGGCCTGCACGAGCGCAAGGCCCAGTTCGACCACTACTTCCGCCGCTATCCGGACTATGGCGAACACCAGGCTGGCTACTGCATCAGCGCCGGGATGGGCTGGCTGGTGGACTGGATGCTGGAGACCCGCTTCGGCGAACGCGATCTGGAATACCTCAAGGCCGAGACCGGCCCCGACGGCCGGCGGGTCTTCGGAGACGACTTCCTGGACTTCCTGCGCCGGGACGGGAACTTCGAAGGCCTGACCCTGACCGGCGTCCCGGAGGGCCGGGTGGTCCACGCCGAGGTTCCCCTGACCGTGGTGGAAGGGCCGCTGGCCATGGCCCAGATCCTCGAGACCCCCCTGCTGAACACCTTGAACTACCAGACCCTGATCGCCACCAAGGCAGCGCGGATCCGCCACAGCGTCGGAAGCAACCTGCTCTTGGAGTTCGGCCTGCGCCGAGGCCACGGCAAGGGGGCCATCGAGGGCGCCCGGGCCGCCCTGATCGGGGGATGCGACTTCACGTCGAACTCCGGGGTCTCGTACGCCATGGGCCTGTCGCCGAAGGGAACGCACTCCCACGCCATGGTCCAGGCCTGGATCGCGCTGGGCGGGACCGAGCTGGACGCCTTCCGGGCCTACGCCGAGGTCTACCCCGACAACTGTCTGCTGCTGGTCGACACGGTGGACACGCTGGCCAGCGGGGTCCCCAACGCCATCCGGATCTTCGAGGAGCTGAAGCGCCAGGGCCATCGCCCGATCGGCATCCGGCTGGACTCCGGAGACCTGGCCTATCTGGCCATCCAGGCGGCCCGGATGCTGGACGAGGCGGGCTTCCCCGAGACCACCATCGTGCTGTCCAACGAGCTCGACGAGCTGACCATCTGGCAGATCCACGCCCAGATCCGCGAGGAGGCGGCGCGCTACTCGGTGGAGCCCGAGGCCCTGATCCGACGTCTGACCTATGGCGTCGGGACGCGCCTGATCACCTCGGAAGGCCAGCCGGCGCTGGGCGGGGTCTTCAAGTTGGTGGCCATCGAGAAGGCCGGCCAGTGGAGTCCGGCCATCAAGCTCTCGGAATCGATCTCGAAGATCCCCAACCCGGGGCACAAGCTGGCCTGGCGCCTGTACGACAACCGGGGCCAGGCCACGGCCGACCTGGTGGGGCTGTCGGACGAGCATCCCGAGCGCATGGAGACCCTGGTGGCCCACCACCCCACCGAGAAGGGGGTCTTCCGAATCCTCGACCGGGCGGACCTCAGCCTGGTCGAGCCGCTGCTCAAACCCATCCTGGTCCAGGGGCGCCGGATGGACCCCCAACCCGGCCTGGACGAGATGCGCCAGGTGCGCCTTCGGGACCTGGAACGCCTGGATCCCGGCGTGCGCCGCCTGCGCAACCCCCACATCTACCACGTCTCGCTGACCTCGAAACTCCTGAAGCTCAAGCAGGACCTGATCCGCAGCTTCCGCGGCACGAGCCTGCCGGGTCCGCCTGAACAGCCGGTCGGCTGAGGACCACCAGGTCTTGCTGGTGTCTCCTTGGTCCGTCCAACCACCAGGGGGTCAAGGCATGTCCGACCAGGACCCAGGCGCACTCGATTTCTGCGTCGCCCACCGCTTTCCGCACCTGATCGCCCTGCCCTATCGACGCATGCGCGTCTGCCCTGACCCGTTGTGCCAGGTCCCCCACATGGAACGGACCTGGGAGATGCTGCTGCGCCACCTGTTCCTGGTGGCGCTGGCCGAGTACGGCTCCTGCCCCACCCGCTCCGAAGAGGTGGACCGCTCCCTGGCTGGCAGCCTGCCCCGCCTGGTCCACGGCAGACTGCTGCGCTGCCTGCGCACGCTGGTGGAGTTCCTGCAACAGCAGGATCACGACTTCCTGATGCCCGGGATTCTTGGGAACCTCTTCAGAAGCCGCTGCACGGCCGCAGCCGACTTCAACGAATTGTTGGAGCTGCGGAACCTGAGCCACCACCTGCGCAAAGAGGCCATGACCAGCCGCGACGGAGCCAGGCGCCTGCTCCAGGCCACCACCCCCCACCTGCTCAACCTCCTGGCTCGTTTCGAAGGCCTGGCCGACTTCCCACTGGTGGCCACCAGCGCCATCCCCGGCACCAGCGGCAGGGTCGGCGTGCAGAGATGCATGGGCTCCGAGGGGATCTTTGCCTACCTGGTGGCGGAAGCCGACCTGCCCGTTGACAAGGTCCTGCTGCTGGATCGAGAACTCCGGCGCTCCCTGGACATGGACCCGCTGCTCCGCTTCCTGGACCCGCACGGGGGAGAATCCCCAAATCTCTACCTGCTCGAATCGCTGGAAAGGGGTCGCGTGACCTGGTGGTCGATCGCTGGCGGCCACCTGGTCCAGGGGAGGGCCTCCGCGGACCCGGATGCTGCCGCCTGCCACGCACTGGTCCACGGCCCGATCTCTCCCAGGCCACGGGCTCCCCTGCGCGTCGCGACCTGGTGCCGCCCCCTGCTTGCGTCCGGCCGAGAACCACGGACCGAAGCTCAGGGCGAAGCCTATGAATATCTGGGCGAACTGCGCTCGGGCGGCTTCTGNNCCGACCGGACAGGTTCGCGCCCTGAAGGTGCTTCGCCCCGACCTGGCCGCCGACCCTGCCCTGCGCGCCAGCTTTGAGAACTCGGCCCGGCAGGCCATGGTCCTGGAACACCCGGGGATTCTTCAGGTCCTGGAGGAGGGGCATTGGAACGGACGCCCCTACCTGGCCATGCCCTATCTGCCCGGAGGCGACCTGCGCGAGCGCATCTTCGGACAAGGCCCCCTGGAGCCCGGAACGGCCGTGGACCTGGTGCTGCAGATCCTGGATGGCCTGGAGGAGATGCACCGCCGCGGCCTGGTCCATCGCGACCTGAAACCTGCCAACATCCTGTTCGACGAAGCCGGGCTCCCCCGGATCGCCGACCTGGGTCTGGCCGAACTGGCCGGCATCCGCGAAGGCACGGAACTCAGCACGGTCCAGGGCACGGCAGGCTACGCATCTCCCGAGCAGATTCGCGGGGCGCCGGCCGACCCCCGGCAGGACCTGTATGCCGTGGGCGCTTTGCTGGCGGCCCTGGTCAGCGGGGCGGACCCTCCCAACCAGGCAGCCATCCCACGCCCCCTGCGCCCCCTGGTGGACTGGTGCACACAGGCCGAGCCTCAGAGGCGACCCGACAGCGTCGCCAGCCTGCGGGAGGCCCTGCAGACCTTCAGGCGCACCTCAGGCCGTGAGTCGGGGCTGCCCAGGCCCTCTTCAGGCGCCTCAACTTTGCTGTTCTCCCCTGCCCAGCAGGGCCAGAGGGTCATGGCCTGGCTCATCGACACCCTCCCCGCCTATGGGATCTGGGCGCTGATCCCCTGCCGCGGCCCCTACTTCGGCTGGCTTGACTTCGACTGGTTCCGGGCGTTGCTGATGTCCAGCTACGTCCTGCTCTGCGGTGGGCACGCCTTGCTGGACTCCCGGGGGCGACGCCTGATCGGACGCAGGTTGATGGGCATCCGCCTGGTCCGCGCCGACGGCAGGCCGGCCGATCCCCTGCAGGTGCTGGTGCGCTTCATCCTGGCCAACCCCTTTCCGGGCTTGATCTTCCTGGTCTTCACCGGCGTGATGGAGCGCTGCCTCCCAGCCTCCGTGGCTCCACTTTTGCTGGGCCTGGCCGCGCTCTTCTTCTTCGTGCCGATGCTCAACCTGCTGGTCATGCGGGCGACCGGAGGGCAGGCCCTGCACGACCTGATCACGGGAACCAAGGTCCTACGGGAAGAACCGGAGGACCTCCATGGTTGAGGTCACGGAATCCTCGCTTCTGACCCTGCCGCAGCGGCTGCCCCAGCCGGTGGCGCTGCCCCTGCGCAAACTGCACTCCTCGAGCCGCCCCGAGGTTCGCCAGGTCTGGCTGGACCGCGCGATCCAGATGCTCATCCGCTGCCTGGCCTTCGCGGCTCTGGCCGAGTATCGCCAGGGCCCGGAAGGCGACGACCTGTCCGAGGCCCGGCTGACCCAAGCCGCCGAGCGGGGCGACTGGGCCGACCTGCTGGAGGCGCTGCGTCCACCCCTGCTGGCTCGTGGGGAGGAGCAGTTTGCTCCGGACCTTTGGACGCCCGAATCGGCCACATGGCTGGGCCAGGCGTCCGACACCTCCCGCGACTTCAGGGCCCGTCTGGCCGCCCTGCTGACCGCCGCTTCCCCCCTGGCCCGTTACACCATGGGCTTCCTGGCCGACCATCGCGAGGACCGGCTGGAGGGAGTGCACCGCTACGTCCTGCACCGATGCCAGGGCTCCGACGAGTGCTTCGGCTACTCCCCCTTCAGCGACCGCCATGGCCTGCCGGAAGGCGCGGTGCTGCTGCTGCACCCCTCGGGCCTGCGGGCGCTGGTCCTGGAACCGCTGGTGCGATGCGAGGTCAGCCCCCACGGGGAGGTCCTGCGAACCTTCGTTCTCTCGACCTTGACCGACGCGGAGGCCACCTGGGAGAGCTGCGGCTGCTCGCATCGGTTGGTGGCCGGACCGAACTCCGAGGAACATCGGGCCTGCCAGGCCCTGGTGACTCCAGCACCGGGCCGTCGCTTCGCCCCCGAACGCCTGCAGCTTCGCCTGACCCCGGCCGGACCCGGCGAGTCCGGGCCCGTCGGCGCCTCCCTGATGGAGGGGACAGTGGTGGACTCCTGGCGGATCGTGGCGCCGCTGCGCCCCGGGGGCAGCGCCGAGATCTACCTGGTCGAGAGCCTGGATTCGACCGAGGTCCGACTGCTGAAGGTGCTGCGCCCCGACCTGGCCCGGGATCACCGGCAGGTGCTGCGCTTCGAGCGCGCCGGGCGGCTGGCTCTGCAGGTCCGTCACCCCCGGTTGGTGGGGGCTGTTGGCATGGGCTACCACCATCACCTCCCCTACCTGGTGATGGAGTATCTGCCCGGAGGCGACCTGCAGCGCCGTCTGGATGCTGACGGACCGATGCCCCTGGACCAGGCCATCCGGACCCTGGGCCAGATGGCCCAAGGGCTGGCGGAGCTGCACCGCCGAGGCCTGATGCATCGCGACCTGAAACCTTCAAACGTGCTGTTCGCGGAAGACGGCCAGGCCAGTCTGGCGGACTTCGGGCTGGCCCGACCCGAACTCGGTCTGGGGCTGACGGCCAGCGCCACGTTGCTGGGCACCTTCGGCTACCTGGCGCCAGAGCAACAGGAAGGCCGGCCGGCCGACCGGCGATCCGACCTCTACGCCCTGGCCACCACGGCCCTGGTCATGACCCGAGGGCGACTTCCGCGAAGCCCTGAGGAAATCCAGACCGCCCTGGCCGCCTGGCCCCCACGCATCCGAACTTGCCTGCGCGCCTGCCTGGAGGAGGACCCCGACCGCCGCCCCGACAGCCTGGCACCCCTGCTCCGCCTGCTGAACATGCGGATGCCCGACCCGGATCCGGACAGACAATTCACCACCTGGCGCTCGGACCTCATGGACCGCCTGAAGGCCTGGAGGGAGGGAGGCCTGGCAGACGAGCTGCTGCTGCCCGCCGCAGAGCTGCCCCGGGCCCGCTGCTGGCGGGAGAGCCACCAGGATTGCCTGACCCGCCCCGAGCTGGAGTTCCTGGCGGAAAGCGAGAGGATCAACCGGGCCACACCCGAGCGCCGGGCCGCAGCCTGGGCCATCGACACCGTCCTGGTCCTGGTCGGGATCGTCACCCTGTTCCACGGCGTCGTCCGCGTCACCACCCTGGGGTTGTTGGCCATGGCAGGCTTCCTGCTGTACCAGGCCCTGGCCGACTCCCATGGGCGCACCCTGCCCGGTCGACGCCTGCTGGGAATCCGCCTGGTGGACCGAGCCGGCCGGCCCCTGACCTGGGTCCGAGCCCTGGCCCGGGTCTGCCTGGCCAACCCGACCGTCTTGTGCTGGGTCGTCCTGGCCACCAGCCTCCGAATCGCCCGGGCCTCCCACCTCCCCACCCTGGAGCCGGCTGACGCCGGGAGCGTGTACCTGGCCGCCACCATGTTGACCCTCCCCCTGCTCCAGGGGATGCTGAACCTCTTCTCCCTGTACTCCCGCCGCTCCAATCTGGCGGTGCACGACCGGATCCTGGGCACCCAGGTGGTCCTGGCCACTCCCGATGCGACTGAGCCTCCCCCGGGAGGCCACCCGCCGGCCCCTGACGCAGACCGGTGATTCGCTTTGGCCCTGGTCTGGCGGCCTTCGCAGGTTTGTCACCCTCCTCATGGCATCATCCTGGTCGAGAGGTCCTGAACAAGACATGTTTCCAATCCTGATCATCGAGGACGATCCCAATATCCGCCTGGCCATCCGCTCGATCCTGTCCTCCGGGGGCCTGGACCCGGTGATGTGTCGGACTCCCCCGTTGCAGGAGGCCTTGCTGGACGAGGTGGCCGAGAACCTGCTCCAGGCCCAGCCGGTGGCCGCTGTCGTGGACCTGGGTCTGCCCGAGCCCGAACAGGGTGAAGCCGTCCTGGATCTCCTGAGCGAACGGTCCTCGGATCTGCCGCTGGTGCTGCTGACCGGCAGTTCTTCCTCGGCCCGTGCGGCTCAGACGGCTCGCCGATTCGGAGCCCACCTGGTCTCCAAAGGGCCCCAGATGGCTGTCGGATTGAAGGCCGGGCTGGAGGGGTGCTGGCGCCACGTCCGCCACCTGGACTGGCATGTTCAGTCCTACCTGCACACCATCGAGAAGGCCTGCGAACAGTGGGAGCACCTGAAGGGGCGGGGGGGCTNNAGCCTGAGCCGGGACCTGCAAGCCCCCCTGTCATGCCTGGAGGAGGCCCTGTCCGGGCCAGACTGGCCGCTTCCCGCGAAACAACTGGTCGACCTGCGCCTGCAGATCCTCAGCCTGGTCCAGCGCCTGCCCCAGGAGCACAAGCGCCTGGCCCACCTGTTGTCCCACCGGGTGGCCAACAACTTCCTGCTGGGAGCGGAGTTTATCCAGGAGACCCTGGGCGAGAGCGCCTATCCCGAAAGGCTCCTGGAGGCCGCCCGACACGGTGGAGAGGGACGCGAACTGCGTCGGGGCAGGTTGAGGCTTCTGGAAGACGTGGCCGCGATACTGCAAGGCGCAGAAAGCCGAGAGCAGGCCGAGACGGTCCTGGGGCTGCAACGAGTCTTCTCGGAGAGCAGACGGAGTTCGACGAAATCCCTGACCGGTTCCGGCCCACTGAAGCCCATGCCCTTCCACAAGGTGCTGCTGGTCGAAAACGACGAGACCCTGTACCGCTTGCTGGAATGGGCCGTGCAGCCCCTGGTGCCGGGAGTTCCCATCCAGGGCTGCGACTGCGCCCATCTGGCCCGCCGGGAGTTGGACGGGGAGACCAGCCCCGAGACCCTGTTGCTCCTGTTGGACCTGTCCATCCCCCGACAATCCGGCAGCCTCGACGAGCACTTCGACTTCGGCCTGGAGGTGCTGAGAGCGGCCCGGGCCCGAGGAGCCCAGGTCATCGTGACCAGCGGCATCGCCGAGGTGCCCGAGGCCATCGGCCGCGCCCTGCACCATTCACCCCTGGCCTTCCTGCCCAAGACCTCGCCCAACCTGCTGCGCTCCCGCCTGCGCGAGCAGTTGGCCAGGCTTCCCGGCCGCCCCATCCCGGCAGGGGAGACCCTCTACGTTCTGCGCAACCGCGGGCGGCAGGTCCAGTACAACTCCGAGATCATCGAGGTCGGCGAGCCCGCGGTCAGCCTGCTGCGGGTGCTGGCCGCCAGCAGGAATGGCACACTGCACCTGGACGACGTCTGCGATCACGGGGACCTGGCCCACCACTTCTGGCAGAAGGGGAACCACCTCGACCCAAGCCGTCCCAAGAACTACGTCAAGAGCCTCAAGGACGCGGTGCGCAAGGCCAACCAGGCCGTGCAGCGAAGCCTGCGCGCCCGAGGGATCAAACCCAAGGCGATTGTGTCGATCGACTCCAGTCAGGTCTGCTCGCTGGTGCCCCTGGAGGTGATCCCTCCGGAATCGGAGGCCCTGCCCGGCCTGACGGACGGCCTTCTCTCGGAAGAGGTGGAGCCCAAGGTCCGGCCCGCCGCTCCTCCACGCCCCCTGAAGGTGCTGGTGGTCGACCCACTGGAGCCCTACGCGCAGTGCGTGGCTCGATGGATCGAACAGGGCTTCCCCTCGTGGCGTGACCAGCGACCTGCGGCTCAGGTGGCGGGAACCCTGGAAGAGGCCCGGCAGGCCTTGGCCGATCTGCCCTTCGACATCGTCGTGTTGGAGATCCAGACCCGCCACAGCGGTCGTCCCTCCTTCAAAGCCGAGGGAACCGACGTCCGGGAGGCCCTGGAGTGGTTGCGCAGCGTGGCCGGGGCTCCGACCTCCCCGGACTTCATCATCCTGACCGCCTCGACCGACTCGGTAGACGAACTGGATGCCCTGTCGGCCTGCCCGGACCTGCGCCACTATCTGCACAAGAGCACCGACCAGCAGACCAGGGCCGAGCTGTGCCTGGCCCTGGAAGACCTGTTCCATCGCCGCTTCGGCTTCCCCGTGGACCGTCCGCGAGGCACCCTGCCCCTGTTCCAGGTCCAGCAGACGGCCCAGGGCCGCCTGCTGCTGGACGGCGTAGAGGTCCGCTTCGACGAGCGCCAGCCCCTGACGGCCCCGCGCTGGGCCGCCCCCATCGTCCTGGAGTTGCTGGCCGGGCGCCCCGGGCTGCCGCTGGGGTCCGAGCGACTGCTGCAGGAACTGCGCGAACGGGCGGAGGCGGAAATTGCCCGAAAGGCCTGCGAAATTCCGGAAGAACGGGCTCGGATGGAGCACCCCCTGTATGGAGCCGGCCGTTCCCGCCGGCGCAGCGGGAACGACGAGGACCCCGACGAACTGCCCGACAACCTGCTGAGCCGGATCATCGAGGAATGCCGCACTGCGATTCTCCTGAGCATGGCCGCCCGAGGGCGACATCTGGCCTTCAAGGATTCGATCTCGATGGTCGGACAGAAGACCTACGTGCTGAACGGTGCCCGGCTGGAACCGCCTCCCCCCCCGCGCTGAACCGGCTGCTTCTGGTCGCCGTGCCCAACCCTCCGGGGGTGGCCAGCCTGGCCCAGGCCCTGCTGGAAGCCAGGGCCCGAGACGCGGAGGTCTTCTGGCTGTGCCATCCGGCCTGGACCTCGATCACGCCTTTCTGGGAGCGGACGCTGCAGGTCCTGGACCGTGAGCCGGAACGCCTTCCCCTGCGCTGGGGGGTACAGGCCGAGGCCCGGCCCCTGCCCAGAAGCTGGAAGCGGGAGGGCTACCGCCTGGTGCTGGTGGGCATGCCGCTACAGACCTCTCGCGACGAATCCCAGGGTCGCGCCCGCCACGAGATGCTGCACTGTCTGCGCCTCCTTCACCGGGCCTGCCGACCCGAGCGGCCGCTCCTGCTGCTGTCCCGATCGGGGCAGCACCCGCTCGAGGCGCGCCCGGGCCCGGCCCTGGTCCTGACCACCAGCCACTTCGGACAGGCTCGCCTGGATTGCACCTCTCCGCCCACCGAGCTGGGCCACCTGGCGGGCCTGACCGTCCTGGCGGCCGAGGAGGCCGGAGCCGAGGAGGTCTGGGTCCGCCGGGCCCGGGCCCTGTGCGCCTGGCTGGCCCGAGGCAACTGGGAGCGACAGGTCCGGGCCGTCCTGCCGGCCCTCGTGGGCCAGGATTGGTCCTGGCTGGACCGCGTGGAGGTTCCGGACATTGAAGGTCCCCAGGCCTCGATGGTGCTCCTGCGCCGCACCCTGGTGGCCGACCTGGAGGAGATCCCGGTCAACCTGCGCCGGCACGCCCTGGAGCAGGCCCTTCAAGCCAGTGGCCGCACCTACGGGGTCGGATGCTACCGGAAACGAGGGAGCCAGGCCCTGCTGGTCACCCGTGTCTGGGGCCGTCCCTGCGCCTGGCCCTCCACCCGCATCCGCCTGCGCCCGGCCCTGCGCACCCCCGGCTGGGTCCACCCCTCTCCGGATCACGCCTACTCGCCCCCCGTCTCCAGAGAGGATCTGCCCGCCCTGCTGGACGCCACCCTTCAGGCTTTGGAGCGCCCCCGCCGGAGCCTGGTCCCGCGGACCGGTGGCCTGCACCTCACCTGGCAGGCAGGAGAGGAGGCCGTGGGCGCCCCCTCTGCCCTGGGACCGACCCACATCGACCTGGAGCCGGCCGGTCCAGCGCTCCTCGACAGCAACTCCGACCGCCGCGGCCCCTCACGCTGGCGGGTGCGCGGAGACTTCAGCCGCCCGCAGCACCCCCTGCGGATGGTCCTGGAGGCCCTGAGCCGCCGGCCCTCGGACGACCAGGTGATGGAGAGCCTCTTGCATGCCTACCGCGAGGCCCTGTTCCTGCCCGGTGAACGCGGACTGGTGCACACATTGAAGGGGCGCCTGCGCGGTGGCGGGGCAGGAATCGAGGAGGCCCTGCACCTGTTGGGACCACGGCTTGTGGCCTTCCTCTCGGACTGGCCCTGGCGGGCCGGGCTGACGGGCAGCGAAGACCAGGCGCGCGAGAGCGAAACCCTGGAGAGGCTTTCGGCAGGGNNTGGCCCGCGGGGCTGACGGGGAGTGAAGAGGAGGCGCGCGAAAGGGAAATCCTGGAGCGGCTCTGGGAAGGGCGGGGCTCACCCGAAGACCTCCTGTGGGCCCTGGAATTCCTGGGCGACGACCCCCGCCGCGTGGGCAGCCTGCCCCCCACTGTGCGCGAGCGCCTTTCGCAATTGGGGCCGGTGGCCTGGCTGGATGACCCCGAGGCCCCGGCCGCCGTGGTCTGGCCACCCACCCTGGGCCAATTGCTGGAGGCAGCCTGCCACAACGCCCTGGAGCACGCCGGGGGAACGGGACTGACCATCCTCTGCCGGCGGTGCCCCGAAGGCGTGCTCTATGCGGTGCGAGACCAGGGCCCGGGACTGGCCATCAGCGCGGCTTCACTGCTGGACAGGGTTCTGGCGGGGCGACGGGGTGGGCTTTTCCGCATCGCCGAGGAGGTGCCCAGGATGCGCGGCGAGGCCTGGATGCGGACGGTCCGCGAAGGGGTGACCTTCTCGGGCCTGGACGCGGCCCCACTGCGGCGTCGCTGGCTGGCTGTGGGCCGGGCGCAACCGCCCGAGCCCCCCGTGGACTGGCTGGAATGGCGGCGGGCGGAGTCTGCGGGGAGAGCCCTGGACCTGGTGGAGAGCCGCCCCGTGGGCTGGTGTGACGGCTTCCTGCTGGGTGCAGACGTCAGTTCAGCCGACCTGGACCGCCTGGCCCGCGGGCGCACGGATGCCTGGAAGTGGTATGACCTGCCGCGCCTGAGCGATCCCGACGAAATCACGCAGCGACCGGGCTTCGAGGTGGGCTTCACGCTGCGGGCCCTGCCGGATCGACGGGAAGAGACACAATGATCGCCGGGAGGACGCGCAGGTTTGTTGCCGAAGTGCGGCAGGATTGGACAAGGTAAAGGGTGGTCGAAAGCACGCCAGCCGAATTCGAGGAGATTGGCCAAGATGTATCAGTATCACATGGTCCAGGTGCCCCCCAACATCCACGCCCAAAGCGGCAACAAAGGTAACGAGGCGGCCAGCTATCTGCAGAATATTGCCAATGAAAAGTCCGCCCAGGGCTGGGAGTTCTACCGGGTGGACACGGTCGGCGTCGTCGAAAGCCCTGGTTGCCTGGCCGCGCTGCTGGGCGCCAAACAGTCCGTGACCGACTACTTCGTGATCACCTTCCGGCGTCCGGCCTGAACCGATGGCCTGGGGGCCCTCAAACCACGGCCGGCATGCTCCACGAACCTGGACACAGACCGGCCATTCACAATAGCTCCCAACTGTTCCGTCGAAGGA
>DCTU01000002.1:22470-23706 GCA_002329445.1 bacterium UBP9_UBA1432
AACTGGAGGCGCAGCGCCGAAGGAAGGCCGAAGAGGAACGCCGACGTCGAGAGGAAGCCGCTGCCAGGGAGCGGGCCCGACGCCTGGAGCAGGCCAGGGAGCGGATGCACCATCGTGCGAACCAGGTGCACACGGCCCTGAAGAACCTGCAAGGCGAAATGCACGCCCAGGACTTCCAGCGGTTGCGGGAAGAGGCCACCCGGCTGCAACAGCAGCTTGACTCGGCCAGGACCGAGGACGCCCTGGCTGCTCCAGCCCGGGCCCTGGAAGGCTTGATTTCCCAGGCCAGCGAGGCCGTGGCCCGGCGACGCCGGGAAGAAGAGGAACGCCAGAGGCGCCAGGAGATCGACCGCCTGGGCTGGCAGGTGGGCGAGACCGAGCGACGCCTGGCGGAGGTGGCACCCGAGCGCGCCCGCAAGTTCGACGCAGCGGGGCAGCAACACAGCCAGCAGGCGATCGAGGCTGCCCGCGGGGCCTTGCGCCGCCAGGACCTGGGCCAGGCCCGCACGGAAGTTCCCCGGGCTCACCAGGTCGTGGAAGGGCACGCGACCCGCGTCAGCGACGCATGGGAACAGTGGGTCGCTCACCGGGAGGCGGCCCTGGCCGCCCTGGGCCAGGCTGAGGCAATGCTGGTCGGCCTGGCCCAGGACCCGGTGACGATGCGCTGGCAATCAGCCCAAGTAGCCGAGCTTCGCCAGCAACTCGCGGCGCTCGAGGGGCACCTGGAAGCCGAGGCCTTCGACGAGATCCAACGAGGAGTCCAGTGCCTGCTCCAGGCCGAGCCCGGCCTGGTGGAGGCAGCCAACCAGGCCCAGTTGCAGGCCGACCAGAGGGATGCCATCGCCGAGTCGGTCCGCCAGGCCCTGGAGGGCATGGGCTTCTTCGTCTCCTCACCCCGAGCGGAGCATCCCGAGCACCCCGCCACTGCCATGCTCCTCGAGGCACGCAGCGCCGCCGGCAAGGCAATCGGGATCAGCGTGCCGGTGGAGGGCGAGATCTGGTACGACGTGGAGGGGTATTCCATGAGCAGCTCGCCGATGCCCGGAGGCGGCCAGGCAAAAAGCTGCGACGACGCCGAGAAGGTCCTGAACGACCTGCACCGGGTTCTGGGCGAATCCTACGGCGTCCAGGCCGGTGAGGTGATGTGGGAAGGCAAGGACCCCAACCGCGTCCTGCGGAAGCGCGACGTGCTGCCGACCTCGGGCCAGGCCAGGGAAAGAGGGGTCTAGAGTTGAC
>DCTU01000064.1:0-164 GCA_002329445.1 bacterium UBP9_UBA1432
GCGCGAGGGGCGCGAGGGGCGCGAAGGCCGGGCCTCTCCCGACGGACGCGTGGGACGGCTGAAGCCGGAGCCCTCACCCGAGGGGCGCGAAGGGCGCGAATAGTCCGGGCGCTCCCCCGACGGACGCGTGGGCTGCGTCGAATCCGGGCGCTCCCCCGACGGAC
>DCTU01000064.1:237-4667 GCA_002329445.1 bacterium UBP9_UBA1432
CTCCCCCGACGGACGCGTGGGCCGATGGGGCTCGGGGCGGTGGGCCGAGGGTCGCGAAGGAACCCCGTGCGGGCGCACTCCAGCGGGAGACCCCATCCCCACATGCCAGCTTGGGGGTCGGTGCATCAGGTGAGGGCGCATCGGTTCAAAACGGGAACCGGGGCCCCAGGGCCGGAAGGAACCATTCCAGTACCCGCACGTTCCGTAGCCGGGCCCCCACCAGAAGCGGCGTCGATGCCAATCCCAGCAGGTTCCATAGAAGGCGCGGTCCAGGAGATACACCGTGCCCCAGACCAGGGCGGTGCGCAACACGACCGACCCGGGATCCCAGCCATACACGACCGCGGGCGTGTAGCGAGGCACCAGCAGGACGTTCGGGTTGACCGACCCGATCGAGATCAGGCCGTCCTCATCGGTCACGACACGGACCGTCTGGGTGTTGACCAGGCTTCCCGTGGCTCGGGCCCTCTTGCGAAGCCTCTGGATGGAATCGTACAGATCGGAGGTCTGGTTGGAGAAGGCCTGGCCCAAGGCCGCCGTCCATCCCATGTCCTGAGCCATCATGGCCAGCACATCCGGAACCAGGACCAGCATCTGGACGCTCGGATCCCAGGCGCTCCCCTCCACGGCGTCGGCCACTTCCTGCAGCGAGCGGCCAGGGTGAGACTCGACCCACTGATGAGCCGCCTGGATCTGGGTCGGCCAGGTCGAGGCCAGCAGGATGTTGCCCAGAAGCGAATCGGGGTACAGGGCCACCGGGGCCAACAACCGATCCAATGCTTCGGGGTCGAAGCGCTCGGCCCGAGCCCCTGCGGGAACGACCAGCAACCCCACCAGCAGGGCCACGGCGGCGACGAAGTGACGTTTGGCGCTCACGAGACCTCCAGGACGGCTGGCCCAGTGGCCCCGGCAGGAGCCGCATCTCTGCAGGAGACCCGCCGCCACGGCCTCCAGCCTCATTGAACCTGGAAGAGCTGAAGAAGTTCTTGACTTTGCCTGAAGATCTTCTGAAGAGGACTCAGTCCGACGACCCGGCGACCGGGCTGCGAACGGCCCAGGCACGCCGCAATCGACCGGTGGCCTCGGAGAGGACGCGGGCCACGCTGGCGGGGTCCAGGCTCTGGATTCCGACCGGCTGGGGCGGAGCCTCCTCCACGTCCTCGGTCTCGACCACGGCCTTGTGCAGCCACTGGACGTCCCGCCAGCGCCCCAGCTTGTAGCCCGTCCGCAGGTGCAGCCCGGCAGCGCTGAAACCCAGGTTCAGATGCAGGGCCAGGCTGGCCGGATTGGGGAGCGCGATCACGGCATACAGGTTCCGATAGCCCTGCATGGCCAGAAGCTCGAAGAGGGCGCGGTACATCTCGGTGCCGATTCCCCGGCGACAACAGGAGAGTTCCAGATAGATCGAGACCTCGGCGTTCCAACGATAGGCCGGTTGGGGCCGCTCCGCCGTGGCCCCGGCGAAGCCCACCACCCGACCGTCCAGCGTGCAGACCACGCAGGGGTGGGTGCTCAGGCGCCGGCGGAAGGCCTCCCGCGAAGGCACCTCCAGTTCAAAGGACACGGCGGTCTCGGTCACATACGGAGCGTATACGGCCAGGATCGCGTCCACGTCGTCGCGATTCGCCAGGCGCAGGGTGGGCGTCTCTTCCACGATTCTTCCTCCTCAAGACGGTGCATCCAGGTTCTGGAGCGCGAGGGCGGGGCCAGAAGGAACCCACACCGTGACACTCCGGCCCGAAACCGACCATTCCCCAGGCAATTCTGTCAGAAATCTCCCCGCTGGAGCCACATGTGGACCCAGATGCTGGCAGCATATCCCAGCGCGACCGCCCAGGTCCATCGCAGATGGGTCAGGAAGGTGTAGTGCCCTCGGGCATGTCCCATCAACGCCACTCCTGCGGCGCTGCCGATCGACAGCAGCGAGCCCCCGACCCCCGCCGTCAAGGTGACCAGCAGCCACTGCCCCGTCGACATCTCGGGATTCATGTTCAGGACGGCGACCATGAGCGGGATGTTGTCGATCACGGCAGACATGATCCCCACCAGGACGTTGGCCAGGGTCGGCCCCAGGGCCCCATAGGTGAACTGGGAGGCCAGCGCCAGCCAACCCAGGGTGCCCAGTGCCCCCACGCACATGATGACACCGTAGAAGAAGAGCAGGGTGTCCCACTCCGCACGCTCCAGGATCTTGAAGATGTCGAAGTATTCCTGAGGGTCGACGGGAACCGTCCTGGCGTGACCCGAGACCGCTTCCAGGCCCTCGGGCATCTCGTCACCGAAATCGGGAGCCTCCTGCGCGGCTCGAGCACGCCGGCGCAGATGGGAGCCATACAGCTTGAGGAGGCCCAGGCCGGTCATCATGCCCAGGACCGGTGGCAGGTGCAGGCCCGCGTGCATGTAGACCGCCAGGGCCACGGTGCCCAGGAAGAGCAGCACCACCCCGACGGCTCCAGGGCGCAGGGCCACCTCCTCAGGTTCGACCAGGGGCCGACCCGGCTCGACCGCCGCACTCATCAGGGCCGCGGGAACGAGCCAGTTGACCAGGGAGGGCAGGAACAATGAGAAGAAGTGCCAGAACCCGACCTTTTCGGACTGCCAGACCATCAGGGTGGTGATGTCGCCGAAGGGCGAGAAGGCGCCCCCGGCGTTGGCCGCCACCACGATGTTGACGCAGCCGACAGCCAGGAACCGGGGTCGCCCCGCACCGACGGCCAGCAGGACCGCCCCCATCAACAGGGCTGTGGTCAGGTTGTCGACCATCGGCGAGATGAAGAACGCCAGAAGCCCGGTGACCCAGAACAGCGTGCGCAGGCTCAGTCGACGGGCCACCAGCCAGGAGCGCAGAGCCCGGAAGAGGAGGCGGTTCTCCATGGTGTTGACGAAAGTCATCGCCGCCAGCAGGAACAAGAAGAGCTCGCCGTATTCCTCCAGATAGCCTTTGACGGCCTCCTCGGCCAGGTGGGGGTGCCCGGCTCGAAGGGCCGCCCACGCGATCAGCATCCACAGGATCCCCGCCGCCACGGTGACCGGCTTGGATTTGCGAAGCCTCAGGGGCTCCTCGGCGATGACCAGGGCATAGGTGACTCCGAAGAGGCCCAGGCAGAACCATGCGACGGGCAGTTCAATCATGGCCCCCAGGATTCCGAGAGCCGGGCGGGTTCCCTGCCAGGGTTGCGGGTCCAGCCCCGCGACCCCCGCCGGTGCATCCCATCCAGCGGCGAGGCGACCGAGGGGTTTCCGGACGGGTTCCTAGCCGTTGAGATAGACCCGGGGCACGCGGGGGGTCACCAGGCAGGCGATCTCGTAGTTGATGGTCCCGACCACGCCGGCCACCTCCTCCAGGCTCATCCCGCCCTGGCCGAAGAGCACGACCTCGTCACCGGGCTGCACGTCCGAACCGGTGACATCAAGCATGCACATGTCCATGCAGATCCGGCCGATCTGGGGATGGCGCTGGCCGTTGAGGAGGACCCAGGCCCGGTTGCTCAGACGCCGGGGATAGCCGTCGGCGTATCCTGCCGCCACCACGGCGCAGGTCGTGGCGGCTGAAGCTCGCCAGGTGCGGCCATAACTGACGCTGGCCCCGACGGGAAGCTGGCGGACCTGGACGATCCGTGACTTGAGCGTCATCACCGGGCACAGCGGCCCGCGCCGAGGGGCGCTGTCGGGATAGAGACCATACAGCATGATGCCCTCACGAACCATGTCCAGTTGCGTCTCGGGATGCGACAGGATGCAGGCGCTGTTCGAGGTGTGACACCAGGCGGGTCGGAGGCCCCTGCGGGTCAGCTCCTCCAGCACCCGCAGATAATTCTCCAGTTGCCAGGCCGTGAAGGAGTCCTCCTCCGGGGTGTCGGCGGCAGCGAAGTGGGTGAAGAGTCCGTCCACGACCAGCCCCCCGAGCTCTCCCAGACGCTCCACCGAGCGGGCGGCCTCCAAGGCCTGGTCGGGGCCCTGAGCCGGAAGCCCCAGGCGAGACATCCCGGTATCCAGCTTGACGTGCACGGAGACCTGGACCCCGGCGCGTCGGGCCTGCGTCGCGAGTTCCCGGGCGAAGGACTCATCGGGCACTGCCTGGGACAGACCCAGATCGGCCAGGGTCGAGGCCTCCTGGGGTGCGGTGTGACCCAGGATCAGGAGGGGGCGGTGCAGGCCGGCCCGACGCAACTCGACGGCCTCGGACAGGCAGGCCACTCCGAAGGCATCCGCCCCATGGGCTTCCAGGAAGCGTCCGCAGGTCACGGCGCCGTGCCCATAGGCGTCGGCCTTGACGATGCACATGACCTTCCGGCCGGTAGCCCGGGCCAGGTCGAAGTTGTGCCTCAGGGCACCCAGGTCGATCTCGGCCCAGGTTCGGGCCGTCGCGCCCGACGGGGTCGAGCCCACGGCCTAGGAGCCTGTGTGAATATCGCGTCGGTCGCCTCGCC
>DCTU01000064.1:4702-17223 GCA_002329445.1 bacterium UBP9_UBA1432
CGGCGATGCTCGGTCCGGATACTCACACAGACTCCTTGCGCTCCTGGGGCTGGGAGGTCGCCATCCGGCGTTGCAGCCAGAACGAGTAGAGCAGGATCAACAGCGCCGTGGTCAGGCCCACCCCGCCCATGAGGAACCACATCTGGCCCACCGAGTGGCTGGTGTAGAGCAAGTGGGTCAAGGCGTCCGGAGCCTGTCCGGTGAACTCCACCAGCCTGGTGAAGGCCTCGCCCTGGGGAATCTGCAGGATTCTCTCGACGGGCATGCCGCTCTCGGTCAGCATCTGGCGCGCGAAGCGATCCTTGGAGGCCAGGTGGTCGTACAGGAAGGGACCGATCTTGCCCTCCAGGGTCGAGCCCACGGCAAAGGAGATCTGACCCAGGCCCAGGTACATGGCCTTCTTGTCGTCCGGCGCCAGGTGGCCCCCGATGAACTCACCGAATTTGGGACTGGAGAGCATCTCACCGACACTGAAGACCGCCACCGCCCCCAGGGCCGTCCAGCCCGCCGTCGACAACCCGATCAGGAAGAGCGAGACCCCAGCCAGGGTGGTTCCCAGGGCGATGCTGCGCAGAATCCGCATCTTCGAGGAAAGCCAGGCAAAGAAGAAGCAGCTCAGCATGATCAGGCCGGCGTTGATGTTGATGATTCCCTCGGGTTGGATGTACTGCCTGGTCTTGTCCAGGATCATCACGAATCCGACCACCGGGTTCTCGATATCCAGGGTCTGCGAGACCCGGGTCACCACGTCCCGGCTGTCCACCCAGTCGTCGACGTGCAGGGGAAGCACGTCGAAGAGCGCGTTGAACATGAAATAGAAACCGGTGAAGATGGCCAGGAACGCACACAGTTCAGGGCGGCGCAGTTCGCTGAGGGTCTCGGAGAGCAGGCTCTGACGCTTCTTTCCGGACTCTTTGTGCTGGCGCTCGCGTTCCAGGCGTTCTTCCAGACCGGGCTCGCGATAGGTCAGCAGCAGCAGGAAGTTCAGCGAGATGATGCCGGCGCAGGTCAAGAAGACGTACTGCCAGTCCATCTTGCGCATCAGTCCCGCCATCAACGGGCCCAGGAAGGCTCCCAGGTTCACGGTCTGGTAGAACAGGCCCCATGCCATGGAGCTGTTCCGGCGATTGGTGCACTTGACCAGGGTCCCCTGAATGCCAGGTTTGAAGATGGCCGTGCCGGTGGCCAGGAAGATGGCCCCTGCCAGGAAGCCCCAGAAGTTGGCGAAGGCCGCCATCAGGAGGTAGCCGACGATCTTGACCAGCGTGGAGATGGCGATCATCAGCTTGTAGCCATAGCGATCCGCCAGCCCCCCGACGAAGATGGGGACGAAGCCTTGAAAGCCCGACCAGATCATCAGGATGGTCCCGAACTGGGAGGGCGAGATTCCCAGACCTCCTTCAGAGAGAGGAGACTTGGAATACAGACCGGCGACCGAGCGCACGCCGTAGTAGGCCAGGCGCTCGACCATCTCCATGGCCCCCACCACCCAGAAAACGTATCCCAGGCTGAGGATCGAGGCGATCAGGCCCAGTTGCTGGATATCGACGGGACCGGCGCTGCGATCCTTGGAAGGCGTGCTCATGGGGGGGCTCCCGCACGTAGAATGGATTCCTCGGGTTCCACCCGGGCGGCTTGAACCCTTCCCGACGCCAGACCCGGGGTGACCCGCCTGGCGCGCCCGAACCGGGGCGGGCCTTGAAGACGGCGTGCGGTTCAGGAGCCCCCGCCCCGGGGCTTGAAGAGCCGCCAGCCGGAAGAACGCCGGGCGGAGTCCTCTTCGGAGGCGTGGCTCGTGCGCTGGGCCTCCTCCCTCTGGGCGATCTCGCGGGCCAGGATCTCCGACCACTCCATCTTCTCGCGGTCCAACCGCTGCTGGAGTTCGTAGAAGGCGCGCTGGGCCTTCTCCAGCTCGGTTCGCAGCTCGGCGCGCTGGCGATGTCCCTCCTGAATCAGGCGGTCCTTCTCGGCCGTCTCGGCTTCCAGCCGCGCGATCGTGGCCACCATCTGCCGGGGGTCTGGACCGCCCGTTTCGGTCCCGCGGACGGAGAGCTTGTAGTTGAGGTCCTTCAACTGCTCCTGGAGTTCGCGAATCCTCCCGGTCGCGGCCTCGCGCTCGGCCGACGCACGCGCCTGGGCTTCCCGGGCTTCGACAATCTGGCGCTGGGCGGCATCCAGCTCGCGCTGCAGGCTGTTGATGCGGCCCTGCAGGCGGGCGGTGTTTCCGGGAGCCAGGCGCTGGGTTTCCTCGGCTCCGGTTCCTGGTGGGCGCGAGCCCTTGGCGGCCTTCAACTCGGACTCGAGTGCCTCGGATCTGGCCCGGAGCCCAGCGCACTCCTCCTCCATGTCGACCAGGGAGCGCTCCCTCTCGCGCAGGTCCTGGTCCTGGCGCTGGTGCTCTTCCTGGCGACGACGTCGCTCCTCCTCCAGCGCCTTCTCCAGATCCTGGACTTCAGCTCGGGACTGGGCAGCCTCGGCACGCGCGGCCTCGAGGTCGCCGGCCAGCGGCTGCATGCGATCCAGCGTCCCTTGCAGGCGAGAGCGCAGCTCCTGGACCTCCTGGTCGGCCTCCTGAAGCCGAGCTTCCAGTTGCTGACGCTCGCCTCGCGACTCCTCCAGCACCCGGGCTGCCCGCTCGGCCAGCTCGGCCGGCCGCGCCCCGGTTGCCCCCAGCGGTTTGCGCAGGGACTCCAGGCGCCGCATCAGATCGGTCAGTTCGCTCTTCCCTTCGGAACCGGCCGGATCCGGGGCCGGGCGTCCGGACTCCGAGCGCAGGCTGGCCAGCTCGGCCGTGGCCCGGTCCCTTTCGGCCTTCAACGCGTCGCGTTCGACCTTCAGCGCGTCTCGCTCGGACTCCAGGTTCAGACGCTCCGAACCCAGGCTCAAACCGGTCCGGCTGGCCTGGTCCAAGGCCGAGCGCAGCTCGTCGCGCTCGCGCAGCAGGCGGGTGCGCTCCTCGCGAGAGTCTTCCTGCAGACGGGTCTGGGCTTCAGAGTCGGTGCGGGCACTCGCCAGTTCGTCCACCAGGCGCTCCCGCTCGGAGCGCAGCCGATCCCGCTCGGAGCGCAGGCGATCGAGCTCCTCCTGCAAAGCCGGCGGGGCGGCGGAGCTCCGGCCGGCCGGCATCCTCTCCAGCTCGGCTCGCAGGCCTTGCCAGGCCTCCTCGGTGGTGCGACGCATGTCCTCCAGGGCGCGCGCCAGGTCCTCCTCGCGGGGCGGCCGGGCCTCGAGCTCGGCGATCTGCCGACGCAGGGTCTCCAGCTCCCCCACCGGTCTCCGTTCCAGAATCTCTTCCAGGCGCGAGAACCCCCGATTCACGAGCTCCACCAGCGTGCCGTCCGGGTCGTGCCTGCCGGACCCGGATTGCGCCAGCAGGAGCCGCTGCCCCTCGGCCAGAGGTTTCAAGGCCTCGCGCAGGGACTCTTCAAACGCGGCCAGGAGGCTGGCCGGATGGAGGACATCTTCCCGGCGACGTCCCAGGGTCTGCCGACGCTCGTTGAAGCCCAGTCCTGGCGGGGCAGGGGTTCGGAGTGGCGGGGGTGGAGCGACCGGAGGAGGGATGGGCCTTCCCTCGACGAGCGGAGAGGAGACCGGGCGGGCCGCCGCGTCCTCTTCCCGGAGGAGCCGACTGGCCGGAGCGGCGTCGGGTTCCTCCTCGTGCAGGGGCAACTTCGAGGGTCTGGAGGTGGCCGGGTCCTCCCTCAAGGGCAACGAGGTCGGCCTCCCAGCGGGCTTTTCCTCCCCTGGGGGCGACGAGGTCGGCCTGCTCCCGGGCCTCTCTTCCCGCAACGGCAAGAAAGCCGGCCGGGCAGCCGGCGATTCCTCGCGCAGGGGCAACGAGCCCGGCCTGGAGGCAGGCTGTTCCTGCGCCGCAGACGAGGAGGCCAGGGTCTTCTTGAGCTTGCGGACCTCGAAGTCCCGGAGCACCCAACTCCCCGAGCGCCGGGTGGCCAGGGCCCGTCCCTCGACGATCCAGGCTTGCAGCCGCTCGGAAGGGATTCCCAGGGTTCGAGCCGCCTCGTCCAGGGTGTAGAACTTCGCCATGGCCGCATGGGGTTCGCCGGGGCCGCTCGAGGTTCCTGTGGTGGGCTGCCGAGGGCTGCACCGGCGAGAGGAATCCAGGCCGATGCCCGGAATACGGGCCCACCGCCCTCCCGGGTCGCAGGCGGCCGAGGCCAGCCGACTCTCCAGGAGAGGCGACCCGCCCGTCGGGGCGATCCTGGGGCGGCTTCACCTCCGCCCCACCCAGGTGGTGTTTCCATGATTCAGGCCCTTCCCTCCCGGCTGACGTGGGCCCTCAGCGCGGCCTTCTGCCTCCTCCTGGCCCTCGCCTGCGGCAACCGCAACGAAGAGGCGCCCCCCCTGATCATCCAGGGGACCCAGTACGAATCCACCTCGGTCGTGCCGGCGCGCTTCGAGAAGGTCGAAGGGACGGCGCTCTTCGAGGTTTCCCCACAACTGGCTGCCATGCTGGCGGCTGCCGAGAAGCCCCCCGTCGGCCTGCAGAGCTTCTTCATCCTGCTGAACCCCCGCAACCCGATCGAAGGGATCCTGGTCTGTGCCGGAACGGCGGTGGACTCCGAGCTGCTCCACAAGCAGACCAGCCGGGTGGTGACGGTCACCGGAGACGTCCACACGGTCGCGACCCCCGACCTGGCCGCCTTCATCCAGGACCGCTTCGGGATCAGCCTGGCCCGCAACGAAAAAGGCCTGCCGCTCTGGATCGACAACGAGATCCCCCTCGCAATGCAGGCTCCCGGCCCTCCTGCCCCAACCCAGGGCCCGGCCCAGAGCCAGAGCCCGAACCCAACCCAGAGCCCGACCCCAACCCAGAGCCCAACCCAGACCCAGGGAGNNAGGCACCCAGCCCTCCTGCCCAGACCTCAACCCAGGCCCCAACCCAACCCCAGACCCAGGGAGCCCCGTAGACATGGCGCGTGGACGAATCGAAGAACGACATCAGGACCTGCTCTTCTTCCAGGCCGGCGACCTGGGGGCCGAATTCGCCCCCTGGCGCCGCGAGGAGCGGGGCCAGCAGATCTACGTCAAACTGAGCCGGGACACCCAGACCGCCCTGCTTTTCGCCGGGACCCACTGCCTCATGGATGCCGACGTCCAGCAGGGCCTGATGCGCCTGGTGAACGACGGATGGAGCGTCGAGGGCGAGCTCACGGTCTCGTTCGAGGGCAAGGCCGAACCCGGAACCGACCCCTACGTCTACCAGGATCCCCTGCTGATCGAACTGGGCCAGGCCCTGCTGCCCCTGGTGGATCCTCAACATGGCGCCCCCTTGCTGCAGAACCTGGGAGGCTTGCGCGACGAGATCGCCCGCGAGTCGGGGCTGGTCCCGGCTGGAGTCCGGGTTCGCGACAACCTGGCCCTGGAGCCGAACCAGTACCTGATCCGCGTCAAGGAATCTCCCGCCGCCACCGGGGAGCTGTTCCTGGACCGCTTCCTGGCCGTCGGGAGCCACGAACAGCTCAGCGAACTGGAGGGGTGGGCCACCACCGAACCGGCCTTCCGCATGAAGGCCAAGTGGATCGAGATGGAGCACCGGGACAAAGCCGACCAGATCGGCTGCCTGCTGCTCGGACCGCTGCAGGTGCTGGTCACCCACCTCAAACAGATCATCCTGGGAGCTGCGCCCGAGCTGCTGGGCCTGCAGGAGACCCACGACCTGGTGGCCCGCCTGCAACCCACCCATCCGGTGGTGGTGGAGGACTTCCTCAGCAACCGGACCCACCTGCGCGGACTGCGGCGCATTCTGCAATCCCTGCTGACCGAACGGGTGCCCATCCGGGACCTGGTGACCATCCTGGAGACCGCAGGTGACATGCTGGACCGCCTCCATCGGGTGGATCAGGTGACCGAGGTGTGCCGCATGGCCCTGGCCCGACAGATCTGCTGGAGCTACCTCAACGAGGAAGGAGCCCTGCGCGGCCTGGCCCTCTCCCCTCGCGTCGAGGCCCGCCTGATGGAAGCCATCGTGGTCCGGGACGGTGGGAGCGTCCTGAACCTCTCCCGCGACGAGGCCGACCAGCTCGTCGGCGCGGTGCGCGAAGCCCTGGAGGAGCACGGGATGCCTCCGGTGCTGTTCACCGACCCGCCCACGCGGTTGTGGGTCCGCCGCATCCTGGCCCGCCCCTTCCCCAACCTGGGCGTTCTGGCCACCACCGAAATTTCCCCCGGATTGCGGGTGGAAATCGCCGGCCAGGTCGACTTCGATCCCTCCGGCCCCCCCGAGCCTTCCGAGCCAGCTCCCCCCCGCAAGGAAGGGATCCTGGGTCGCCTGCGCGGCGGCTGACCCGCAGGGATCCCCCGTCCCCAGGCGAAGCCGACTGCACCACCCCATCCAGGAGGACCCCGTGCGCATCATCCTGTCCACCTGCCGCATCGAGGATGCCGAGAAGATCGCCGATACCCTGGTCGAAGAGCGCCTGGTCGCCAGCGTGAACATCGTGCCCGGAGTCCGGACCAAGGTCCGCTTCAAGGGAGAGGTCCTGACCCAGGAAGAGTGCCTGCTGGTCATGCGGACCCGGGCCGAACTGGTCTGGAAACTGGAACGGCGCTACCTGGAGCTGAACACCTGGGAGGTCCCCGAGGTGGCCACCTTCGAGATCCAGGAGTGGAACCCGGCCTACGAAGCCTGGATGCGCGAGGCCACCACCCCCCAGGAGGCCGGCTCGCCTTGACGGGGAGGTTTCAGGGGCGCGGCCCGGCCGAGTTGAGGCCCTTTCGCTTCGAGGTGGGTTATGCTCCCTACGCCGAGGGCTCGGTCCTGGTCTCCGCTGGAAACACCCGGGTCCTGTGCACCGCCTCGGTGGAAGAGAGGATCCCCCGCTGGCTGGAGGGCAAGGGCCGCGGTTGGGTCACGGCCGAGTATGGCATGCTGCCCCGTTCGACCCACACCCGGATCCACCGCGAACGAGCTTCGTCCTCGGGACGCACCCATGAGATCCAGCGCCTGATCGGACGGAGCCTGAGGGCCGTCACCTCCCTCCCCCGCCTGGGCGAACGCCAGATCACCCTGGACTGCGACGTGCTCCAGGCCGATGGCGGAACGCGCACGGCCTCGATCACCGGGGCCTGGGTAGCCCTGGCCCAGGCCTGCCTGAACCTGCAGTCCCGTGGCCTGCTGGAGGGCTGGCCGCTCACCGACCACGTGGCGGCCATCAGCGTGGGCCGGGTGGACGGGGAGATCCTGGTCGACCTGGACTATCCGGAGGACTCCCGGGCCGAGGTGGACGCCAACCTGGTCATGACCGGGCGGGGTCTGCTGGTCGAGGTCCAGGCCACGGCGGAAGGAGAACCCTTCGAGCAGGCCGACCTGGATCGCTTCGTCGCCCGGGGCCGCGAGGCCATCGGACACTTGGTGGGTCTGCAACGGCGTGCGCTCTGCGACGCCGGCTTGAAGCTCCCCGAGCAGGCCAGGTAGTTCAACCCCTCCAGGCCGGCTGCCCCGTCGGGCCCACGGGCGCCCAACCGATCCCGACCAGGCGGACCGCGACGTCCGTCCGCCGGGGGCGCAGTTCCACGGCTTCCAGAGGCTCGCGAACCGGGTCCACCCGCTCCTGGAGGGCCTGGACCTCCGCCTGGAACTGTGCTTCCAGCGAGCGCGCCTCCTCCTGCAGGTCGGCCAGCTTCTCCCGGGCCCGCTCCAACTGCCGTTCCTCCTCCCGCGCGCGCGAGGCGCTCTTCCAGGTGCTGCCCGCCCGCTGGACGTTGGAGACCGAGAGGGTCCTGCGTCCGAAGAGCGCTCCCATCAGCGTGGAGCCGAAAGAGACCGCCGTGCTGACCCGCTGCTGGGAAAGGTCCGCCTCTTCCTTCGCCGCCGCCTCCGCGGCCCGATCCAGGCGAGCTTTGAGCTTCTCCATCCGGGGGGCGTAGCGGGCCCGCAGGGCGGCGATCTGCTCGTCCCGTCGCTCGCGCCAGGCTTGGGCCAGACGGGTCCGGAAATCCCCCTCGGACTCGCCTGGAGAGGAAACCAGGCCCAGGGAAGGGCTCTTGTGCAGTTCCAACTTCTGGGTGCGATACAACCAGTCGGCGAACTCCTTGCTCCATCGCGCGTAGGACCGAGGGTCCGCCAGACCCGGCGCCAGGGGTTCGAAGGCCAGGTTCACGCTCGGCGCCGATTCCAGTCGGGCGGGGTCCAGGCCCGGCTCCAGAGCCGAGGCCCAGTCCATGGGAAGGGGCCCCGAGGTGACCGGCACCAGGACCACGAGCTCGCGATCGGCCTGGGCTCCGAGCTTGCGATCCTCGACATGGACCCGGCCAACTCCCAGAAAGACGGGCCTCCAGGCCTGTGCTGAAGGGTCCGCCGGCAACCACGCCTGATGGACATCCGGGGGCAGAACGGGTCGCCCGGAAGACACCTCGGTCGAAGCCTTCCCCTCGGACGCCGTCGACCCGGACGGGCTTGCACCCCCCACCAGCGGGAGCGTCTGAAGAACCCGGACCGAAGCCGGTGCGACCGCCAGAGCCGGCGAAGGAGCCTCCTGGGCTCGCCGCAGATCCTCGCGGGTCATGGGTCCACGCAGGTACGACAGGGCCTGGCGGGTCTTGAACAAGGTCGGGGCCTGCCCGGGGGCCAGCAGCAGGAAGACCCTGCGGTCCAGGTGCCCCAGGGCCTCCTGAAGGGCCCGGGGGTCGACCGCGCTGCCCAGCGCCTGGGCCAGCCCCTCGCCCACCTTCATCCGGTCCCGGTCGGTCTGAAGACGCCCGACGAACCAGGTCCCGGCGTTGGCCAGGGCCTTGTAGTCCAGATCCACCGGGTTCTGCGTCGCCAACACCAGACCCAGGCCGAAGGCCCGGGCCTGCTTGAGCAGGGTCAGAAGGGGGCGCTTGGAGGGCGGATTGGCCACCGGGGGAAGGAAGCCGAAGACCTCATCCAGGTAGAACAAGGCCCGCAGGCTGCTGGTACCGGGCAGGCCGCGAATCCAGGTCAGGGCCGCCTGGGCCAGCATCGTGGTGAAGAACATCCGCTCGGGATCCGTCAGGTGCGCGATCGAGAAGATGGCCAGACGGGGACGCCCCTCGGGGGTATACAGGAGCCGGGCCGGGTCCAGGGGTTCGCCCTGCAACCAGACCTGGAAGGACGGAGAGGCCACCAGGGCGTTCAACCGCATGGCCAGGTCGAAGCGGTCCCCGGCAGGATAGAAGGACTCCAACTCCAGCACGCCGATCCGACGCAGTCCAGGGTCCTGGACCAGGTGGATCAGCTCTTCCAGAGTCAGGTCCCGGGCCTCCGACCAGACCTTCTGGAACAAGGCCGACAGCAGGAGGTGCTCGCGGCTCTTCAAGGGGTCGGCCGGCACTTCCAGCAGACCCAGGATTCCCGAGACCGTCGCCTGAACCCGGTCTCCAAAGGTCTCGGGGTCCCGGCGCACCGCCTCCGAAGGAGCGCCCAGGGAAGCCAGCACCGAGACGGGGCGCCCGGCCGTGCTGCCCGGGGTATAGACCACCACCTCGGCCGCCTCGCGCAACCGTCGAATCCTCTCGGGGCCCTGTCCCCAGTCGGCCAGGCCCTGACGCCAGCTCCGCGCCGTCTCCTCGGCCAGGGACTCGGGCGAGAGGCCAGGCTGCGCGGCCTTTTCGCGGTCCACCCAGGGCAGGAAGTCGGCGGGCTGCAGCTCGGGAAACGTCAAGAGGAGGTTGCCCAGGTCTCCCTTGGGGTCCACCACCAGGGCGGGGATCCCATCGATGGCGGCCTCCTCCAACAGACCGACCCCCAGACCGGTCTTGCCGCTGCCGGTCATCCCCAGGATCACCCCATGGGTCAGCAGATCGCGCGACTCCAGAAGCATCCACTCCGGGGTGGTCTCCCCCTCCGGGGTCTGCACGCGCCCCAGGTAGAAGGCGCCGAGTTTCTCGTAGTCATGCATGGCGCGAAGGGCTTCGCCTCCCGGCGAGGGCGACCTGCCCCCCGGGGGAGGTCACCTCCCCCGCAGCTCCGCCTGGGTTCCTGGTCCCGACAGGAATTCCACCAGCGAGCCCTTGTCGACCCACCGCGGCCCCGGGTCCATCAGGCTGTCGAGGAGGGGCTTGCCCTCCGGCGAGAAGACCAGCAGGCGGGCCTCGGAGGGCAGGTCGAAGGCGAGCACCATCCCCTCGCGCACGACCCGCCACTCGCTGAGTCCCTCCGGTCCGATGGTCAGGGTCGTGCTGCCGGTCTTGAGGGGCAGGGCCTGCGAAGCAGGACTCAGCAGGACGTCGGAGAGTTGGACCCAGGTGGTCCCCTCACGATCCACGAGGCTCAACTCGGAGAGGTCCCGGATGTTGTCCACGGGCATCCCGGCCGCCTCTGAAGAGTCGACCCGCAAGAGTCCCTCGAGATCCACGTAGCCCGGCAGGTCCTCAAAGATCCGCGAGAGCACGACGTGGTATTCCGTCCCCTGGATCCCTTCGAACCAGCGAGCGTTGCGCACCAGCCAGGTCTTCCCGTCCAGGTCGATCCGCAGACGCCTGGGTTCCTCGAGCTTCTTCAGGCGTTGGCCCACCACCACGTCCACACCCAACGTCGGCGGCGTGGCGACCAGGAAGTCCTGGCCCTCCAATGTCACGAAATCGACCGGCTGGCCGTTCTTGTCGTGGAAGCTTCCACCGTGGAAGAAGAGCTCGCTGGGCCGAGGTTCCTCACCGGCCTCCATGGTCGTCAGGCGGGCCAGGTTCTTCTTGAAGTCGAACTCGACCTTGCGCAGGGGCGCGTAATAACCGGCATAGGCCTTGTAGCGGCGGGGGATGGGCTGGTGCGACAGAGGGCGCGTCACCTCCTCCCCGGTGCGTGACAACAGACCTCGGGCGATGAGGACCTCGTCCAGGAGGGCCAGGGCGGTCTCCATCGAGCGCCCCGAGCGTGCCGCCTCGATCACCGCCACCGAGATCCGGTGCTCCGGAACGGTGAACATCATCGAGGTGTAGCGGCCGGTTCCGCCGCTCTTGCCCAGGACCTGGATCCCCTGGGCCCGGTAGCGGGGAAGGTCGGTCAGGTCCCACCCCAACCCGAAGGTGAACTCCCCGTGGGGGAGCCTCCCACTGAACCCCGAGGGCTGCTCGCGCAGCATCTCGGCTCGGGAGGAGGCGGACAGGATCTGCGGCCCGTGCCCCGAGAAGCTGTCCTGGAAGCGGCACAGATCCACGGCGGTGGAAGCCAGCCCTCCAGCGCCCAGCACCGAGAGCACCTCCAGAGGCTCCGGCTTTCCGGTCGCGGGCTGATAGAAGACCGCCACCGAGCGGCCAGGCTGCCGACCCACTCCATCCCCGCTGTCGGCCAGGGCCAGGGGAGCGAAGACCCTGGCCTGGAGGAAGTCCAGGAAGTCCTGCCCGCTGACCCGCTCGACCACCATCTCGGCCAGGGTGAAGCCGTCGTTGGTGTAGGGAGAGCGGGCCCCGGGAGCGTGCTTGAGGTGGGCCTGGGCCAGGGTCTGCAGCAGTCCCGTGAACACCTCCGGATTTCGCCGGATGCCAAAGTTGTTCAGCCAGGTGGTGCCGGGAAGCCCGCTGGAGTGGTTCAGCAGCATCCGCAGCGTGATCTGGCGGAAGCGGGGATCGGCCATCCTGAACTCGGGCAGGTGCTGGACCACCGGGTCATCCAGGCCGACCTTTCCGTCGTCCACCAGTTGCATCAGGGCGGTGGCGACGAAGACCTTGCTGATGGACCCGATGTTGAACAGGGTGTGGGGCTGGACCGGGAGGCTCTTCTCGCGGTCGGCCATGCCGAAGCCCTCGGCGTAGACCAGCCGGCCCCCGTCCATGATCGCCACCGTGCCGCTGCTGGCGACGCCCTGGTTGATGTCCTTCCAGATCCGGGTCCGAGCCAGGACTCGAGCCTTGTCGTAAAGGTCGGCGCCGGCGGAGGGCGCCGATGGAGCCAGGGTCGCCCGCGCGGCCGGCTCCGTCGGCGATGGGCACGGTGCCTCCGCGCGCGCCAGGCAGGGCAGGGCGGTCAGGCACACCGCCAACACCAACCAGCTCGGGACCACGATTCGCATCCGGGACCTCCTCCCCGTCTCCCCGTTCCAGGTTCCCCCAGGGAGCGGACAGGAGGGCATTCGCGGCCGAGTGGGGGCGTCCCCCTGCCCGACCGACCGCACGGCCTCCCACCTCGCAGAGGCGGAGGCGACCCCGCTTCTCCCCCTTCCAGGCCCGAAGTTCGGAAATTGTTTACAAGACACGGACCATTCCCCCTGGACTTTTCCTCCATCTCCAGGCATACTGCACAAAGGGCGACGATCGCCCGAAAAAAACCAGGAGCGTGTGACATGTACCTCGACAACGAAACCGTCACCACCGAAGAAGTCCACGGGATCTACGTCGTTCCTCCCGACGAGTGGAACTGAGCAGTCCTGTCAAGCTCCGGATGTCCTGAACCCGGATCCGCGATGACGCCACTCTCGAGTGGCCCTGGAGACGGGACGGGCGCCGCGGGCGACCGGTGACCAAGGCCTCGTCAAGAGGCTCTTTTTTTTGCCTGCCAGGACCAGAGGGTCCCACCCAGACAAGAGGGTCCCACCCAGACAAGAGGG
>DCTU01000375.1:0-13498 GCA_002329445.1 bacterium UBP9_UBA1432
CATGGGGGCCAGCAGCAGGGGAGTCGCCCAGGTCAGGGCTCCCAGGCGGAGGGGGCGGAGCAGAGGGCACATCAGTCCGCCCCGAGATCCTGGGGCGCCCCGTGCAGATGCCGGTGCAGGACGGCCGCCAGGCCCGGACCGATGCCTTCGACGCAGGCCAGCTCTTCCGGGGATGCGCTCATGAGCCGGTCGACCGAGCCGTAGTGGCGCAGGAGGGCCTTCTTGCGGGAGGCGCCGATGCCGGGCACCTCGTCCAGCGCCGAACGGCGCACGGTTCTTCCTCGCAGCTCGCGGTGGTAGGTGATCGCGAAGCGGTGGGCCTCGTCGCGCAGGTGGGTGATCAGGAGTCGGGCCTTGGAGTCCTCGGGCAGGACGACCGGTTCCGTCACGCCTGGCAGGAAAAGCTCTTCGTGCTGCTTGGCCAGCCCCACCACCGGGACGCGCTCGATGAGCCCGAGTTCCTCCAGGACCCGGACGGCCACGCCCAACTGACCTTTCCCGCCGTCCACCACCAGCAGGTCGGGCAGGGTGGGGAACCGCCGTTCGGCCTCCGCAGAGTCCGGCTCCAGGGCGGCGGCGAAGCGGCGGCGCAAGACCTCGCCCATCATCCGGAAGTCGTCGGGCGTCTGCGCCCCGCGGATCCGGAATCGTCGGTAGTGCGAGCGTCGGGGCAGCCCGTGCTCGAAGACCACCAGCGAGCCCACGGCCTGCTTGCCGTGGAAGTTGGAGATGTCGACGCACTCCAGGCGCCAGGGACTGTGGGAGAGGTGCAAGGCGCGGCGCAGTTCTTCAAGCCCTTCGGCCCGCAGGTCCACCCGGGAGGGCACGGCCAGTTCCTGGTGCAGCCGCTGACGGGCGTTCTTCAGGGCCATGGCCAGCAGGCGCCTCTTCTCGCCGCGCCGAGGCTGGCGGATCTCGACCCGGCCGCCCCGGCGCTGGCCCAGCCAGCGGCTCAGCAAGTCGGCCTCTTCGGGCAGCCGGGTCACCAGGATCCGCCTCGGGGGAGGCGACCCTTCCGCGTAGTGCTGCTGGAGGAAGGCGCCCACCTCGTGGGGGACGCCGGCCTGCAGATGGGCGTCCAGCAGGAAGTCCCGCTGGCCCAGCAGTTTGCCTTCGCGCACCTGCAGCACCACGGCGCAGGCCAGGCCCTTGCCGGAGGTCAGGGCCACGTAGTCCTCGTCCTCCGGCGTGTCCAGCACCACGTGCTGCTGCTCGAGCAGGCGCTCGAGGTCGGCCAGCATGTCGCGCAGGCGGGCGCAACGCTCGAAGTTCAATGCCTGGATCTCTTCGGCCATCTCCCGGCGCAGGCGGTCCAGCAGCCTTGAAGTCTGGCCCTCCAGGAACTCCAGGGCCCCATCCACCGCCTTGCGGTAGTCCTCTGCCGAAACCAGGCGCGCGCAGGGAGCGGTGCACTGGTGGATGTAGTAGTCCAGGCAGGGCCGGGGGGCCTTCCTGGACATGTCGAGGTTGCAGGTGCGGATCTGGAAGACCCTCTGCAGGATCTTCCGGGTGCGCCGCAGCGCGCCGGCATCGGGGAACGGACCGAAGTAGCGGTGCTTGGGGTTGTGGGGGCGGCGGACCAGGCGCAGTCGCGGATAGACCTCTCCGGTGCTGACCTCCAGCATGGGGTAGCGCTTGTCGTCGCGGTATTTGACGTTGAAGTAGGGGCGGTGCCGCTTGATCAGGTTGTTCTCGAGAAGCAGCGCCTCCATCTCCGAGTCGACCACGATGGTCTCGACGTCGGCCACCCGGCGGACCATCCAGCGGATCCGCGCCGAGAGGTCCCCTCCGGACTGGAAGTAGGAGCGGACCCGCGAGCGCAGCGAGGCCGACTTGCCCACGTACAGGACCCGCCGCCGACCATCCCGCATCAGGTAGACCCCGGGAAGCTCCGGAATGGTCCGGATCTTCTCGGCCAGGTCGGGATGGACCACGGTGGGGGCCTCGGCGGGCAGGTGGTCCGCCAAGGGGTCCCCGAGCGTCCGAGGGGGGAGAGGATCCTCCGTGGACATGGGGCCCTAAGGGGTTCGCGCTCGGGCCTGCGCCAGCAGCTTGTGGAGCTGCTGCACCGCAGCCTTCAACTGCGCATCCTGGGCTCCGCCCAGTTTGTTGGAGGGCTCGGCCTCCAACACCACGTCGGGCTCGATCCCCTGGCGATGGATGTCCCGCCCGTTGGGCGTCAGGTAATGGGCGATGGTGTGGCGCAGGGCCCCTCCGTCCGAGAGCTCGTGCAGCGACTGGACGCTGGCCTTCCCGAAGGTGGTCTCACCGACCAGGACCGCCACGCCCAGATCCTTCAAGGCGCCGGCCGTGATCTCGGAGGCACTGGCCGAGAATCGGTTCATCAGCAGGACCACGGGGAGATGGACCTTCTTCCGGGCGTCGGCCCGGTGGGCCTCGTTGCGCTCGACGCGGGGGTTCACCACGCTGACCACCACGCTGCCCTTGTCCACGAAGTGCGACACCACGTCCAGGGCCGCGCTGATGTAGCCTCCCCCGTTGTTGCGGACGTCCAGGACCAGGGCCCGGGCTCCCTGCTGGAGCAGTTCGTCCAGGTCGGCCTGGAACTCCCGTCCGGTGTCCTCGCCGAAGAACCGGATTCGCAGGTAGCCGATCCGGTCGGGAAGCATCTTGGAGGTGGTGCTGGAGACGTGGATCTGCTGGCGCTGCAAGGTCACGTCGAAGGGGGGGAGGGTTCCTCTCTTCAGGGTCAGGACCACGCGGGTCCCGACCTCGCCCCGGATCTTCAAGGTGGCAGCCTCGATGTCGATCTTGGACGTGTCCTCCCCGTCGATGTGGGTGATCCAGTCTCCGGTCCGGATGCCGGCGGCGGCAGCGGGGCTGTTCTCGATCGGCTCGATGACGGTCAGACGCCCCTCATGGCGCGGGTCGGACTCCAGGTAGATGCCCACTCCGCCGAAGTTGCCCCCGCTCATCTGCTCGCTGAGGCGGCGATATTGCTCGGGGTCCATGACCGCGGTGTAGGGGTCGTTGACGGCCGCGACCAGGCCGGTGAGTGCGGCGTAGCTCAACTCCGGGATCTCGATGCCGGGGGCCACCTGGGCTGCCAGGAAGCGCCGGGTGAACTCTTCCTGCAACCGGGCGCGGTCCTGGGTCTTGGGAAGCTCCGGCAGGTCCACTCCTTGGACGCCCTTGCTCTCCAGGAACACGCGCATCCCCGTCAGCGCGCCCTCCAGAAGCTCGCGGGTGTCCAGCGAGCGGATGTAGTCCTCCTGCAGCAGGTCCAGCACCTCGGTCACGGTCTGCAGGCCGATGGGAGAGGGTTCCGGTTGCGGATGCCGCGAGTCCAGCCAGGCCTTCAGGGGGTGGAAGACTCCGACCCCCAGAACGGCCCCCAGGAGGATGGCCAGCAGCATCAGGGCTGCCTGGGTCTTGTAGTTCGCCGATTGGCTGGCCATCTGGGACTCCCGTCTGGTAAGGGTCGGGCAGGGGAAGGCCCCCGGCCCACGTCAAGGCTGGGTTGCGGTTATTGACCCAGGTAGGGCGAGAGGTCGAAGAGGAAGGTGCGCTCGCGGCCATCCGGCCCCTTCACCCGGATCTGTTCGAGCAGGACCTCGTCGCGGCTCAGGATGCGACGGTCCAGGACCTCATAGTCCGAGCCGCTCTGCAGGGCCTGCTCGATGTAGGCTCGCTGTTCCTGGGTGCTGGCGACGCGCACGGCGTCCCGGATCGAGGACTTGCGGGGGGCGGGAGCCTGGCTGATCCTCTCCATCAGCACGTCCAGGGCCTTCTGGACCTGGGTGTCCTCGGCGGTGCCGATCTTCTCACCGGGCATCTCGACCTTGACGTCGGGTTCGATGCCCAGCTTGTGGATGTCGCGGCCGGAGGGGGTCAGGTAGTGCGCGGTGGTCAGCTTCAAGGCCGAGACCTTGCCTTCGGGGAAGCGCAGCGGGTAGATCTTCTGGACGCTCCCCTTGCCGAAGGTCTTCACGCCCACCAGGACGCCGCGACCCAGGTCCTTCAGGGCCCCCGCGGTGATCTCCGAGGCGCTGGCCGAGAACTCGTTCATCAGGACCACCAGAGGGGTCGCGTTGCGCAGGTTGGGGCGCGAGTTGTGCACCTTCTCGGGGACTCCCCGCTCGGCCACCGAGACGACCCGGCTGCCGGTGGGCAGGAACTTCGAGCACACGTCCAGGGCGGTATTGACGTAGCCCCCGCCGTTGTTGCGGACGTCCAGGATGAAGGCTTCGGCTCCCTGCGACTCCAGCAATCGCATGGCCTGTTCGAGCTCGACGTTGGTGCTGTCGCCGAAGACGCGCAGCTTCAGGTGGCCCACCTTGTGGCCGTCCTTCTCCAGGAGCTCGGAGCTGACGCTGTTGACGTGGATCTGCTCGCGGGTGAGGGTCACGTCGAAGGGGTTGGCCACCCCACTGCGGCGGATGGTGAGGACGATCTTGGAACCCACGGGTCCCCGCAGCATGTCTCGGGATTGTTCGATGGTGAAATTGCGGGTGCTCTTGCCGTCGATCCGGAGGATCTGGTCGCGAGCTCGCAGGCCGGCCCGCGAGGCCGGAGTGTCCTCCATGGGCTCGACGATGGTCAACTGCTTGGCGTTCTTGGCGTCCAGTTCGATGTAGATGCCCAGCCCTCCGAAGTTCCCGCCCGACATCGATTCCTGGAGCAGGGCGTACTCCTCCGGGTTCATGTAGACCGTGTAGGGATCGTCCAGGGCCTTGAGCATGCCCTGGATGGTCTCCATGGTCAGCTTCTCACCCTGCTGCAGATCGGGGTAGCGTTCCAGGGCCATCCCATACTGGCGCTCCAGCTCGGCCAGGGCCTCCTTGCGGTCGGCCGAATCCGGCACGTGCTCGAGGAAGTCGGCGTCCAGCTTGCGCTCTTCCAGAAGAAGCCGCATGCCGTCCAGCGCGCCGTTGACCAGTCGGGCGGGCGACACCTCTTCGAGGAACTCGTTGCGGACCAGGGTCATCACGGTCTCGATCACCCGCAGTCCGGCGGCCGGCGAGGCCTTGGGGGGGGCGGCCAGCGCCGGGAAGGTCAGGGAGACCAGGAGGGGCAGGACCAGGAGCAGCTTGCGCAGGGAACCGACCATGGGGAGCGTCACCTCTTCGGGAGAATGCAGATGGGGGGAAGCGGGCTCAGATGAAGCCTGCCGGGTCGACGGGGTTGCCGTTGATACGGACCTCGAAGTGGAGGTGGGGGCCGGTCGAGTAGCCCGTGCTGCCCACCGCAGCCACGGTCTGACCTTGTTTGACGGCTTGCCCATATCGCGCGTACAGCACCGAACAATGGGCGTACAGGGTGCTGTATCCACCGCCGTGGTCGATGATCAGGCAGTTTCCGTAGCCTCCCATCCAGCCGCTGTGGATCACGGTTCCCGAGTCGGCAGCCCGGATCGCTGCGCCGCCTGCGGCTGCAATATCTATCCCGGAATGGAACCTTAAAGTTCCGAAGATCGGGTGGATTCGATAACCGAAGGGGGAGGTCTGCGGGCCGTCGGTGGGGTACACATAACGGCCGGTGCCTCGCGCGCGGCCGGCGGAGGGAGCCATGGCCTGTTCGCTGTGCAGGACGCTGCGCAGCCGGTCTTCCAGCTCCCGGGTGCTGCCCTCCAGCTCCACCACGTAGGAGGCGATGGACTGGCGTTGGCTCTGGACGCTGGCCAGCAGGTTGCTGCGGGTCTCTTCCAGCCGGGCCAGGCGGGCTACCCGCTGCTCCTGGGTGGCCTTCAGGCGGCGGATCTCGGCCACCGTGCTGCGGGCCGCGGCCTCCTGGCCTTCCAGCTCTGCCTTGTGGCGGCGGACCTGCTCGACCAGCAGCCGGTCGTTCTCGATGAGGATCTTCAGGTAGTGGGCATGGTCCAGGAAGTCGGTGAAGCTGTTGGATCCCAGCAGCACCACCAGATAGCCGACGTCCCCCTCGGTGTAGATTTCGCACAGCCTGCGCTCCATGGCCGCCTGGCTGGCCTTGAGCCGTTCCCGGGTGGCCTGCAGGTCGCGCCGGATGCTCTCCAGCCGGGACTCGGCGCTGGACAGCTTCCAGGCAGTCTCCTCCAGGATCATCCGGCTCTCCTGCAGGCCTGCCTGGGCCTGGCTGAGCTGGGTCGAGAGATCCTTCTCGCGCTCGTTGACGACGTCCAGGCGCTTGCGCTGGAAGCGCAGCTCCTCGCGTTTCTGCTGGAGGTTGCGGCGGACCGAACCGGGGTCGGAGGGGGCTGCGGACACGCCCGGGGCCAGGCCCAGCACGGCCGCCGCCAGGAGCATGACCGCCAGGATCCGCGTCACGCCTTGAGGTGCCGGTTCACCGAGATCAGGCTGCCCAGGGCGCCGACGGCGCACCCCAGGCTGACCAGGCCCAGGTTCAGGAAGGGCAGGACCTCGCCGGGGGCCAGGATGGGCAGGAAGGGGACGGTCTTGTGGAGCTGGGGGACCACCAGCCGGTAGGCCACGTCCACCACGGTGGCGGCCATGGCCGCGCCCACCAGGCCCTGGGCCACCCCTTCCAGGATGAAGGGCCAGCGGATGAACCAGTCGGCGGCCCCCACCAGTTGCATGATGTCGATCTCCTTGCGCCGGGCGAAGACCGTCAGGCGGATCGTGTTGCTGACGATCAGCAAGGTGGAGGCGAAGAGCAGGCCCAGGATCACCATGCCGACCACCCGGACCACCTGGTTGAGGGCCATCAGCTTGCGGGCCACGTCCCGGCCATAGTCGACCGAGCCGACTCCGGGAAGCCGGGCCACCTTCTCGGCCACGACGTCCAGCGCCTTGGGATGGTCCACGCGGATCTCGAAGGCGTCGGGCAGCGGGTTGTGGGACAGGTCATCCAGGGTGATCCGCGAGCCCAGCCGTTCGCGCAGGCGTTTGAAGGCGGTGTCCTTGGAGACGAAGTGGGTGCCCTCGACGTGCTCGATCTTCATCAGGGAGGCGTGGAATGCTCCCGCCTCTTCGCGTTGGAAGTCCGCCGACATGTAGGCCTTGACCTGCATCTCGCCGGCCAGCTCACGGGACAGCGAGTCGAGGTTGGCGACCAGCACCACGAAGAACCCGAGGATCAGGGTCAGGACCATGACCGTCGAGATCGAGGCCACGCTCATCAAGGGGTTGCGCCGGATGTTGATCAGGACTTCCCGCAGGAAGCATTCCAGGTAGTATCCGCCCGAGGGGCCGCGGCGGCGGCGTGGGATGCGCTCCTGCCCGGTCTTGGGGGAGGCTTCGGGGGGCTCCGGGGTCCGGCCGGGAGACTTTTCGGGACGAGGCGGGTGACTCATCGGCTAGACGCCTTCCAGGACCAGGGCCGGTCGGGAGGAGGCGGCTGGGACGTACTGGCCCCTCTGCAGGTCGTGAAGCATCACTCCGCGGTCCATCACCAGCACCCTCTTCTGCATGACGTCCACCATCTGCTGGTTGTGGGTGGCCACCAGCACCGTGGTGCCGCGGGCGTTCACCTTCGAGAGGATCTGCATGATGTCCCAGGAGGAGTCCGGATCCAGGTTCCCCGTGGGCTCGTCGGCCAGGAGGATGAGGGGATCGTTGATCAGGGCCCGGGCGATGGCCACCCGTTGCTGTTCGCCCCCCGAGAGCTCGCCGGGAAGGCGCCCGGCCTTCTCTCGCATGTTCACCAGGGTCAGGGCCTTGGTCACCTTGCGCGGGATGTCGGCGCGGGAGGCGCCCGTGACCTCCAGGGCGTAGGCCACGTTCTCGAAGGCGGTCTTGTGGCTCAACAGGCGGAAGTCCTGGAAGATGACCCCGATCCGGCGGCGCAGCAGGGGGATCTGGGAACGCTTCATGTCGGTGATCTCCTGCCCGTCCACGAAGACCGCGCCGGTCGTGGGATCGTGCTCGCGGTAGATCAGCTTCATCAGGCTGGACTTGCCGGAGCCGGTGTGCCCCACCAGGAAGAGGAACTCGCCCTTGCCGACCACCAGATCGATGTCCTGCAAGGCCCGAACCCCATTGGGGTAGACCAGGCTGAGGTGGTGCATCTCGATGATCGGGTCGTCGGTTTCCAGCAACAGATCGCCTCCGAATCACAGGGACAGGGGTCGCTCGGGCAGGGGATCGCCGGAACAGGGTACAGCGGCTCCCGGGTCGCGGGGATTATATCACGCCCTCGAAAAAGGTGTAAAGGCGGGATTTCCCCGCGTCTCCTGGCCCCGGCCGCTCACCCCCCAGCCGCCCCCGCCCCCCGCATCTCGAGTTTCCGCCATGAATTGGTGGCATTTCCGCAAATTCATGGAGGAAACCCGCCATCACCAGCCTCCGGCCAGCCCCGGACGCGGGTCGGGATTCAGCCTTGAGGCGACTTTGGCCCGGCGTCGGCCGTCAGGGCCAGCCCGGCCTTGGCGCCCAGGCTCGAGCCCAGTCGATGCCCGACCACCGAACCCACGACCAGGCCCACGGCGCCGCCCACCGGGCCGGCAGCCTGNNAAGCCTGGTAGCCGGCCCAGGTCAGCCCCAGCGGCAACCCCATGCCGCCCACGACCCCGCCGATTCCGGCACCGGCCATGGCGGCCGCGGTCTGCTTGGCCCCCGCGCCGGCCTGGGTGGCCTTCTGCAGTCCGCGATCGGCCCCCAGCAGGGCCAGGCCCGCGGGCGCCAGGACGGGGTGGTGGAAGGCCAGGGCGAAGCCCGTGGCGGCCCCGGTCTTCATCAGGCCGGAGAGCGCTCTTCGTGAGTCGCCGGTGGCGGCTCCCTGGATGGTGTCGGAGACGCCCGAGACACCGGTGGTCAGGATGGCAGCCTGGCCGAGGAATTCGGCTCCCCAGCGCAACCAGGGGGTGACCTCCAGCATCTGGCCCAGGGCCTTGCCGCTCTCGCGGAAGGCGGGCTGCTCCATCAGGGCCTCCAGGCCCGTCGGTTTGTCCAGTTCCCGCAGGGCCCGGGCCTTCTCGGCCGAGACCTGCTCCAGCCTTTCGGGGGCCAGGCGGTGGTGGGCATAGCTCTCGGCGAAGTCTTCCTGGGGCAGGGTGCTGGCGTAGTCGGTCACGTAGGGCCCCTGGCCGAACGGTTGCTCCGCTGAGGGCGAACCCTTCAGCAGCATCTGCGGGATCCGACCCGGGGCGTCCACGGCGTGGCCCACCTCGTGGACCAGGGTGTAGCGGAACTGTCCGGCCGTGTCCATGTCGTAGCCGGTGCGGTTCAGGTTGATCGAACCCAGCGCGGGGCGGCAGTACCCCAGCAGGCCCGGATCGCCCAGGTCGGGGCTGACATGGATGGTGGAGACCGTGCCCACGTCCTTCAAAGGCAGCGAGTCCAGGATCGTGCCCAGGGCGGCGCGTTCGCCCGGGGTGGCGCCGAAGATCGAAGGATAGACGATGTCGGGCAGGGCGGCTTGCGGGATGAAGACGTCGCGGACCAGATCGACCGCCTTCTCCAGCTTGTCGGGCTCGGCGGCCTTGGCGGAGACGGGGTGCCCTGCCAGGGCCTTCAATCCGTTGGCGTCCGTGATCACAGGCCTGGTTCCTCCGAATCGGTCTGCCCCGAGGAGGGCTTGCCCTGACGGGAGCTGGCGGGATGGAGCACTCGCAGAAGGCTCCCCCATGAAGTCTAGGCGCCTCAACCTCGCCGGAGATTGCCGTGATGTAACATCCCGATCCTGTTCTGGCGCGGCGGGCAGGGTTATACTCAGGGTGAATTCAAGGAGGGCCTGGTCTTGAACAGCATTTCCGGAGTCCGTCTCTTCACCGATGCGGCGGCGCCCCGCCCGACGGCGCCCCGTCCTGCGGCTTCCGAATCCGGGCCAGCCCCTTCCCGGACGGCCGACGACGTCCTGTTCAGCCCTTCGGCCGCCCCGTCGCCCGACGAGGCCCCGTCCACCCTGCGGACCTCCTCGACGCCGCAGGCTCCTCCGGCCGCCGTCTCCTCCACGCCTGGCGAGGTCGAGGGGTTCCTTCTGGCCGAGGTGGCTGCCGCCCCGGCTCCCGCATTCTCGGGTGCCTCGCGGACCGGGGCCGTGCCCGCTGATCTGCCCGCCGAAGCTGACAGCCATCAGGTCGGCGAATGGTGTGGCGAGGTGGCCCGCGCGGCCCTTTCCGTGCCCGAGCGGACTTCCCGGATCACGCCGGTCCTCTCCAAGGCCGTGGCCAAGGCGCAGAGCCCCTCGCCCGCCTGGGTCAAGGCGAACCCGCAGCAGGTGGAGCGCTACGTTCAGGAGACCCTCGAGCACGCCGACGCCATGCATCGGGTGGGCCTCCTGCGGGGCCAGGATTGGAGTCAGCACGACCTGGAAGGCGCCACCAGCAAGTTCCATCCGGAGATCGCTCAGTTCCTGGCCCTCCCCGGGCGTAACGAGGCGGTGGAGTGGGCCATCGCTCGCCACAACGCAGCCGATCACCACGCCGTGTGGTCCGACCCCGGCTCGACCGTCGAGGACCTGGCCGAGAGCGCTTCGGATATCGTCAACGCCTGGCGGATGAACCGCCGGGTCTACGACAAGCCCTCCTGGAGCTGGGAGCGTATCACCCGCTTCATCGAGGTCAGCTTCCAGAACAACGATCTCAGCGCCCATCAGCGCGATGCCCTGCTGGCTGCGATTCCCCATCAGATGGAGGAGGAGAGCCGTCATGGGCTCCCTGCCTGAGGCCGGGCCCCTTCCAGACCACTTCCGCACGGGCGACCCCGTCGAGTTCCATCGGGACTGGGATCCCGGCTTTGCGCCGGATGACCCCTTCTACAAGGCTCCCGTCCCGGCCGGTTCGTGCGGCGAGGTCCTGGAGGTGGGGCCGGACTACGTGCGGGTCCGCATGCAGGATGGCGAGCGCTGGGCCAGCCCCCTGATCGTCTGGGCCGAAGGCCGCTTCCCCGACCGGATTCCCGGCGGGCTCTCCTGTCTGCGCAAGCTCGGCTGAGGCTCTGCCCAGGCGGACTCAGCCGCCCGAACGCTTGCGTTCCATCCACGTGTAGAGGGTCATGGTGGTCACGGTGCACCCCAGCATGAGGGTGGAGACCGCATTGATTTCCGGGGTGACCCCGAACTTGAGCATCGAGTGGATGGTCAGAGGCAGGGTATTGGCTCCGACCCCGGCCGTGAAGAACGTGATCACGAAGTCGTCGAAGGACAGGGTGAAGCACAGCAGCGCCCCGGAGACGACACCCGGGAGGATCTGGGGGAGGGTCACCAGGCGGAAGGTCTCCCAGGGCGTGGCCCCCAGGTCGGCCGCGGCCTCCTCCAGGGAAGGATCCATCCCTGCCAGGCGGGCCCGGACGGTGATGACCACGTAGGCCACGCAGAACGCGATGTGGGCCAGCATCACCGTGTACAGGGAAAGGGGCTGACGGAACGTCAGAAAGAAGGTCAGGATGGAAAGCCCCATCACAATCTCGGGGACCACCAGGGGGATGAAGACCAGCCCCCCCACCAGGCCCCGCCCCAGGAAGCGGTGGCGTGAGAGCGCCAGGGCGGCCATGGTGCCCAGGACGGTGGCCACCAGGGTGGCCACCAGGCCGACCTTCAGGCTGTTGGCCACGGCGCGGTGGACCGTCTCGTTGCTCAACAGACGGACGTACCAGTCCAGGGTGAAGCCCTTCCAGGCGGCGTTGCGGTGGTCGGCGTTGAAGCTGAAGGCCACCAGGACCACGATGGGGGCGTAGAGGAAGGCATAGACCGCCAGGGCGTGGAGCCGCAGAATCCAGTTGGGGCCGCGGCTGCGGCCGGTTCCCAGGTGGTTCATGCCAGGGACTCCGCCGAGCCCACCAGCTTGAGGAAGGCCAGGATCGAGACCAGCATCAGGCCCATCAACACCAGCGACAGGGCCGAGCCGAAGGGCCAGTCGTAGCTGGCCAGGAACTGCTGCTGGATCAGGTTCCCGATCATCAGCGTGTCCACCCCGCCCAGGATCTCCGGGGTCACGAAGTCGCCCATGGCCGGAACGAAGGTCAGCAGGCCTCCCGCCACCACTCCGGGCAGCGACAGCGGGAACACGACCTTCCAGAAGGTGGTGGCCGGCCGGGCCCCCAGGTCGGCGGCGGCTTCCAGCAGGGTTCCATCCAGGCGTTCCAGCGCTACGTACAGCGGGAGGGTGGCGAAGGGCAGGAATCCATAGGTCAACCCCAGGACGACCGAGAAGGGCGTGTTGAGGAGACCCAGCGGCTCGTGGATCACCCCCAACCCCAGAAGCGCGCCGTTCAGAAGTCCCTCGGTCTGCAGCAGGGTCATCCACGAGAAGATGCGGACCAGGTACGAGGTCCAGAAGGGCAGCATCACCAGCAGCAGGAGCACGGGCTTGTGGCGCCCTCCGTGCCGGGCGATGAACCAGGCCAACGGGTAGCCCGCCAGGAGGCAGAAGAAGCTGGTCAGGCCGGCGTAGCGCGCAGAACGCAGCAGGATCGGGAGGTTGTCGGGGTCCAGGACGCGTCGGTAGTTGTCCAGGGTCCAGGCCGGTTCGACGTGGTACTGGTCGTTGACCTGGTGGGTCGAGAGGACCACCACCGAGGCCAGCGGCAGGATCAGGAAGGTCAGCACGTACAGAAGGAAGGGAGCCACCAGCAGGAGGCCGACCCAGCGCGAGGCGATCCGTCGGGATCCGCTTGAAGCTGGTTCCATCGGGCTCATGAGGGGCCCTGGGGCGCATCCGGCCCGCTGCGGAACTTCAACTGGTCCCAGACCTGGTCCCAGAGGCGCTCACCCGGGCCCAGATCCGCCTGGAAGAGGGTCCGGTCCAGCATGTCCTGGGGGGGGTAGCCCAGGGGGTTGTCCAGCAGATCCGCGCGGACCCGCTGGCGGGCCTCGGCCAGGGTGGATGGGAATCCCGTCGCGTTGGTCACCTGGGCCAGGGGCTCGGGCTGCATCAGGTAGTTCAGGAAGGCGATGGCCTCCCGAGGATGCGGGGCCTCCCGGGGCACGCACCACGAGTCGACGAAGACGAAGCTTCCTTCCCGGGGGAGGACGTAGTCCACGTCGGGGTTGGAAGCCCGGGCTCGAGCCACGTCTCCGCTCCAGGCCAGGGCCAGCCAGATCTCGTTGCGGGCCAGCCCGTCGATGTAGTCGTTGGTGTACTGCTTGACCAGGGGCTTCTGTTCCTCCAGGGCCCGGCTGGCAGCCTCCAGCTCGGCCCGGTTCACGCTGTTCCCCGAATGGCCCAGCCGGATCAGCGAGGCTCCCAGGGTATCCCGCTTCTCGTCCAGCATGGTGATGTGGCCGCGACAGGCCGGATCCCACAGGGCGTTCCAGGAATCGGGGACCCCCTGGACCCGGCGCCGGTTGTAGCCGATGCCCGTCGTGCCCCAGAGGTAGGGGACCGAGAAGCGCAAGTCGGGATCCCAGGGAGGGTGGCGGAAGCGCTCCATCATCCCGTTCCGGTGCGCAAAGTCGTCCAGGGGCGCCAGCAGTTGTTGGCGCAGCAGGCGGCGCAGCATGTAGTCCGAGGCCACCACCAGGTCGTAGCCGGCCCCCAGCTTGAGCTTGGCGAAGAGCACGTCCTGGGAGGAAAACTCGTCGTAGACCACCGCGATCCCCGTCTGGGCGCGGAAGCGGGAAACCGTGTCGGGAGCGATGTAGTTCGAGTAGTTGAAGATGTTCA
>DCTU01000375.1:13530-13732 GCA_002329445.1 bacterium UBP9_UBA1432
AGGACCGGTTCGCTCACCTGGCCGAGTGCACCAGGGGCAGGAGCGTCGCGCTGGCGGGGCCCCAGTTGACCCAGACCGGCTCACCCGGGTTGAAGTCCACGCAGGCGCCCTGCTGCTGGTTCTGCTGCTCGGCCAGCAGCACGTGGTCCTCCGAGACCCGGACCGAGAATCGGGTGCAGGCCCCCATGAAGACCGAGTCCAC
>DCTU01000390.1:0-6805 GCA_002329445.1 bacterium UBP9_UBA1432
ATCGGGGGCGGACCCGCGAAGGCGCCGAAGAGCAGTCCTACGTCTCAGCCCTGACCCAGGAGCGCGCGGTGGAGGCCCTGCACCTGCAAGGCCTGACCATCCTGGAGATGGTCGAGGTCGACGCCGACGAAGCCTTGGGGCGACGCAAGCTGCATCGAGTCCGGCTGCGCTCGCTGGCCCTGTTCACCCACCAACTGGCCATCCTTCACCGCTCAGGCGTCTCATTGACCCGCGCCCTGGAGAGCCTGACCGAGAAGCCGGAGGACTGGACCATGGGCGCCGTGGCCCGGGACCTGTACGTCGCGGTCTGCCATGGGCACCTGCTCTCGCACGCCATGCGCCGACATCCCCGGTGCTTTCCGCCGCACTACTCGGCCCTGATCGAGGTGGGCGAGCTGTCGGGCAGCCTGGACGACATCCTGCCCCGGCTGGCCGACAGCCTGGAGAGACAGGTGGCCCTGGTGGCCCGGATGCGAGCGGTCATGACCTACCCCCTGGTGGTGATCCTCTGCGCCATCGTCTTGAACCTGGTCACCTTCCGCTGGGTCCTGCCCCAGTTCCAGCCCATCTTCGAAGGGACCGGGGTCGAGCTGCCCTGGCTCACCTCGATGCTGATGGGCGCTGTGCGCATGGCCACCCACCCCCTGGGCACCCTGGCCCTGGTCCTGGGCCCCCCCGCGCTGTTCCTGGCCATGCGGCAGGTCCTGACCGTGCCGGCCGCCCGCGCGGCCGCTGAGCGCCTGGTCCTGAGGGTCCCCGCCGTGGGGACGGTCCTTCGGGACTTCCTCCTGGTCGAGGTCTTCACCCTGATGTCCAGCCTGACGGCCGCCGGCTTCACCCTGCAGCGCTCGCTGGATCTGGCCGCCCAGGTCACCTCCAGCCGCAACCTGGCAGAGGCCCTGCGAGGAGTCTCCAGCTCCCTCAATGAAGGCCTTCTTCTGAGCGAAGCCTTCGAGCGTCGTCAGGACCTCTTCACCGCCTTGGGAGTGCACATGATCGCAGTCGGCGAGTCCACGGGCCGCCTCCAGGACATGTTCTCGACCCTGGCGGGCTACTATCTGGTCGAGGTCGAGTTCGCGCTGGACTCGCTTCCCGCGATCCTGGAACCGGTCCTGATGGCCATGGTGGGAATCATGACGGGGGTCGTCGTCCTGGCCGTGTTCATGCCCATCTACCAGATCGTCTCCGCCCTGCTGTGAAGCGCCCGGCTCTCCGGTTTCACCCGTCCCACCGCGCGGTGGCTCGAGCCTTCCGCAGGTCGGACTGGATGCTCCTGATTCTGGCCATCTGGCTCTCCGGGCCGGTCTTCGCCCAGACCCCGGAGGAGCTGGCCTCGCGGGTCCTGCAACGGGTCCACTCCCGAGCCTCCCAGGTCGACGGCCTGGAGGCGGAGGTCCATCTGACTCGGACCGACCCCCGCTTCCTTCGCTGCTTCTTCGTGCCCTCGGCGCTGAACCTCAAAGCCGTCATGGGATTCGAGAAACCCGACGACTTCGACCTGCACCTCTGGCAGGGCGGAGCGCGCTGGTTCCGCTTCGACAGCCGGGCCGGCTTCAACCTGCGCTTCTCGGGCCTGGTCCGACTGGGAGGGGGACCCGCCGTGGTGCCTCCTCCCCCCGAGACCTCGGCCGATCCCGACCTGGGATTCGCCGACCTCACCCAGGACAGCGCGGAAACCTTCCCGTTCCACCCTCTGTGCTTCGTGTGGCCCCCCCGATTGTGGCAGGCCCTGCCCGGCCACACGCCCACCCTGGAGGGCACCGAGACCCTCTTCGGCCGAGCCTGTCTGCGGGTGGGCCTCCTGTTGGACAACGGGATGCGCGCCCGGATCTGGGCGGATCGCCTGACCTTTGAGCCATTGCGCGTGGAGATCCAGCCTCCGGGGGGCCTGGGCACCCTGCTGGCGGACTACCGCTGGGAGCCAGGGGCCCCCTGCTGGTCCCAGGTCGAGGTCTACGCCGACCGGCGTCCCCTTTTCCAGGCCGTCGCGGTGGAGCCGCGGGTGGACCCCTCGGGGAGTCGGCTTCCCGACCTTTCGCTGGTGCTGCGCCGACCGGCGGGGATCACGGCCCGGCCAGGTCCCAGCGCCGTCCAACTGCCCGATTGGACCTGGGGAGTCCTGCGGGCCCTGGCCCTGGTCCTGGGAATCCTCGCCGCCCGGTTCCTGTACCACCTCCTGCGCCGGCGCACCCTGGCCCGCGAGCTGATCCTCCTGGACCATCCCCAGGGCCCCTGGGCTCGACGTCTGCAACGCCTGGGCTATCCGGTGGCCCGCTTCAGCCCGGAAATCGTGAGCCAGGAGCTGCAGATCCTGGACCGCGGCCGGGCCATCGCCACCGACGACCCGCCGAGGGCCATCCTGGTCGCCCCCGGGGCCGGCGAGCTGATCCGCACCCAGCGCTATCTGCTGCGGTCCTTCGTGCAGGCGGGAGGGCGGGTCCTGGTGCTGGCGCACGAGAAGGCCCGCGACCTGCCCTTCGAGGCGGAGCTGACCCGGATCACGCGGGCGGAAATCCGGGGGGTCACCTACGACCCGTCTGGTCCCTGGCGTCGACTGGAGTCGCGACGAGTGGCCGAGTTCGTCCTGGAACGAGGGTGCGAAACGTGTCTGGTGAGCATGGAGGGAATGCCCCTGGACCAGGATCTGGTCGGCCTGCGGGGGGCCGACTCCCGCCAGGCAACGGTGATCGGCCTGACCCGCCAGGGCCTGGGCGAGTGGCTGGTCTGCCAGCTCCCATTCCCCGAATCCATCAAGGAATGGCCGAAGGAATTGTCCACTCTGCTGTGCGAGCTGGTGGACCTGCTGGAAGGCTACCCGTCCCCCGAAGCCTGAGCGCCGTTCACCAACTGGACCAGGAGGTCCTGCGCACCCCCTGACCCCCATCGGGGTCGGGCGCCAGGACCACGCTCTGCAGGGCCCTGTCCTTGTGGACCTGGGCAAAGCTGTCCATCTGGACGGTATCCCCGGTCACGTTCCCGAAGACCTGGGTGTTGGACTCCAGGTGGATGGGCCCCAGGGGATTGTAGAGCGCGCCCACCAGGTCGCAGTTGCTGTCGAAGTGGAACTCGGTCTTCTGTCCGGTGGAATAGTCGGCCAGGATCAGCAGGCTGGTGGAGTCCTGATTCTCGGAATCCATGTTGATCCGGGTGTTGGAGCCGAACTCGACGCGTTCGCGGACGAAGATCCGGACCTTGCCTCCCGACAACAGCAGGACGCTGTTCTGCCCCATGTCGATGTTGTCGAAGAGATAGTCCCCCGGCTGCAGGACCACATGCCCCTTGGCCCCGGTCGTCAGGTCGCCGTAACGCCCCGGGGCCAGCTCGACCGGGACCCCGGAATGGACGTCGCCTCGGGAGGAGGAGGCGGCCAGCTCGACCGGCACGGCCACCACCGGCAAGGGCAGGGGCTCTTCGCGGCGCTGGGTCTGGAGGTAGTGGGCATTGGGTCGGACGCTGGGCTGGGCCTGCTGGACCACCACCAGATCGCCCTTGACGTCGGCGTTGGAGCGCAAGGTGATGGGCGTCACGTCGGCGTTGCTCCCCACATGCCCCTGGGTTCCCGGATTTTTCGGATCGTACCCCGCAGTCCCCGAATTGTAGGAGTCGGTGCGCGCATTCGATTCCATCACCACCCAGCGGGCCCCGTACAGCGCGGCGTCGGGAAAGGAGAGGCCCCGCCGGCGGAAGGTGGCCTCCAGGTGGCGGGTCACCCCGGGGCGCCCTGGAGCCGCCTCGAACCAGGCCACGCTGCGGACCGTCACCTCGCTGGAGCGGGCCGAGACCACCTCCAGGCGATGCCAGGCTCCCGCCGCCTGATTCAGGCTGACCGGATCCGCGGGAAGCTCCTGGGCCGCCAGGCTCCAGTCATGGATCCCTGCCAGCAGGTGGGTGGCCTCGCTCAGGCCCGCCCGGGCCTCCGCCCCGAGGATCGTGCGCTCGGTATTGAGATGGACCAGGCGGCTGCGCTGCTCGGACAGGGTCAGCAAGGCGAAGAGCACCGTGAAGAGACAGGTCAGCAGCATGATCATGCTGACCAGGATGAAGCCTCGGGGGCGCTGCAGACGGCTCATTCCAGGTTCCTCGTCAGCGCGGTGCGCTGAAATCGCGCCGTGTGGGTCAAAGGAGCCAAGGCCCCAACGGGATGGCGGGTCTGCTGGCTGAGCACCAGCTCGACCTGGCACGTCAGGCCCCCCGAGTCGGCCTGCGTGGCCACCACCCGAAACAACGAGAGGTTCCGACAGACCACGCGGTTCTCACTTCCGGGCGGGGTCAGCAGCGCCTGGGGGACCATCCAGGGCGTGGGATCCGGCGGGAAGACGCCCGGAACCTCGCGTCGCAGGAGGACCAGGCCAGAGGAATCGGCCGAGACATAGTAGAGGATCCACTTGCGCCAGGCCGGCTTGCCATCCTCGGTCCGACGGAAGACGTTTTCGGCGTCGCGAGCCGAAGGCAGCGCCAGGACCGGGGGATTGGAGGAGGTGGCCTCCACCACCCAGGGGCCGGCCTCCTCGATCTCGACGGCCAGGCGATCCAGGGCGACCAGGGCCTGGTTGTACAGGGCAGAAGTCTGGTTGGCCTGCTGGAAGAAGTCATGGGCCGGCCAGAATGAGAAGAAGGCGGCGGCCAGGGCCAACATGCCCACCCCCGAGGCGATCAGGAGCTCGACCACGCTCATTCCGGCAGGCCTTCTCATGACGGATCCACCACCAGGGTCGAGACCTCCAGGTGATGAGGGTGGGCCCGGCCCCAGGGGCTGAAGGTCTGCCAGTCGATCCTCACGGTGACCTGGATCAGGTCGCTCGACACGGCCCCATCCCGCTCACGGCCCTGGTCCAGGGCCACACTGACCTGGTAGTCCACCACCCGCTCGCGGCTTCCCTCCACGAAGCGCCTCTGGACGAAGGGATAGGGTGCGGGCGGGAACTGGCCTGGCTGACCGGGATGGAGGGCCTCGGTCGGCACCCGGCCGTCAAAGGTCCGACCGACCGGCAGACTGGCGAACGGAAGAGCCTCGATCCTGGAGAGCACCTCGCCGGCCAGGTCACAGGCCTGCATCTGATGAGCCGAGGCGGCCATCCCACCCAGGGCCCCAGCGAGCTCGCCAGGATCGCCTCCAGAAGCGAGTGGCCCAGGATCTCTCGGCGACGGATCAGGAGTCCCCCCTCCGGGGTCGGTGTGCTTGCAGGTGGTCCGGCAGATTCCAGACCGACCGTTGATTGTACATCACTATACCACGCCGGTCCCGCCCCTCGTCCAGGATCGGGGTACCCCGGGGCTCGATGGCTGTCNNCGAAGCGCCTCGATGGGCTGCGTCGTCAGGACAGATGGGGAGCGGAAGATTGCGGCTGGCTCCGGGCGGTGAGGTCAGGAGTCCAGGAAGTTCTTGCGCGTCAGCCCGTCGTCGGTGGCGCTGGAGAGCTCGGCGACGTAGTCCTTGAGCGTCTGGGAGTCCTCCACCTGATCCAGGCGGACCCCCAGCCACCAGGTCCGTCCCTCCTCCAAAGACCTGGTCCAGATGACTTCGCCCCGGGCCTGGACGTCGGGCAGCCGGTCGTGGTCCAGTTGGACGTCCAGTTCCAAAGCCGTACCCGGAGCCAGTTCCCCCTCGGCGACCAGTCGCACGCCCTCCTCCGAGAGGTCGTGCGTCATCCCCTGGAAGTGCGGAAGATGCCGCGAGCGGACGCGGATCCGATTGCGGAGCCGTGACACCGCGCGCCGCTCCTCCTGCCCGCCTCGCGCCACCACCTCGATGCCGCAGCGGGCGCGAAGCCACTCCAGGGCCTCGTCGGATCCACGGACATCCGCCGTGTATTCCACCGCCAGGGGATCCTCGGTCAGCACTCGCCGGGTCCGCGGATTCAAGACCAGGACATGGTCGGGTCCGGCGGGGGCCTCAAACTCCTCGTGCACCGGAAGAAGGCTGGAGGTCCGGAAGGTCAGGACCTCTTCGAAAGTCCGGAAGTCCAGGATCGGCGGGGNNGTCCCACCGGGATCCGGTCCCGCCGGCGCCTCGGCCTCAGGGCCCTGCAGTCTGGAGAAGACCTTCCGGAATCTTCCCAACATGACGTGTCCTCCCGGAACAAAAGTACTCAGAGAAGCGTCTCCTGGAGGGAGGGGCCCCTCTCCCTGGAACTTGGAGCCCCCTGGACTTCGATCCTGCCCCTGCCGGAATCGACCCGGCCGAGGCGGACTGTTCCCATGAAGCGGAGGTTTGCTTCCTGCCCGAAGGGGAATGATCCCCTTCACAACTTGCCCCTCGAGGAGGTTCTTCGATTCCATGTGTCACGAAAACGCCACTTTGCCCCGCATCGGCGAGCCCGCTCCGGACTTTGATGCCGTCACCACCCACGGCCGGCTCAAGCTGGAAGACTACAAAGGCCGCTGGTTCATCCTGTTCTCGCATCCGGCCGACTTCACTCCGGTCTGCACCACCGAATTCATCGGTTTCTCGGAGATCTATCCCGAGCTGCGCAAGCTGAACTGCGACCTGCTGGGCCTGTCCATCGACAGCGTGTTCTCGCACATCGCCTGGGTCCGCAACATCCAGGAGAAGATGGGCGTGCGCATCGAGTTCCCCATCATCGCCGACCTGGACCGCAAGGTGGCGGAAGCCTACGGGATGATCATGCCGGGCGAGAGCCAGACCGAGACCTCGCGCTGCGTCTTCGTCGTCGATGACAAGAGCATCATCCGGGCGATCATCTACTATCCGCTTTCGACGGGCCGCAACATGCAGGAGATCCTGCGGCTGGTCCGCGCCCTGCAGACCACCGACCAGCACAAGGTGGCCACGCCGGCCAACTGG
>DCTU01000390.1:6887-9930 GCA_002329445.1 bacterium UBP9_UBA1432
CGTCAGCCGTGGCTCCCGCCGCCGCCGACAAGGGCGGCTGCCACTAGCCCTTCCCCCCGGTCCCGCCGTGCTTCGGCGGGACCGGGTCGGCCCAGGGCAGGCGGAAGAGCAGGTACTCGGGGGTCTCCCCCACAAGCATCGATCCTGGCATCCCCTGGACCCGCGCCACCCAGTCCCGGTGCCCCCGGCGGACCAGCAGGTAGTCCACCGCCTTCAGACGACTGCCAGGTGACGGAAGGGCGCGGGCTGCCGGCCCCTCCCGAAAATCCCCCCTCACCCCACTGCCAGGTGCCTTGTCCTGCAGACTGTCGTCGTAGGTGTAGCAGTGCCGACGGCCAGAGACGATCAGCGAGGCCCTCTGGTCGGTCGCAACGCGAGCCTCCGGCGGGACCTGGGAGACCAGGTGCCACTCGGGCGCCAGCCTCCAGGTGGAGCCGTGAGGCGGAGGAGGGGCCCAGGGCAGCTCCAGTCCGACCTCCCACGGCCTCCCCACCGCCAGCACCAGGAAGGCGGCGACCACTCCCAGCGGAATCCAGAGCCTCCTCTGACCCCGCGTGCGGCGGTAGCCCCAACCCGCCCCCAGGATCGCTCCCAGCACGATCAGCGCGACGATTGGCGCCATGTGGTGGACGGTCCCGCCCCAATCCGCGTCGATCGCGATGTCCCTGGGAGCCGTCAGGTGGACCGCCAGGGCCCCGAGCGCGGGGATCAGGGCGGAGGGTGCGAAGACCGAAACCAGGTGGATGGGCGCCCCCAAATCCAGGTAGAAGTGGATCAGCTCGTGCCGGCTTCGAGTGATCTGCCGCGAGCCAAGCCAGGTCTGCTTCCAGGCCCGGTCGGCTCGGACCTCGGAGGGATAGGAAACCGGCGCCAGGACCGTCCGGGCGCGCTCCAGGGCCTGACCCCAGGAGCTCGGCAGCGAGGGGCCGGGTCGTGCCAGCTCGGGGTGGTGGTCGGGCCTGCCGTCAAAACTCACCCAGCACAGGACCCCGAAGTAGACCAGGGCCACGGCCAGGGCGCGAGCCACCCAGACCAGACGCTCGCGCCAGGCCCCCTGCGCCAGCAGGCCCAGGAACGGCACCACCAGGATCCACTCCTCTCGACTGGCGGCCGTCGCCAGACAGGCCAATGCAAAGCCCCAGGCGCTGCCCCGCCAGGCCTGGTGGACGGCGGCCACGGCCAGGGGGATCCCCAGGACGATTTCCTGGTAGTCGTTCAGGGCCAGGACCGCCAGGGGCGGATAACCCAGGTACATGACCAGCCCGGCGATCCCCCCCCACGGCCCGCCGAAGGCCCTCCAACCCAGGCCGAAGGCCGGCAGTCCTCCCAGGGCCACGGCTGCGATCTGGATCCGGCAGAGGGTCAGTGGTTCTGGCGCCAGGTGATAGAGCCACCCGACGACGAAGATCCAGGGTGAGCGGTGCCCCGACCAGACCCAGTTGTCGACGTAACCCGACAGGATGGTCTGTTCGAAAATTCCCGCCTGGGCGAAGTTCCAGAAGATCTGGTTGCAGACCGCGAAGGCCGAGGGGCCGACGTTCTGCAGGGTGTCGATCCGCTGCTGGGCCACGGTCGCCAGTCCCCAATACCACAGCGCGATGGCACCGGCTGGAACCAGCCACCACAGCCAGGTCCACCGGGGACGGCCGGCGGACGCCTCCGATCCAGCCGGCTCAGAGGCCTGAGGTCGCACATGGTCCTGCGGCATCTGTCGGGTCCTGCGCATCTCCTGGTTCAGGTCATGCCGACCGCATCAGCGGGCGGACGGATTTCCTTCCCCAGGCCCCGGGCAGCGGGTGGACTCCTCCAGGGCCAGGACGTCCAGGGCCGCGTACCCGCCAATCACCAGGCCTTCCCGACTCTGGTGGTCCTTGGTCCGCAAGAGGTAGCCCAGGTCCTCATCCACAAGCGGCCGTTCCAGTCCCCCGGGTTCCATGAGGAAGGCCCCGAAGGTCCCGAACTCGGTCAGGCACAAGCCCTCCACGGGCTCATTCTCGACCAGTCGCACCGAGTGGAAGGCGGCCGGCCGGATGTACTCCATCAAGATGAAGGCCGGATCCTCTGCGGGGCGCATCGCCTCCAGACGGTGGACCATGTCCTGCCCGTACAGGTTGTTGCCTCCGCCCTCCCGCTGAGGCTTGAGGACCCAGTCTTCCGGGAAGGCCAGGGCCAGGTCCCGGGCCGGCGCACGCCGCCCGTTCCAGGTGACCTCCTCGGAGGGGGAGGCCATGGCCACGAAGGTCGCTGCCACGGCTTCGGCCTCCGAATCCGGCAGGTATCGGCGCAGGATCTCCGCCGAGGTCAGCCGCCCCTGGACCATCTTCATGTTCGCCAGTTGGGCCGGGATGGAGGGGACCGAGATGGCCGTGGAGGCCTCCAGCAGGCGACGGGCATTCCAACTGGCCTCGCCCTCGTAGTGAGCGGGAGCGTAGCCTCCCCGGAAGTAGCCCATGGCCACCCGACGGCCGCGGAACCAGAGGTCCCCACCCCGAATCTCGCCCTCGCGGCCCAGCTCCTCCATGGTGCAGCGCAGCATGGGGACCCCGTGCTCCAGGACCAGGGCGCTGGCCAGGGTGAGCTGGTCGAAGACCCCCTTCTCGCCGGGCGGCAACACGAAGAGGATCCTGGCCTGCGGGTCTCCGAACAGCTTCCAGGCCTGGACCAGCACCCGGATCTGCTCGTCGCCGGGGCGGGTCGGCAGAATCCGCTTCCCCAGATCCTCCTCCCGATACAGGAAGCGCTGCAGATCGTTCACCTTCTGCGAGGCCGGGCCCAGCGAGGCCGCGATCATGTTGATCTCCACCTGGCGAGGCGAGGGCCCCTCCGGCGTCTGCAAAGGCATGAAGTCGTTGCGGGTCAGGAAGAGCTCGGGCCGCCCGGGAGGATCCTCGGGCAGGCAGGCCAGCATCCGCGAGACGAATTCATCGGTGCGGGCCGCCGGCTCCAGGGTCTGGCGCAGGAAGTCGTGGTCGTGGCTGACCCGGGCGTAGAGGCGATTGAAGGAACCGGCCAGCGAGTGCACCTGCTGGACGAAGCGCTCCGG
>DCTU01000019.1:0-4537 GCA_002329445.1 bacterium UBP9_UBA1432
CCTGCGCCGACCGTCAGGGGTGAAACGCTCCGGGTCCGGTTCGTCCTGCTCTTCCCCCCACCACTCCCCGCCGGGGTCCGCCTCGACCCAGAGCAGGGTCAGCACCCCCTCTGCCCCGATGGGGCGCGACTGCTCTCGAACCCGGGCCACGCCCCGATCGCTTTCGAGCCACTGCAGCGCGGCGACTTCCTTCCGAAGCAGGGTTGCCTTGTCCGGGCTTTCCGCGAAATCCAGGGCGTAGGTCCTGGGTCCCAGGCGCCCTTCCCGCACCTTCCAGCGGAACGACTCTGAGGTCGAGATCCAACGGACATGGCCGTTCTGCGACCAGACCGCACAGCAGTCATAGGGCCCCTGTTCCACGTAGCGGAGCGCCGTGGCCGTCAGCGAGGTCTGGAATTCGTCGGCCAGGTGTTCGACCAGGGCGAAACTCGGCTCCTCCGCCTGACACCGGGGCCTGAACAGGGGCTCCGGCATCAGCAACTCCGCCGCGAAGAGGTTCGCCTCCGGCTCTTCCGTGACTTTTCGGCAGCCATGTGTATGCTTCCGGAGCAGTGCCAGATGGCTTGGCGGAAGGAGCCGCCGGAGATGGGGCGGCCCCGGATGCGCAAGGGCCCCTCCCCCCGGGAGGATGCTGATGTGGGATCGAGGCGGATACCCCCATCTATTGCTACTCGATCTCCCTGGCCGGAATCTTGTCAATGCTGCTCGATCACGATGGCCGCCTGAACTGACCCGCGGAGTCTTGGGAAATGGGGGAGGGAGCAGAGGACCGGCTCCTTGCGTGTCTTTCCGGCAAGCGTGCCTGGCTTGGCCTGCGACCCCAGAGTCGCCTCGTAGAGGGCAGAGGAGGCCCTTCGAATGCTGGCTTGGGACGGGGACGAATTTCCCCGGGAGGTCTTGAACCTGGCGCGCCGGGTGGCTCATTGGAAGCGCGGCCAAGGGGGAAGAGCCACTGCTACAACGTCTGGCTGGCGGACTCCCCCCCCTTAGTCGGGTTTCTACTCTCCCCCGCCATCCAGGGCGCGAAGTCGAGCCTCGACCAGGGCCCTGGACTCGGGGGCAAGCTCCCGCGACAGGAGCGCCAGGTCGGCTGAGCGCACCTTGCCACGGCGCATCATGCCCCGCACGAAGTCGAGGTCCTTGGGGCGTCCGGCCGCCAACTTGCTGATGGCCAGGTCTGCCAGGCCAGGGCACACCCCTCGCACCCCGCGGGTGTTCTCGTTCTCGATGACCACCGCGCGCTGACGCCAGCCCGCTGGCAAGGTCGCCGTCTCGGGGCCGACCCCGTGGGCGTAGTAGCCGAAGGTCTCGTGGAACATCGACTTCTCACCGATGGACCCGTCGATGAGGATGGCCTTCTCGGGGGCTTCCTCGGGATAGAGGTCCACCTCCAGGGAAACGGTCAGGTCGTCGGGGGCATCAGGCCAGGCACCAAGGATGGCCTGGCTGCCGACCACCACCAGGACCGGCTCGTCCGCCAGGGCTCCAGCCGCTCGCAGCACGTGCTCCAACTCAAGGCGATGCACGGTAGAACTCCCAGCGTTCCTGGGGGGTCAGGATCCCGCAGAAGGGGTCGCTCTGGCGAAGGCGGCGACCCTCCTCGGAGGGGTCGAGCAGGACCTCCCGGATCTCCGTCCAGGACCCTCCGAGCGTGGGCCAGGCCGCAACGGTCCGGGTCCTGCAGGAAGGCGAACCAGGCCCCCACGACCAGGAGCACCGCCAGGGAGGACAGCACCAGAAGGGCGACCAGAAGCTCTCGCATGGATCGGGTTTCTCCGATTGGAGAGCATCTCCTCACAAGGCAGACTCGGGCCCTCTGGGAAGGGCCCGGGGACGAGGCTTCGAAGTCCCCTGGCCGGCGGAGGTGGCCCATGAAGTTCGGTGCGTTCGTTCCCCAGGGCTGGCGGTTGGATCTGACCCGGGTCGAGCCGGGACATTCCCAGTACCTGGCCATGCGCGACGTGGCCCTGCGCCTGGAGGAGGCCGGCTACGACGGCTTGTGGCTGTACGACCACTTCCACACCATCCCCGAGGCCCGCCTCGAGCCCACCTTCGAGTGCTGGACCTCATGCGCGGCCCTGGCTGAGGCCACCTCAACCATTCGCATCGGCCAGATGGTCGGCTGCAACATCTACCGGAACCCCGCGGTGCTGGCCAAGATGGCCACGACCCTGGACGTGATCTCCAACGGGCGCCTGGACTTCGGGCTGGGGGCGGGCTGGTACGAGCACGAGACGGTGGCCTACGGCTTTGAGTTCGAGCGCCCGGCCCTGCGGATCCGCAAGCTGGAGGAGGCCCTGAGCGTCATCCGGGGGATGTGGACCGAGGACCATTTCCAGTTCGAGGGGCGCTTCTACAAGATCGGCAAGGGGCGGGCCCGGGACTTCCGGGGCCAGGAGGTCGAGCTGGCCGGGGCCATCAACCATCCCAAGCCGGTGCACAAGCCCCATCCCCCCATCTGGGTGGGGGGCGGGGGAGAGCAGTTGACCCTGCGGGTGGTGGCCCGGCACGCCGACTGGTCCAACTACGGAGGGCCCCTGGAGGTCATCCTGCACAAGAACCTGGTCCTGGACCAGCACTGCCGGGAGCTGGGTCGGGATCCCGCCAGCCTTCGCCGCAGCGCCAGCATCAACGTGATGTTCGGTTCGCGCCAGGAGGTCCACGCCTTGATGAGGGACCAGGGGCGATCCGAACAAGACGTCGAGGGTTGGCTCCGGACGGCCTTCATCGGCGAAGCCGGCCCCATGGTCGAAAAACTGCTCCGCTTCCGCGACCAGGGACGGATCGAATACGTTCACGTCTACTTCCCGGACGCGGTGGAAGGCCATTCCCTGGAACGCTTTGCTGCGGAGGTCATGCCCCACCTTTGAGCCTGCATCTTGTCGCCACCTGTGCCCTGGGCCTGGAGGCCGTCGTGTCCAGGGAACTCACCAACCTGGGGATTTCGGACGCCCGAGCCGAGAACGGGCAGGTCCACTTCCAAGGAGGCCCCGAGGAGCTGTGTCGCGCCAACATGTGGCTGCGCGCCGCTGATCGGGTGTGGTTGAGGCTGGGCGAGTTCCCTGCGGCCACCTTTGAAGAGCTTTTCCAGGGGACCAAGGCCCTGCCTTGGGCCGAGGTCCTCCCTCGGGAGGCCCGCTTCCCCGTGGACGCCCACGTCCACGCCTCGCTCCTGACCAGCCTGCCGGCGGTGCAGCGCACGGTCAAGAAGGCGGTGGTGGAGTGCCTGCAGCAGCGCTATCAGACCGCGTGGTTGGAGGAGACGGGTCCCACCTTTCCGATCCGGGCCTTCCTGGTTCGCGATCGCTGCGCCCTGATGCTGGACACCAGCGGCTCGGGGTTGCATCGGCGCGGCTACCACACCATGAACGCCCCCGCTCCCCTGCGCGAGACCCTGGCCGCCGCGTTGGTCCTTCTGTCCTACTGGCGGGCGGATCGCCCCCTGGTGGACCCGTTCTGCGGCTCGGGGACCATCCCCATCGAGGCGGCCATGATCGCCTTGAGGCGCGCGCCCGGGTTGCAGAGGGCCTTTGCCGCCGAGAGCTGGCCGCTGGTCGGGCGCAAGGCCTGGCAGGAAGCTCGTCGTGAGGCGGACGAGGCCTTCGACCGCGAGACCACCTTGCAGATCCTGGGCTCGGACGTCGACCCGGAGGTGCTGGCCCTGGCCCGGATCCATCTGCGCCAGTCTGGCCTGGAGGGGCGGGGCATCCATTTCCAGCGTCAGGACATCGCAGATTTTCACGAAGACCGCGAGTACGGGGTCCTGGTGACCAATCCCCCCTACGGCGAGAGGATGTTGGAGCGTCGACAGGCGGAAGATCTGTACGCCACCCTGGGTCGGGTGGTCGCCGATCTTCCCACCTGGTCGGTGTACGTCCTCTCGTCCCACCCGGATTTCGCTCGTCACTTCCGCCGATCGATCAGCCGACGGCGCAAGCTGTACAACGGGATGATCCCCTGTACGCTCCACCAGGTGCTGGGACCGCCGCCCCCCAGGGAGAAAATGGGCGTTGACGGGAATCATGAGAACAGGTAGGTTTTGAAGCTCAGGTCTTCGGCGCGAGATTTTTGCCTGACAAAGCAAGAAATCTCACGAATGTCCCGAAGCCTGCAAGCACGCGAATCTCGGAGGGGGACATGTTGAGTTCTGGAAACCCGGTCTACGAGGAGTCAATCCTCCATTCCCTGCGACGGATCAGCCGCGCCATCGACCTGTACAGCCGCCATCTGGCCGCACGCTGCAACCTGACCACCCCGCAATTGATCTGCCTGCGCCACATCGCCAGCGGTCCCTCTTCGCCGGGGATGATCGCCTCGGCCGTGGCGTTGAGCCCTCCCACGGTCACGGGAATCCTGGACCGCCTGGAGGCCCGGAGCCTGGTGGTCCGTTCCCGGCACCCCCAGGACGGTCGGCGCCTGGTGGTGGAGCTGACCGAGCAGGGGCGCAAGCTCCTGGCGGAGGCCCCCAGGCCGCTTCAGGAGCGCTTCGCGCAGAGCCTGGCGCGCCTGAGCCAGGAGGAACAGCAGGCCATGGACG
>DCTU01000019.1:4594-5233 GCA_002329445.1 bacterium UBP9_UBA1432
CCCCCTCACCACCAGGCTGGCCGCCATCAACCCGAAGGCCCCGGTCACGAAGCAGGCCGTGCCGTAGACGACGCGGACCCGTTCCTCCTCCTCCTCCAGACCCGGATGAAGGGCGGGCTCTTGGCGGTTCTCGTCCCTTGGGGGGCGAGGGATCACCGGCTCCTCCTCCGAGAAGACCGCCGGGATGCCGAAGGCCTTCTTGGGAGGGAAGCCATACTTCACGCGCAGGATCTTGCGCACGGCCAGGGCCAGGGGGTCNNNGCGCCTGTGCTGGTCACCACGGGGATCCCGCTCTGGCGACAGGTGGCCAGCAGGTGGCACTTGGCGGTGATCTGGTCGATGGCGTCCAGGACGAAGTCGGGACGCCTGGTCAGCAGTTCAGCGCTGGTCTGGGCGCTGTAGGCCCTCTCCAGGCCCTCCACTCGGGCCTGGGGGTTCACTTGGGCCAGCCTCTCGGCCATGACCTGGCATTTGGGCCGCCCCAGGGTGCTCTGCAGCGCCGGCAACTGGCGGTTGGTGTTGCTGGAGCAGACCCGGTCGAAGTCGACCAGGCTCAGCCGACCCACGCCGCAGCGGGCCAGGGCCTCGGCAGCCCACGAGCCCACCCCGCCCAGGCCGAGGACCATCACGTGGGAGCGC
>DCTU01000130.1 GCA_002329445.1 bacterium UBP9_UBA1432
GAAAGGAGAATCCGCCAGGACCGGCTCATCCAGGCCATAGGCCTTGATGAGTGCCGAGCGCTTCGGGGCCGGAGCCCCCGGGCGCACATCGCCTTTCTTGCCTTTGATCAGTGACAGTTTTGGTTCACCTTGCCCTCTCGATGAATCCCGAGGCTACTTGAACTTGATCTTGCCGAGGGTCACCAGCCCGCGCAGGATGTTCCGGATCTGCTGCTGGGCCTGCTTGATCTCTTCCCAGGGCACCTGACCCAGGCTCTCGACGTCCTCGCGCAGGGCGCGGGCCACTTCGGGGGACAGGAAGCGGTAGATGCGCTCGGCCAGCTCGCGGTTGGCTCCCTTCAGGGCCAGGACCAGGTCCCGGAAGTCGGTCAGGCGCAGGACCTGCTGCAAGGACGAGTCGTCGATGTTGTTGAGGTCTTCGAAGTCGCACAGCTTGGTCTTGATGTCGGAGGCCAGGTGCGGGCTCTTCTGGGTCAGCCCGGTCAGGACCCGTTCCTCGGTGTTCCGATCGGCCTGGTTGAGGATCTCCAGCAGGGTCTCCTTGCCGTCGGTGTGGCTGTAGGCACCCTCTTCCAGGGCCTGGTGCAGCCGGATTTCCAAGACTTTTTCCAGCTCGGCGAGGATCTCGGGCGAGACCTTCCGCAACTCGGCCAGGCGTCGGGCCACCTCGGTCTGGACCTGCGGGGTCAAATCGCCGAGCACCGTCGAGGCCTGGCTGGGCTGGAGGTAGGACAGGACCACGGCGATCGTCTGGGGGTGCTCCCGGCGGATCAACTGCAGGAGCTGGCGCGGGTCCACCCGGCGCATGAAGTCCAGGGGGCGCTTGGCTCCGCCGCCGCCACCGGGGAAGGTCGGGGCCATCGAATGGGAGGACCCTCCGCCGGGTTCGGTCATGACCGAGCCGCTCAGCGGGCTGCCACCGCCCAGGGCTTCGCGCATCCCGGGATGGTTGGTCTGTTCGAGGAACTCCTGGATGACCTGGGCCCGGGCCTCGGGAGAGATCTGGGGCAGCTTGGAGATCTCCATGGTGATGGCCTGGACCTCTTCGGGTCCCAGTTCCTTGAAGACCTGGGCCGAGAGCTCTGGAGGCAGCGACATCAGCAGGATCGCCGTCTTCTGTTTGGGGGGGAGGTTGACCGAAGAGATGGTGCTCACTCCTTGGCTGGCCTTGTCGGGCCGTGGGATTGCTGGCCTGATTCTAGCTCATCCGTGCTGGTGGCGGAACCTTTTTCCAGGGGAGGATGAAAACGCCTCGGGGCATAGCCCCGAGGCGCTTTCATTCAGGTGCACCCCGAGGGGCAGAGCATCGCTCAGCGTTCTCCGTTGAGCCAGGTGCTCTTGAGGAGCTCGGCCACCTTCGTGGGGCGTTCCTTGGCGAGCTTCTCGAGCTGGTCGCTGGTGTTGACGCGGGTCTCACCCATCATCTTGGACTTGCCCGACTTCTCGTTGAGCAGGTCGGCGATGTCCGAGGAGGTGGAACCGGAGGTGGAGCCCAGGACCAGTTGGGACTGGCTGGCCTGCACCTGGCGCTGGCGGGTGACGAAGACCGCGATCAGGGCCAGCAGGATGACTGCGGGGACGAAGGCCAGGGCGGCCATCGCGCGCGGGTCCATCCCACCGTAGGCGGCGGGGGCGGTGGGGGCAGTGCCGTTGGCCATTCCCTGGGCCATCTCACTGTAGATGTTGTCCAGGGAAGCCTGGGCGAAGGGAACGCTCTTGACCGAGATGGAGTCGCCGCGGCTCTCGTTGATGCCGATGGCGTCCTTCACCAGCCCGGCGATGGCAGCCACCTGGTCGTCCTTGAGGTTGTCCACGGCCACCGAGACGGTCAGGCGCTGGATGCGCGGGGAGGTGTCCACGGTGCGAGAGATGGTCTTGTTGACTTCATACTTCTCGGAGGACTCGGACTTGACGTAGTTGCCCTTGCCCGAGGCCTGGTTGCCCGAGGACATCTGCACGGCGCCGTTGTCGGAGTCTTCGGTGGTGGGCTTGTTGTACTGCTCGGTCCGGACCTGGCCACCGACCTTCACCTTGCCCTGGTCGGAGGGTCCACCGACCACTTCGCGGGAGGTCTCGATCTGGGAGAAGTCGACCTCGGCAGTCACCTGGGCGGCGAAGCGCTGGCTGCCCAGCACCGTGGCGAGCTGCTGCTCGACCTTGTTGCGCAGCTCCTTCTCGAGGTTGCTCTTGTACTCCAACTGACCGGTGGGGGCCATCCCGACGGCGCCGTTGAGCGGCAGGCCGGCGGTGAGGTCGCGGCCGTTGGTGTCGACGATCTTGACGCTTTCAGGCTTCAAGTCGGGCACCGAGTAGGCAACCAGGTGGACGATGCCGGTGATCTGGTCCCGGTTCAGTTGCGAGCCGGGCTTCATCTTTAGCATCACGGCCGCCTTGGCGCCTTCCTGGTTGTCCGAGAAGATGCTCTTCTGGGACAGGCCCAGGCGGACGTAGGCGTCAGCCACGCCGGCCATCTGGCGCATCGACTCGGTGAGTTCACCTTCCAGGATGCGCTTGCGCTGGTCGTCCTTTTCGCGCTCGGTCATCATGTTCATGCCGCTGCTCTGGGGAGCGTTGGCCGCCGTCATGATGGCGTGGCGAGGAAGGCCGTGGGAGGCCAGGCGGGCCTGGGCCGTGACCTTCAGGTGGGGCGAGATCATCACGTTGTCCTGGGTCACGGAGACCGTGTGCGGGATGTTCCACTCCTGCAGTTTGATGGAGACATCCTTGACGTCATCCGTACCGAGCTTGGTGGCGTAGAGCTCCACAGGCTGGTTGGCGGAGCTGACCATCCCGAAGACGGCGCCGCCTGCAATCAGGAGCCCAATGGCGCAGATGATCAAGACCCGGACCTTCGGGTTCAGTCCGGACCACATGGCTCCGAACTTGCCGAGGCCGCCGCCTCCGCCCGGTGGTTTGCCCAGGGGGCCTCTTCCTGTGGCGAGCGGACCGCTGCCGGTTCGCATCCCCGTCTGGATACCGGTGGCCATAGATTCGACTCCTTCCTACCGTCTGCCGTAGCTTCCCGCACCATCGCGGTGGCCCTTGCATCGGCGCCTACCTTGTTGGTCTGGACGAGGCCCGGCTGATCTTGTTGTGCCGGTGCCTAGAGCTGCATCTGGAAGAGAGTGGTGGTCGCAGATGCCAGCTTGGAGGCGATCTGCGTGGTCAGGTGCAGCATCACCTCGGACTTTGCGCCCGCAATGGACATCTCGTGGAGATTCTCCATCGTGCCGCCCAACAGCCCATCGGTGGTGGCCCTGGCCGCTTCCATCGTGGTGTTCACGTTGCTCAGGGCATCCCCAAGCATGTTCGAGAACGAGCGGGCGTTCTCGGCGGAAGGGGCTGCCGTGATGGAGGTGGAGATCGTCGGGGTTGCGACGGGGCTGATGCCCCCCGTTCCCGTCAGACCCTGAATCGGTGCGAACGGACTCTGCATGGAGACCTCCTCGGATTTCCCGGACCGCTGCCCGGTGCCTTCAATCTTACCTGAACGTCCGGCAACCTGCCAGAACCGTCTGTCCTATGTGCTAGTGCCCTTTGCCGATGTCCAGGGCCTTCATCGCCATCGACTTGGCCGATTCGACCACGGTGGCGTTGGCTTCGAAGGCGCGAGTGGCCATCATCATGTTGGTCATCTCGGAGATGATGTTGACGTTGGGCATCGCCACGTAGCCTGCGTGGGGCCCGTCCTTCTGAGCCTTGGGGTTGGAGGGGTCGTAGACCCAGCGGAAGTCCGAGTTGTCCTGCTGGACCCCGGTCACTTCGACGCCGGTGGCGGTTCCGGCACCCTCGTTGTCGAAGGAGACGGCGCGGAACTCGTCGTTCCAGTCTCCCATCTGCTTCTGGCTCACCACGGCCACCATCCGGCGGAAGGGGGTGCCGTCGGCCGTCTCGGTCGTGTTGACGTTGGCGATGTTGGTGGAGATGAGGTCCATCTGCTTGCGCTGGGCGCTCATTCCACTGGCTGCCACGTCGAAGGTGCTGAAGAACTTCATTGGGGACGCCTCCTACCCAGGTGTCTGGCCTTCTAGCGGCCGGAGTTGTCGATGATGTATTTCAGGGTGCCGTAGACGCCGGAGATCTTGCCGGCCAAGGCGTTGTACATGATCTGGTTCTTGGCCAGGTTGCCCATCTCTTGGTTGATGTCCAAGGGCCCACCCTGCGATTCGATGGTGGGGCGCAGGGACTGAGCGTCGAAGCCGCCGCTGGAGTTGAGCTGGAATTCAGGGTCGACGGCCGTGCTCGCCACGTTCCATCCGTCGTCTTCACCCTTCTCCAGGGCCATGACTTCCTTCAGGTGGCTTTCGAAGACCACCCTCTGGGAGTCGTAGCCAGGGGTGTTGATGTTGGCGATGTTGTTGGAGATGACCTGTTGGCGCAGGGCTGCGGCATCAAGGGCCTTCTCGAGCAGCGTGGTGTCGACGAGCTTGACCGGCTTCATCGGCTGACTCTCCTCCCAGGTTCCGCTCTTCGGAGTGGCCGAAATGCGGCGGAATTTACGGTTTCTTCCCGATGTTCATGCTATCCGAGGGCTGTTTCTGTTTCGTTGTCGGTCTGTTACAAAAGTGTGAACAGGTGCTGCCGAAGTTCGAATCTCGTTGACAGGATGTAAACAGCCTGTCCGGAAGCCGGCGCTCCGCAGTCCGCTTCCAGGCCCGTGGTTTCGGCATTCGGGAGGCCCTCTCCTGGGGAGCGGACGGGTTTACTTTTCGGCGGGCGGCGTGATAAACAGGTCGTGACTCCGGTCCCGGGCACGGTGCGGTGCGAGGGCCGAGGACGCGTTCCGACAGGAAGTGGGTGAACCCTTGGATCCGTTGAGGCCGGTTGGTCCCCCCCCTCTGAGCGAGGAGTGGTTCCATCAGCAGAAGAAGCTGCTCAGGCAGTCGGGCGTGGAGAAGACCTCTGCGTCCGAGGCGGCCCACGACGTGTACACACCCAGTCCGCAGGCACGCCAGCTTCCGACGACCCCGCAGGAGAAGTTCCTGGCTTCGGCGCGCTCGGAGATCCTCAAGATGGACCCCGCGGGTCAGAGCTTCGTTCCTGATGCCACCTCCCGCCTGGTCGACTCGGCTTTGGAACAGGAATTCGGACAGGAGATCGCCCGCAAGCCCGGCTATCCCCAGATGCAGGCCAAGATCACCCGCACGATCCTGGGGGACCCCCGCTATCGCGAGATGATGGAGGAGTTCCTCCACATCCTGCTGGACAGCCGCCCCGTGCTTCCCGAAGAGGGGAACCCCACCTCCGCCGAGTAGCCCGCCGGTCTGCGCCGATTTGCCGTCCCGGGGCTTGCCGGTCTTTGCGGATCGGGGATGGCACGCGCCTCAGCCCTTCCCGGGTTCAGGGATACGATAGAGGAGGGCTCCACCGGGGAAGCGGAGGGGAGGGGGCAGCAGTCCCGACAGGACGGCTTCGACTTTTCGGGCTGTTCGGGCGTGCATCTGGTCGGCGTTGACCAGGAACCACCCGAAACCATCCCGCTGCAGTTCGGTCAGCCCCGGACGCAGGACCGCGGCCGGCGGGGGATGGCCGTAGTTCGGATCTTCACAGAGGTACAGGGTCCCGACCAGCCGGTTGTCCATCATGGGTTGAGGGAATCGCGTGGTGAGGGCGATCGGCATCGGTTTGCCGTGGTGGATCTGCCAGTAGTAGTACTCGCCCGGTTGCAGGGTGGTGTTGGTCCGGTTGAGGGGGAGGGGGATCAAGCCGCGTGGGCCGGGTTCCTGGGCCAGGGCGAGCACCTGCGGCGGGAGGGTGGCCGGAGCGGTGGGCGTTGGCCAGGGGACCGGGGAAATCAGGGCGACCTCCGCCAACACCAGGACGGCTGCCAGGCAGGCCAGGAGAGTGCCCTTGCGCCCGTCGGGGAGCAGTCGGGCCAGGCCGGCCGCAGCCAGCAGGGCCACGCAGAGCTGGACGACGACCGACAATCGATCGGCGATGGCGACCATCCGGAAGCCCGGTACGGCGTAGAAGGCCACGGCCCAGGCCGGGTTCCAGGGGCCGGGGAGGCCCTGTCCCGGAGAGACGTACAGGAACGGGCCCACCGACAAGAGCCCCATGCCCAGTCCGGCGAGGGCCCAGAAGACGGTCCAAGGGCGCCCCTTCCACAGGCCGGCCAGGGCCAGGATCAGCACCAGTCCGCCGCAGTAGACCGACTTCAGGCGGCGGTCGACGTCCTCGGCCACCGAGAGCCTGGCCTTCCCCGGCACGACGTAGCCGGCCAGATCCGCGTCATTCTTGAAGTCACCGCGCCGGTGCAGGAAGTCCAGGCTGGAGACGTCCATCCGTCCGGTCACCTCGATGCGGGCCAGCAGGGACTCGTCGCCTTGGAGGGTGCCGAGGAAGAGGATGGCGACGGGGAGGACCAGGATCGACCCCAGCAGGCAGGCCAGGATCGGGCTGCGCCAGGTGGCTCGGGGGGCCGCCGGGGTCGGTGGGGCTGCGTGACGGGCCGTCCAGGCGGCCAGCATGATCGTGAAGACCAGGGCGGCCATGCCATAGTACCAGGAACCCAGGGCGGCCAGGGCCAGGCCGGCTCCTCCCAGGAGGATCGGCCGGGGGCCGCGGACCCCCGAAAGCCCCATCAGGAGCCCCAGGACCGCCAACGGAATCCAGGCCAGATTGGAGGTCTCGGCGATCCCGCTGGCGATGCCCGAGGTCAACAGGAAGGGGCAGAAGCCGTAGGCGGCGCCGGCCACCAGGGCCGCGCGGGCATCCCCGAGCAGCCAGCGGGCCAGGGCCCAGGCGGCCAGGGCCGCGGAGAGCATCTGGAAGGCCAGGACCAGGTTGTAGGCCTGGACCAGGCCTGACACGGGGGCCAGGAGCGCGGCCAGGATGGCGTTGAGCGGGTCGATCACGTACAGCCGGCCGCCGGCCGGAAAGTTCTGCAGGTCGGTCCAGTCGGGGAAGCGACCTGCGCCCAGCTCCTGGCCCATCCACCAGGCTCCCCAGAGGTGCTTCCAGACGTCGGATTCGGAATGCCCCAGGACCAGGGCCCCGCCCGCGAAGAGGGCCGGTCCCAGGAAGGCCATCACCCCGACGCTGTAGAGCGCCAGGGCGACAAGCGCGTCCCATGTTGGGGTGGCAGGTCTTTTCATGCTAGATTGTTGGTTCGGGGCGAGCACTCGACGGGAGCTCCGCGTCCCCAGTATATAGCACGGATGGCGGTGGCCAGGGTAGTGTCGTCTCGCGAAGCCCGGACCCGGAAGACCTGGGGGAACCTCGTGGAGGACTGGCAGGATGCGACCTTCCCCCCAGAGGGGTCCGTCGCCCCTTCACGCTCCGTCCTGCTCTGGGTCTGGGGGGGAGGGCTGTACCTGGGCGTCGTGCTGCTGGCCGTCCGCAGCCTGGCGCTGGCGCCCGAGGGAAGCTGGATCGGGGGCGGCGAGATCGAGGGCTGGCTCTGGCGCTACTGGTGGATGAAGCAACTGATCGCCGGGGCCTGGCTGGGCTCTGGCCCCCTGGGAGCGCTGTACGTCGCCCTGGTCTCCGGCTCCTACCCTGAGTTCGGGAATCTGCTGGACCTGCAGGTCCTGTCCTGGCCCCTGGAGTCCGTCTTCGGAGCACCTGGCTACCACAATCTCAAAGTCGGGCTGATCCTGCTTTCGAATTGTCTGGCCTGCTGGTGGTTCCTCTCGCGGATCTGGGGAGCCCACGTCGGCAGTTGGTTGGGGGGGATGCTCTTCGGGGTGAACCCCTATTTCGTCTTCGAGATCTCCAATGGGAGGATGAGGCAGGCCGTCGCTTTCGCGATCCCCCTGTTCATCCTGTTCCTGTACCGTTCGTGGCGTCACGGGGGAGGACGGCCGACCCTGCTGGCCGGTCTCTTCCTGGGGGTCGCGGCGGCCTTCTACTTCTACTACGGGGTCTTCCTGGGGCTCTTCTGCCTGCTGTTCCTGATCTGGCATGTCTGGTCAGGTCGACGCCAGCCCCACGCCCCCGGGGTTCTGGTGAGGATGCTGGGGATCGCTGCGATCGGGATCCTGTTCAGCGCGCCTTTCGGCATGTTCTACCTGGAGGAGGCCTTTGGCCCCAACGTCCTGGAGGTGGCGCCCTATGGAACCGCCTTCCCGGCGCTGGAGGAGATGACGGCCCCTCAGGGGACCATCCGCCCCGAGAACCTCCTGGCCGGGTCGCAGCGGCGATTCCTGCGGGAGTCGCTCCCCCTGGATGCCCTCTGGAACCCGCTTCTGCCCCATGCCCTGCCGTTGGCCATGCTGGTGCTGGTCTTCGTTCCCTGGGGCGTGTCACGTCGGGTCCCCTGGCTCTGGCTGGCCACCTTCCTGGGGTTCCTGGTCCTGAGTTTCGGGCCCTTGCTGAGTCTCGGCGAGAGCTCTCGGGTCTACCTGGCCGGGATCCCCATGCCGTATCTGCTCTTCTATCGCTGGGTTCCCCTCTTCTCCAGGCTCTTTGCGCCGGGGCGCCTGGAGGTCCTGGTCTATCTGGCCCTGGCCGTCCTGGTCTGTCTGAGGCTGAACGATCTGGCGGGCCGGCGTCCGGGCCTGGGTCTGCTGATCGCGTGCCTGGCCGCGACCGGCATGTGGGTCCAGATGGAGGTGGCCCGGATCCTGCCGTTCCCCACCGTGCGCCTGGGCATCGCTCCCTACTATTACCTGTTGGGAGATCGACCGCCCTTCGGCTTGATCGAGGTCCCCTATCGAACCGGCGACTATCTGGAGTTCAACCAGACCGTCCACGGGCAGAGGGTCCTGGGATCGTTTGCCCAGGGCGGCGTGCCACCGGGTTATCCGCCCGGTCATCAGGCCTGGCTGGCCGGCAAGTTCGAAGACCCCGGCAACTCCTTCGTCGCGCACCTGGAGGCCCTCAATCGCGAACCCACGCGTCCTGAACCCTATCGCGAAGAGGATCTGGACGCCCTGGTCCAGGACGGCTACCGTCTGCTGATCCTGCATGAGAGGGGATGCTACTATCTGGACAAGGACGGGGGAGAGCGACTGTACTTCGCCTTGCTCGAGCATTTCCGCAAACAACTGGGCGACCCGGTGCTGCACACCGACGAACCCGTCCATGACGGCCTTCTGGGCCGGCAACGTCTGGACGACCGGGACCCGGCGTGGTCTCGCATGGCCGTGTTCCGCCTGCAGGGTCAGGAGGGCCGCAAGACGGCCAGGAGAACTCTTCAGAAACCATGAGCTTCCAGGTTCTTGTCGACCGTTGCCTTGTCCACCGGGTGCTGATCGTGGGGCTTGTGGCCCTGGTGGTCGGCCAGGGCCTCCTGCTTTGGGGAACCGGACGGGAGGTCCGGCTGCTGCCGCGCCTGGCCCGGACCGGTGCCCTTCCCGCTCAAGGCCGGATCCACGATCTGGCGCTCCCCGAACTGGTGGACGGGCTCTCCCGCCTGGAAGGCGCCCCGGAACTCCTGCTGGACCAGCCCCAGGCAGCGCGTCTGGTCCCCGTCGTCCCGCTCTTCCGCCAGGCCTTGACCTGGGGGGTGGAGGCCCAGGGCGAACCGGCCCCCGACCGCTTCGGACCCATGCTGCGGGACTACCTGGTCCGCACCCTGCGCGTCGAGCAACTGGCCCACCTGGCCGCTCTTTCGCAACGGGGTGAGCTGGCCTCGAAGCCGGACGCCGCCCTCGAGAAGCTGGCTCTGCTGGACAAGACCATGCGCCGTCGCGCCGGGGTCGCCCTGGACCAGTCTCCGTCCGTCCAGTCCCCGGTTCGCAAGAGCCTGGACCAGATGCGGATCCGCGATCTGGTCCTGGGGATGTTGTTGATCGAGCAGGAGCCGGAGGTCCGCCTGACGGCCGAGCAGGCCTCGATGATGCTGCCAATGCAGCCGCTCTTCCGGGATATCTTCGATCTGAAGACCGGCGTGATCGGGCAGAACCTCCTGCCCGTGGTGGACGCCCAGGTCCGTTCGATTCTCACCGAGAGCCAGCAGCAGCGGCTGCTGCAGGTGGTTCAGGCCAACCGTCTGAACAAGATCGAGGTGGACGAGGACGAGGTGATCCGGCAGTTCATCGCGCTCTTGTCGGCTCGGCGGGCGGGCGAGGTCTATGCCTTCCGCCTGCATTCCCTGACGGCTCCGTTGGAGGATGCCCGGGAGGGGCCTGCCGTCATTCCAGGGGAGGCCGAGCTGGAGCTCCTGCTTGCCATCCGGGGCATCGTGATGCACCTGGAATCCCGCAAGGACCTGCGTCTGAACGAGGACCAGGTGGCCCAACTGGCCCTGCTGGCCCCCGGCATCCAGGAGGTCCTGAACAATCTCTTCAGTGGGATCAAGGATGAGCGGCAGCCGGAGATCCAGATCCGGGTGGCCCGGATCCTGCGGGCCGACCAGATCGAGCATGTCCTGAGTCACAAGGCGGATCCGGTCTTGTCGCTGGAGTTCACGCCCGGAGAGGATCCGATCGCCGCCGAGTTCGGTCGCTTCCTTCAGGCCCGGACCTCCGGACAGCCCTTCACCTCCCGATTCGAGACGGTTCAAGGGCCCGTTTCGGCCGCACCCTCGCCGCAGATCTCCAAGACGGGCCCTCCGCTCCACACCTACATCCCCCTGGAGGCCGTGATCCGGGCCATCCTGTTCCGGCTGGAGAAACAGCCCCGGCTTCGGCTCCAGCCCACCCAGGTGGAGAAACTGCGCGAGCGGCTTCCCCGCTTTGAGAAGGCCCTGAACGCGATCGAGAAGGGCCAGAGGGGCGAGGAAGCGCAGGAACTGGCGCAGGAACTCGAGGCCCTGCTCTCTGATTCCCAGAAGCACTTCTTGAAGACCAACGAGCAGGATTCGCGCCTGCCGCTGCAACCGAGTCGGGGGGAGAGCCCGCTGAGCCGCGAGCTTCGACGCTTCGTCGCGGCCCGGGC
>DCTU01000208.1 GCA_002329445.1 bacterium UBP9_UBA1432
CCCCCCTCCGCGCGGTCCTACTCGAATTCGAGCTGACGACGGGTGGCTTCAGGCTTGAGGAAGGACTCGCTGGAAGCCCCCCGGGCCCGATCGGCCGCCCAACGGCGCAACCGGTCGATCTCCTCCTTCATGGTCCGCGACAAGGGGACGGTCTGGCCCAGGACCTTCTCGAGATCCTCGGTCGACAGGTCCCGCCCCTGGTCGAAGGCCTCATACAGCCCCGAGACCACCGCCTGTTCGATCTCCGAACCGCTGAAACCCTCGCTGAGCGCCACCAGGCTCGTGATGTCCTGAGCCTGCGGGTCGCGGTTCCGCGAACGCAGATGGATCTCGAAGATCGCCTGACGCTCTTCGGGCGTGGGCAGGTCCACGAAGAAGATCTCGTCCAGGCGGCCTTTGCGCAGCAGTTCGGGTGGCAGGGTGGCGATGTTGTTGGCGGTGGCGATCACGAAGACCGGTGCCGTCTTCTCCTGGAGCCAGGTCAGAAAGGTTCCGAAGACCCGGGAAGAGGTCCCGGCATCGCTGTCGGCCCCACGGGTCCCTGCGAAGGCCTTCTCGATCTCATCGATCCACAGGATGGCCGGTGCCACCGACTCGGCCGTGGCGATGGCCCGACGCATGTTCTCTTCGGACGAGCCCACCAGGCTGGAGAAGATGCGCCCCATGTCCAGCCTCAGCAGCGGCAGGTTCCAGACCTGGCTGATGGCCCGAGCGCACAGGCTCTTCCCACACCCCTGGACTCCCAGGAGCAGGACCCCCTTGGGAGGCGGAAGCCCGAAGGTGCGAGCCTCTTCCGAGAAGGCCACCGAGCGCTTGCGAACCCACTCCTTGAGATGTTCGAGGCCCCCCACATCGGAGAGGCTGCGATGGGCGTCGTGGTATTCCAGGATCCCGCTCTTGCGGATGACCCGCTTCTTCTCGTCCAGGATCAACCCGACCTCGGCTTCTGACAGGCAACCGCGCTGGATCAAGGTCCGGGCGAAGGCATTCTCGGCCTCCTTCAGCGTCAACCCCAGCGCCGCTCGCAGGAGTTTCTGGCGGACCGCCGGTTCCAGTTCGCCTTCCAGGCGCCCCTGCTGGGCCACCTGCGCAACGATGGAGTCCAACAGGTGGCCCAGTTCGTCCATCCGGGGCAGGCAGAAGTCCACCACCGTGATATCCTTCTCGAGTTCGGGTGGGATGCAGGCCGTATGCGAGACCAGGACCAGCGTCTTGGGGCTGGACTTGAGATGGCGGGCCAACTCCTTGATCTTGCGCACCACGGCGTGGTCCCGCATCACCGGGTGGAGATCCTTGAAGAGGAAGATGATGGGATCGACCTGGCGGAGCACCTCGTCCAGCGCCACCAGGGGGTCGGTGGTCGAGGCGTTGAAGGTCCTCTTGCCGGCGGTGGGCGACTCGCCCGGCGCGTGCAGCCCCCGGACGATCGACCAGCAGACCAGCCTCTTGCCCCGCCTGCGGGCCACTTCGGCCAGGCAGTCCTCGACGCGTTCCTCTTCCCAGGAGACCAGGAACAACACCGGGTAGCGGGCCCGGATCAGGATCTCCAGCTCGGACTGGACCTCCCCGAAGCGGGGGGTCTCGGAGGTGGGTTCCGGAGGGGATGGACTGGACACGAGGACCTCCTTGAGCGGCGCGAAGGTATCAGGGCGTGGCGCGGGCACGCAGCAGGTCGACCCGGGTCTCCTCCAGAGCCTGGTTGATGACCCTGGCCTCGGCCAGGACGGTCATGAAGTTGGTGTCTCCCCCCCAGCGGGGCACGATGTGCAGGTGCACGTGGTCGGCTACCCCGGCCCCGGCGACCCTCCCCAGGTTCAAGCCCAGGTTGAAGCCTTGGGGATCTCCGACCTTCTGGAGGTCTCGAACCCAGCTTCGGGCCATGAGCATCATCTCGGTGACCTCTTCATCCGACAGGGACGTGAAGTCCCCGACATGGCGGTAGGGTGCGACCATCAGGTGCCCGTTGGAATAGGGGTACAGGTTCATCAGACACATGCAGGTCTGGCCCCGTTCCAGGATCAGGTTCTCGGCGTCCTGATCCTCCGCGGCCTTGGTACACAGGAAACAGTCCGGTTCCTTCGGAGCCCGTATCATCTGCATCCTCCAGGGAGCCCAGAGATGTTCGCGACCGGCCAAGAGCTTCACCTCCCCAGTCCTCCAGTCACAGCGGATGTAGAAGGAATCCCGTCTCGGCCTCTCCGGCGACGCCCGTGAAGACGGCCAGCATGTCCAGGGTATCCCGGAAGACTTCGGCGGCCGGCATCTCGGTCAGCACCAGCTCCCCTTCGGCCCGAGGGTCCTCGGAATCCCACTCGGGATAGCGGGCCATGGCCATCTGGAAGCCGATCGTCTCCCCCTGGCCGGTCTGACCGAAGACCCCCTTGGCGTCCCGCCACAGCTTCTGGAAGGCGTGGGGGACCGGGTCTTCGTAGTGGGCCTTGACGATCAGCCCGTGCGGGCACAGGAAGAGCTGATAGCCCTCGTTGCTGGCGATGAGGTGAGGCGGGGATTCGCCGTTCCAGGCGTGGAAGCGCGGTCGGGTGGAGCCGTCGGGGAATTCGTCCAGGATCGGCGTCCCCTGCCGGAAGAGCTGCGCCACCTTCCAAGGGGACGAGGCGAAGACCGTCTCCAGGTTCGCCAGCTCCCGGTAGAGTTCCCGCGTCCGTTCGGCCGAGAACGGCTCCTGGATCAGGGGAAGATCGGACCAGGGCGACTCGGGTGCCAGTCTGGCCACCGCGCGCAGGAACACCTCGAAGTTCTCCAGGGTTCCCTGACAGCCCTCGGGGCCCTGCATCAGGTTCAGGGGACACACCGAGCAGACCTGGGCGATCATGGGATCCCCATGGAGGATCATCCGATGGCGCATCGCCTCCCACTCGAAGCGAGGGCGGCCGTCCATGGCATACTCCGTGATCCGCTCCTGGAATCGGCGGCAGGGCCGACCTCCGACCGGCAGGATGTCGATCGCGATCCGATAGAGGGGTGACGAGGAATTCATCCGCGGCCTTTTCGGCCTGGACCCGGCGAGCCCTGCGCAGTTGCAGGCTCGGCACCTCCTGGATATAATCAGGCGACCTTGCGATTCTTTGGATTGAGCGATCTGCACCTCTCGTTTTCTGGCGAGAAACCCATGGAGGTCTTCGG
>DCTU01000405.1 GCA_002329445.1 bacterium UBP9_UBA1432
TGCTGAGGCGAGAGGGTCAGGCTCAGGAGCCGCTTGTTGCCCTCTCCCTTGTGCAGGTAGGGGAGCTCCTTGAACTTCAACTGGTAGCGGGCCCGAAGGCGCTCTCCAGCCTGGACGGACTTCTTGGGACACAGGACGTGCATCAGGACGTCATAGTCCTGGTTGTCAGGGTAGGGGGTCCGGTCCAGGGTGACCAGTTCCATGTCCGCCGTCCAACGGGCCGTCGTGGCCTCCACTCCCTTGTGGACGGCCGTGTTCGAGAAGGCGATGGCCTCCTGCCCCGGCTTGAGGACCTCCACGCAGCCCAGGAAATCGTAGGTCACGCCGTCCGGACGAAACTCCCAGAGCTCGGCCGCCTGGTGCAGCCGATGAGGCGCGTCGGCCTGGACAGGTTCGGCAGCCGCCTCCTGCCGGGCGGGCGAGCCTGCCGGTGCAGGTGGCACCCGTCTGGAAACGCAGGCCAGACCGGACAGGAAGAACAGGCACAGGAGGCAGGCGGGGAGGAGTCTTCCAGGATGCATGGCAATAGATTCCCCCATTCCGGGTGGATTCCCGCTGCGCTGGGCATGGTCTCGCGGAAAGTGGGGGGCGGCGCTCCTGGCATCTGCCCGGGGAGTCTGTTATCTTGGGCTCAGGAGGTTCGGCCCTGGCGGCCGGGCCCCTCAGTCGACTCAAGACTCCGAGGTTCTCTTGGAACAGCCGTCCTCTTCAGCGGGTTATGGTGGCTCCCAGGCATTTCGCGAGGCCATGGATGTCAACATGCGGATGGCCATGGCCCAGGCGCGACACATCACCCCCGATGGCGCCGACATCAAGCTGCCGTCCTTCTCCTTGAGTTGGGATGTCTGGCCTCCGCATTTCCGGGCCGGCAGTCGGGTCGAGTTCGACCCGCTTCCCCTGGAAGCCGTGCGCCTGGCCGACTTCGTGGTGGTCCAGACCAGCCGCGGCCCGGCGATTCGGCGCTTCGTGCGCTGGGCGTATGACGGGGACCGGGTCAGCATGGTGACCCTGACGCGTCCTCGCTCGAGGGAAGTCGAGACCTTGCCCGGGACTGCCTTCCTGGGGATCGTCGCCTTCGTCATCCGCGACGAGAAGATTGCCGAACCCAACAAACGCAGCCACCTGGAGCGCATCCGGGCCTTCCTGACCGGCGGGGGGACCTCCGGGCCCATCAAGGAGGTCCGCGAGTTGGTCCGCGACGTCCTGCTGGTCCTCCAGAACCGGAAGAGCGACAAACCCAAGACCAAGGGCTTCTTCCAGGCCTTGCGTGAACTGCGGGAGTATCACCGGCAGTGTGAAGAGGAAGAGGCTCGTCGCAAGGCCGAGAGCCTGGCCGCCCTGCAAGAAGCCCGGGCTCTGGAGGGAACCGGCCTCGCCTCCGGCATCGAGGCCGCCGTTCCCAGGACTCGCGCCCCGCGTCCCCCGGCGGCCCGATGATCCGGCTGGCCAGCGGACGGTTCTGAGCGAGGCAGCACAGGAACCGTTGAATCCCCCCTCCTGACGTGAGAACCGGGGGCGTCGAGGCGGGTCGGTTCGTTTCGGCAGGACCCTGGTCGGCTGCCCGGAACATGCCCACCCCTGCCAGCATCTGGCCAGAACACGGGCAGGCGCAGGCCCCTGGGCGGTGACCCGAGACGCCGGCCTGGTCGTGATCCTCCGGAGGTCTTCTTGCCCCTCGCCGATGAAGTTGTGGTCCGCCCGGCGTCCTCTTCCGACATCCCGGCCATCATCGACCTGGCCGTTGAAGTCGTGGGGCACTCGGTTTCGCCTTTGCGCGAGTCCCGGCTGGAAGCCGTCCAGGAATATCGTCGGGCGGACCTGCAGGCTCTTCACGAAGTCCTGGCCCTTCCCGAGTCCGGCATCTTCGTGGCAGAGGACCGCCAGGGCAGACTGGTCGGGCACGTGATCGCCATGGCCGGGCGCAGCGAGTCCTCGACGGGTGAGTTGCAGGGCTGGATTTTCGACCTTTCGGTGGTCCCGGATTTCTGGGGGACGGGCGTGGCCCGGCGACTCCTGGAGCGGGCAGAAGATTTCGTCATGGCACGGGGACTGCGCTTCCTGGGCCTCGGGGTGACCAGCGCCAACAAGCGGGCCCTGGCCTTCTACGAGCGCCTGGGTTATCAAGAAGAGCGCAAGCAGATGGTCAAGACCCTCTCGCCCCGCGCCTCGGAGGAGGAACATTGAAAACCTTGATTTCTCCCGTCCTGTTGGACGGCAAGAGCCTGGACCTGGGCTCGCTGGAGGAGATCGCCCAGGGGCGGCCTGCGGCGCTGGACCCCGCGATCCTTCCAGCCGTGCGAGCCTCGCGGAAGGTGGTGGACGATCTCCTGGCGCGTGGGGAGGTGGCCTACGGGCTGAATACCGGTTTCGGACGCCTGGCCAACCGGAGGATCGAACCCGACCAGGTCCGCGAGCTGCAGCGCAACCTGATCCTCAGTCACTGCGCCGGGATGGGCCCGTGTCTGCCTGATCGGGCCGTGCGGGCCATGATCGCCCTGCGGGTCAACGCGCTGGCACAAGGCTTCTCGGGGGTGCGGGTGGAGCTTCTGGAGGCTCTGCTGGCCCTGCTGGATCACGGGATCCACCCTCGGGTTCCCTCCCGCGGTTCGGTGGGCGCCAGTGGCGACCTGGCTCCCTTGTCCCATATCGCGCTGGCCTTGTTGGGCGAAGGAGAGGTCTCGTGGCAAGGGCGCGTCGTGCCGGCTGCCGAGGCCCTGGCCGCAGAGGGCCTCAACCCGGTGGTCCTGGAGGCCAAGGAAGGCCTTGCCTTGATCAACGGGACCCAGTTGATGACCGCCTTGGGAAGCCTGACCCTGGCCCGCGCCGGGCGCTTGATGCGGTGCGCCGACGTGATCGGGGGGATGTCGGTCGAAGCCCTGATGGGCACCGACGCCAACCTGCATCCCCTCCTGCACGCTGCGCGTCCCCATCCCGGGCAGCTTGCCGCCGCCGAGACGCTGCGGCGGACCCTGGCAGATTCACCCGCCATCGCATCTCATCGGGATTGCCCTCGGGTCCAGGACGCCTACTCGCTTCGTTGCATGCCCCAGGTGCATGGGGCAGCCCGCGAGGGCTGGCGCTTCGCCGCGGAGATCCTGCAGCGCGAGATGAATTCGGTCACCGACAATCCATTGGTGTTTCCCGACTCGGGCCAGGTGGTCAGCGGGGGCAACTTCCACGGAGCCCCGGTGGCCTTGGCCCTGGACGCGGCCGCCGTGGCCCTGGCGACCCTGGGGACGATCTCCGAGCGCCGCTGCGATCGCCTCCTGGCGGGTCAGGATGGCCTGCCCGCCTTCCTGGCCGTCAACCCGGGGTTGCACTCCGGTCTGATGATCGTCCAGTACACGGCGGCAGCCCTGGTGAACGAGAACAAGGTGCTGGCTCATCCTGCCAGCGTGGATACGGTGCCCACCTCGGCGGGTCAGGAGGATCACAACTCCCACGGGCCCACCGCGGCCCACAAGCTCGAACAACTCGTCTCCAACCTGGAGCGGATCCTGGCCTGCGAGTGGGTCTGCGCCGGGCAGGCCTTGGAGAACCGACGCCCCCTCCGCTTCGGTCCAGGCACCGAGGCCGGGCTGGCCGTGCTCCGGCGGGTGGTCCCCGTCCTGGAGGGCGATCGTCCACCCTATGGGGACCTGGAGGCCGCACGCTCCCTGCTGGAGGAGGGGACCCTCTGGTGTGAGGTGCAGGAGGTGCTGGGCCCGCTTCCCTGAGAGGTGGGGCAGGGGAACTCCTGTTCCAGGCAGAAACCGCTTCGAGATCTCAAGATGGGTGAGGTTGCACGCCGTGGCAAGGAAGCCCCGACTCCGCTCCGACTCGGATTCCACCGAAAACGCTGCCGAAATGACCGTGGAGGCCAGGCTGGGTCGCCTGGAGACCGAGGTCGAGGACATCAACCTCACCGGTTCGGTCCAGGCCAAGGATCTTCAGACCCTGCGGGCCCGGATCGAGCAGCTCAAGGCCGAGATGGATGATATTTCCGAGGGAGCCTCGGCCGAGGACCTGGCGCGGGTGGAGGCGGCCCTTTCCGCATTGGATGGCCGCCTGCAGGACGTCGAGTCTTCGCTCATCTCTCGAGCCGCCGAGATCGAGTCGGTGCGCGAAGACCTGGCGCAGCACAACCAGCAGGCCCTCGAGGCTGCCGAGAAGACGCGAGAGCGCCTGGATGAGATGGCTCGAGGGGAGGACGCCGCTGGTCGGCTGCAGGAGGCCCTGGAACCCCTGCGAGCGGACCTCGAAAAGCGCCTGGACGGGGTCCGCAGCGAGATCGAGAAGGGCGGGACCTGGGCTCGGCTGGAGGATCTCGAGAAGCTGCAGGAGGGGCTCTCCGGGCGTCTGGAGGACGTCTCAGGTCGCGTGGAGGCCACCCGCCAGACCTTGCGCACCGAGCTGGATTCGGTCCACGAGGTCATGCGGGCCGACCTGGACAACCTGCGTCAAGATGCCCGGGCCTCGGCGCCCGTCGAGGAGCTCAAATCCCTGCAGGCCGAACTGGCTGGCCTGAAGGCCTCGTTGGGGGATGCCGGGGACCTGGGGCAGAAGGCTCGGGAAGCCCTGGAATCGGTGACCGGGTTGGAGGAACGCCTGCGTGAGACCGAGGCCCGCTTCCAGGGCCTGCACCAGAGGGTGGACGAAGCTGCCTCCCGCATCGAGGGCCAGCTCGAGAAGATCGATCTGGCCACGCGCCTGGCCACCCAGTTGGATGAGCGGGTCCGCAAGGTGGGCGGGGCGGTGGAGTTCGGCGGTCTGGGCGGGGACCTGGAGTTCGACGAACCCGACACCGAGGGCCTGGGCTTCGAGTTGACGGATCTCTTGCAGGTGATGATCAAACATCAGGCCTCGGACCTGCACCTGAAGGTCGGGACGCCGCCGACGGTCCGTCTGGATGGGGAGTTGATCCCCGTGGGCAATCAGGTCCTCTCGCCCAAGGATGCGCGGTACCTGATCCTGACGGCGATGGCTCCCCACCAGAGACGCCAGCTCGGCCGCAAGCGCGAGGTCGACTTCGCCTACGCCACGTCGGCGGCCCGCTTCCGGGTCAACGCCTTCCTGGAGAGAGGAAACCTCAGCGCCGCCTTCCGAATGCTGCGCACCGAGATGCCCAGCCTGGAGGACTTGGGGCTGCCGGCCATCCTCAAGACCCTGGCCTCCCTCAACAACGGGCTGATCCTGGTCACGGGGCCGGCCGGGAGCGGCAAGTCGACCACCCTGGCGGCCTTGATCGACTACATCAACACCACGCGCAAGACCCACGTGATCACGGTCGAGGACCCGATCGAGTTCTTCCACAAGGACAAGCTCTCG
>DCTU01000134.1 GCA_002329445.1 bacterium UBP9_UBA1432
CCGTCAAGGTGAGGTTCTGAGGGTTGCCCGAGTAGCTGAAGTCCACGTGCTCGAACTCCAGGGAGCCGTCCACGAAGGTCGGTGGATCATCTGCCGAGGCGACGGCCGGCTCGAGGGCCCGCGGGGCCTGGGAACCCTCCACGGGCTGCTGGAGGACCTCCATGATCCGGTTGACCGAAGCCTTGGAGATCACCAGGCCGATGAAGGCGAAGGAGAGCATCATCAAGGAGATCAGGATCTGCCCGATATAGCTGACGAAGCTGACCAGCTCTCCGGGCAGCATCCCACCCTGGACGACCAGATGCCCTCCGAACCAGAGGACGGCCACCAGCGTCCCCGACAGCACCAGGGAGGAGATGGGGGCCTCCACGGCCACCACGCCCTCGGCCCGGGCCTGCCAGTCGCGCACCTCGCCGGCGGCCTGGAAGAACTGCTCTTTCTCGTGCTCCTCGCGGACGAACGAACGGACCACCCGCAGGCCCACCAGGCTCTCCTGCACCCGGGCGTTCATGAGATCCAGTCGGCGCAGCATCTCCCGGAATCGGGGGTAGGCCAGCAGCGCCAGGGCGGTCAGACATGCCCCCAGGACCGGGATGGCCACCACGAAGACCCCCGCCAGGTCAGGGTTGATGTGAACCGCCATCAGGGTGGCGGCCACCAGCATGACCACAGCGCGGACCAGCATCCGGATCACGATCTGGAAGGCGTTCTGGGTATTGGTCACGTCCGTGGTCAACCGGGTCAGGAGCGAGCCGGTGGTGAAGCGGTCCAGCGTGGCGAACGAGAAGCCCTGGACCCGATCGAACAGAGCCGTCCGCAGACCTCTGGCGAAGCCCGTCCCTCCCAGGGCTGCCAGGCGGGCCGAGACCCCCCCGCACGCCATGGACAAACCGGCCATGCCCAGCATCCACCCTCCGCGTTGGAGGATGAAGGGCAAATCCCGCCGGGCGATCCCGTAGTCCAGGATGTCAGCCATCAGCCAGGGGATGGTCACCTCGAAGAGGACCTCGAAGGCGATGGTCACCGAAGCCATCCAAGACACGAAACGATACCCGGCCAGGCATGGGGCCAGGGTCTTGAACATCCAGAAAAACTCCTCCGGGCCTGGACTCCCCCGTGCCGGCCCACAACCCGGCACCACGCCGGATGACGATCAGCGACGCTGGATCCGCTCGCTGGCCGCCTTCTCCAGGATGGCCTGGATGCCGGGGAAGACGCCGCGAAGGCGGGCCAGGTACTCCCCGGGCAGGGCCAGCAGCAATCCCTCGGTCCGGGAACTCACCGTGGCCGTCCGCTCGCCGTACAGGAGGCCGATCTCTCCGAAGAAGTCGCCTGGTGCCAGCGTCAGCGAGCGGTCGCTGAGAGCCACCTCGAACTCGCCTTCCACGACGAAATACAGCGAATCGCCGGGAGCCCCCCTGGAAATGACCGTCTCGCCCGGGGCCGTGCGTCGCGCGCGCAGGCAGGCGGCCACGGCGTCGCGCGCCTCGAAGGGGGCCTGGGCCAGTTGGGGGACCCGGGTCAGGAGGCGGCGCACGTCGGGAGCGGTGGGGTCAAGGCTCATGGGCGCCTCTTTCGAGGACCGTGCGGACGACCCTCTGAGGATAGGGAATCGTGATGCCCTCCTTCTGGAAACGCAGCTTCACCCGGCGGTTCAGCTCCCTGCCCGTCTCCCACTGAGACAGCGGGCGGGTCTGAAGCAGCACCCTCAGGACCACCCCCGACTCGGCCAGCGAGTCGACTCCCAGCAGGACCGGAGGTTCGAGAATCCTCTCGGGCCAGTCCTCGGCCAGGCTCTCCGCCTCCTCCTTCAAAGCCTGAAGGGCCCTCTCCAGATCGTCCTCATAGGCCACGCTGACCTTGAAGTCCACCCGGGCCCAACCGTTGGAGTGGTTCTGCACGACCCGCAGCGAGCTGTTGGGCATGGTGATCATCCGGCCATCGATGGTGCGGACCCGGGTGGCTCGAAGGCTGAAGGCCTCCACCGTTCCGGTCAGGGCATCCACCTCGATGACGTCGCCCACGCCGAACTGATCCTCCAGCAGGATGTTCACCCCCGCCACCACGTCCTTGAGGAAGTCCTGCAGAGCCAGGCCCAGGGCCACGCCCAGGATTCCCGCGCCGGCCAGGACCGCCGAGAGGTCGATCCTCAGGAGGGTGACGTAGACCAGGAGCCCGGCCAGGAGCACGACCACGCGCAGGGTGACCCGGGCAGCCTGCTCCAGGGTGGCGATCCGCTGCGAGAGCCGATGCAGGAAAAGGTCCTGGCGCTCCCGCTGGTAGGCCACGAAGTAGCGGTGCACCAGGCCTTCCGCGACCGAGGAAACCGCCGAAGCCGCCAACAGGGTCCCCCACAACAGCAGGAAGGGATGGAGAAGGCTGGAGTAGAGAAGCCACGCCCAGCCTTGAGACTCGGGGAAGAGCCCCAGGCAGGCCACCAGGGTCAGGCTCCAGACCAGGAACTTCAGGGACCACACCGGCGAGCGCAGCCAGCGTCGGCCCATCCATCCGGCCAGTCGGTGCAGGCTCCAGGCCAGCAGCACCAGGCTCACCGCCAGTCCCCAGGCCAGACGGCGGTAGGGCGGCGAGTGCATGACCGCAACCCGGACGAGTTCGGCCTGCAGGGCGTCTCGCCAGCGCTCGGCCACCTCTCGTTCCAGAAGGCGCTTCTGTTCTTCAGAGAGGGCGCGCACGTCGAACTCGGGCAGGTCGACGGGCAGGACCGTGATCAGCAGCTCCTCCCCCGCCAGCACCACCGTCGAGCCGGCCACCTGACGCACGGACAGGGCCGGAAAATCCGGGCCGTGACGACGGAAGACCTCCCGGACGCGAGCCTCGACGCGGGCTTTGCGCTCTTCGGCCGAAAGGTTCCCGGTTCCGGAGATGGTGAACAAGGGCAACGTCACAAGGTGCAGGGCGGCCGAGCCCTGCGGAGCGAGCCGCTCGCTCGAGGGAGGTTTCTGGACCGGCGGGGCGGAGGGGTCCTCCGAGGCTCCCGCATCCACCCGAGGCGAA
>DCTU01000440.1:0-2878 GCA_002329445.1 bacterium UBP9_UBA1432
GGTGGACTTGCCGCACCCGCTGGGTCCCACCACCGCCAGGAACTCGCCCTCGGGCACCTCGAGGGTCAGACCCTTCAGGACCTGGCCGCCGGCCGCCCCGGGGAAGCTCAGGGTGACTCCTTCGAACTGGAGCGTGGCCTGTGCCATGTCCGCGAGGCTTCTTCCGGGGNNGGAAGGTCTTCCTCCGGACGCGGCTGGCCCTGCTTGACGCCTCGGCAGGAGGCCCTTCGGTGTCCGCAGGCATGACTCCGATCGCACATGGGGAAACTTTGTTTAGTTCGCGAAGGAGGCCATTCTTGGAGATCACCTGCACCCAGTGCGCTGCGCAGGTGGAGGTCGTCGAGGGGGAGGCCTTTGCCTTCTGCCCTCATTGCGATTCCTCTCTCTTCCTCGACCGCACCAAGGTCGTCTTCAACTACCGCCTGGAGAGCACGGTCGACGGTGACGCGGCCGAATCCGCCCTGCGGCGCTGGATGGCGGGAAATGACGTGGTCAAGAACCTCGACCAGGAAGCGGAGACCGTCAGCCGGCGCTTCGAGCATTTCCCCTTCTGGCGCTTTTGCTGCCGTCAGCCCTCGGGAGTCGAGCAGGTCCACCTGGAACTGGCCCACGCCGATGCCAACGCTGTGATGCGGCGGGTTTCCGTGCCGGCTGGGGGCCTGAAGTTCCTGCGTCCGGAGGATCTGCACGAGGAGTCCTTCATCCGGCCCGACATCCCCGCCGAATCGGCGCTCCAGTGGCTGAAGGGCCGCGAGGGCCTGACCACGACGGGCGAACTGCTCGAAGTGTCGCTGGTCTTCGTGCCGCTCCACCGCTTCGAGTATCGCCATCAGGATGTGATTTACTCGGCGGTGGTCGATGCCAGCGCGGGAGGGGTCCATCCAAGCATCTACCCCGTCAGGTCCGAGACTCCGTACCTGCTCATGGGGATCGGGAGCCTGGTGGCCTTCTTCATCCTGGGCGTGCTGGCGGGGACCGATGTCACCCTGAAGCTCTGGCTCTACCTGGTGGCCGCGGTGCCTTTGGTGGGAGCCTCGGTCGCCGTGGCGAGGAGGGCGTAGCCCCGTGTCGCTCCGTCTGGTCCAAGGTTTGCGCTGCCCCTCTTGTGGGGGGCCGGTCTCGGTGGAGGAGGGGCGGACCCTCGCCCGCTGCGGTGGTTGCGGGGTCTCGCTGCTGGTGGAGGGGATGGAGGGCCATCCCCGCTACTACGTCCCCAATCTCATCAACAAATCCGAAGCCCACCAGATTCTCGCCAAGTGGTGGAGGAAGTGGGGCCACGCGGCGGACCTGCGTCGGCGCGCGGTGCTGGAGGATGCCTTCCTGGTCTACCTGCCCTTCTGGCGGGTGAGCGCGAAGATCCTCGGCTGGGTCTTCGGCCAGGAGAAGGTCCGCACCAAGCACGGGTCGCGCTACGTTGACCGGGAGAGGGAGATCCTCCTGCGCGAGGACCTCACCGTGCCGGCATGCGTCATCCAGGAGTTCGGGGTTCGCCGCGTCTGCCTGGTGGGGGACGAGATCCGCCCGCTGGATCTGGAGGCCATGGAGCGGGAGGGGATGGTCTTCCAGCCCGTCTTTCCGGCCACCAAGGCGGTGCGCGATGCGGAGGCGATGATGGAAAGCCGCGTCCAGGGCAGCCACCGCCTGGAGCAGATCACCTATCGGAACGTGAAGACCGTGGCGCAACGGGTCTGTCTGCTCTACTACCCCCTGTGGGTCATGCGTTACCGCTACGGGGAGAGGACCTACCAGGTCTTGATCGATGGGGAGGGGCGAAAGGTCCTCTCTGGACGAGCCCCGGGGAATGATCTGGTTCGCGCGTGCCTGCTGGTGGGGTGCATGGGGCTTGGAAACTTCGCGTTGACCACCGTGGGAGCCTATCCCTACGGCACGGAGGGCGGCGGGCAGTACGTCTGGGTCCTTCTGCTCCCGTGTCTGGGGCTGATGTACTGGGGCTTCGACCTGTATCGCAATGGAGGTGAGGTCACGACGGGGGAGATGCGCAAGAGGGGCGCGGTCGAGGTCTTTCTGGGGATCAAGCCATGAGCAGGATCCGGCTGGTCCCCCTTCAGTGCCCGGGATGCAACCATCCTCTCGCAGCGGGAGTGGGGGAGCACCTCCTGGCGACCTGCGACGACTGCGGCACGACCTGCGAGGTCGTCCGGGGGGTTCCCATGCCGCGGGAGCGCACGATCTACCGGCCCCGGTCGGGTTCGCCGACCGAGTTCGTGCCCTTCTGGCGCTTCGACACCCGGGTGGACATCCGCCGGCGGGAGGCGGCCGGGATGGGGCAACTCTTCAAGGACCTCTTCAGACCGGGGCAGGACGAGGGGCAGGCGGAAATCCGCTTCTTCGTGCCCGCGCTGGAGGTCGATCTGGAGGCTTTTCAGTCCCTCTCCCTGAAGATGCTCCGGCGCGGGAAGGACATCCTCGAGCTGTGGGAACCGGCTCCGGCGCTTCCGATCCACCCCACCGCCATGAGCATGGACGAGGCCTCCCGCACGTTGGAGTTCATCCTCCTGACCATCGAGGCGCACCAGCCGGACATGCTGGTCCAACTCGATTTCAGCGTGGACATCCTGGCCAGCGGCGTGGCGCTCCTTCCGGCCACTGTGACCGGAAAGAACCTGCAACTGCTGGTCTGACCTGACCTCGCAGCTTCGCCGACCTGGGCAGGTCCCGCGGGCATGTCCTGGCGCTCGCTTCCACCCTGCGCTCGGTAGGGCAGGGCTCACTCCTCGAGCCGGCTCAGCCTCCTCAAGACCTCCTGAAGTTGCTCCTCCAGCCGGGCCACGCGTTCCTCCATCTCTGACACCGTGGACCGGCGCGGCGCCGGCGACTCGTCAGGCCACTCGAGGTCCTCGACGGGGCCGCCGAGAAG
>DCTU01000440.1:2902-3955 GCA_002329445.1 bacterium UBP9_UBA1432
GACTCCACCGTCTCGAGATCATCGAAGCGGTGCATCCGCGTGCATCGGACGCGCAGTTCGCCGGGTGTCTGCGGCCCGCGCAGCATCAACTCGGCCAGGAGGGCCGTGCTGGGGGGCGGCAACTCCAGCTTCTCGGACAGGGTCTCCTTGAAGCGCGGGACCCGCGCGCCGGCTCCGCTGAGGATCCCGGACCACCCGTCGGACCTCGTGCTCTTCAGGGCGGCGTTGACGGTGGCGGAGTCGTACTCCACCACGGGATCGCGGTTGGAGGTCTGGTTGCAGGCCACGACGGTGGCGTTCATGGTGAGGGGATAGGAATCGGGCGTGCTGAGCCGCTTCTCGATCAGACACCCGAGCACCCTCACCTCTTCGGGGGTGAGCTGATAGTCCATGGGCATGTGTTCCGTCGGGGCCGGTCCAGCCCCTCCTCGCGCGGGCAGGCTTCGCGAGTCGGGTGGCTGGCGTGCCTTCAAACGCTCCGTCGCTGGGCGCGACCTGCCCCCGANNAAGGGGGGGGGCACCCGGCAGAGGTCGCTTCTGAATCCAGGTTAGCCGCTTGGGGAAGAGGGCGCCAGGGCCGGTTGTCCTGTCTGGCCATGGCAGGATCAGACGGTTGGCGTGGGACGAATCTACTGGTCCGGGCCTTCTGGGGGTGAGGGCCGGGCACCTCCGCAAGTCTCTGGTGGGCAGATCCCAAGGCAGGAAACGCGCGGGGCGCCGGTGATCGCCACCAACGCTTCTGGGCTGGTCGGCGTCAACATCCCCCGAGGGCCGTTTCCGTCCGTCGGGGGGGCGGCGATGGTTCCGGGATATCGCCATGGTCTTCCAGCCTTCCCCACGGACGGCCGTCGGTGCGCTTCAGGGNNGCCCGTTCGGGGGGGGCAGCCTGTTGCTGCGAGGAGCGGCCTCCTGGCGCGCAGAAGAATCCAGGCATGATGGACCGTCGCCGCTTCCTGATCGCCGGTTTCGCCGCTCTCTTTCTTCCTGCGAAGGCCCTGGCCAGCACGAAGGTCGACCTGGCCCGGGTGTATGGGAAGATCCAGATCGTCCAGG
>DCTU01000440.1:3980-7941 GCA_002329445.1 bacterium UBP9_UBA1432
AGAAGGTGACGTCCTTCCCGGACGGCCCGGGGAAGTGGCAGCTCGTCGACAGCTTCCCCGACTTCAAGGTCCAGTGGGTGGACAGCTTCCCCGACTTCACCATCCAGTGGGTGGACAGCTTCCCAGGGGTTCCGTGAAGCCGAATCGGGGGTCTTGCCCCCCGTTCTTTGCGGCCTGAGACTTCCCGGATTCGATGGCCGGGCCGTGGCTCCAGGAAGCGGCCGCTGGGCTCCGCGCAGGCAGAGGGCCTGAACCATGATCTCGTCATTCGATGCCGGCTTATAACAGGGCGCGGGGGCGGCGGTCGGACCCGGGTGCCCAGCCCGTCCCGCCGGTGTTGGACCGGAGTGGAACTCGCCGCGCTCGGGGGCTCACCTGGCCTCAGCGATAGGCGTAGACCACCTCGAGCAACTGCTTGAAGTTGGGGATCATCTGCTTGTAGCGCAGGAAGACGAGTTTGTCGGCGCCCAGAAGACCCTCGGCCATCATCTTGAAGGCCCGCGGCGAGAACTCGACCAGGTCCCGCAGGGGGACGTAGAAGTCTCCGTTCAGGTTGTAGCTGATCTCGGTCTGCATGACGGCCTGGCGACTCTCACCGTGGCAGTGGGGGCAGGTGCCCAGATCCGCCTTGGATTGGAAGCCGCAGTGGCTGCACTTGCGGAAGGCGGTGAAGGCCGAGGCCGGGAAGAGGTCCCGGGCTTCGAAGGACGTGCGCTTGTGCGCTTCCAGTCGGATTTCCTCGATGCGCTCCAGGGTCGTGCGTCGGGTCCTCTTCAGGTCCCGGTTCAACTCTCCCAGCACTCCCGAGGCGGCAACCCGTTCGGCGTTGGCCATGGCTTTGGTGGGGGATTCGGGTGCTGCCGCGGCCAGCGTGGCTGCAGCGGCCACACGGGCCGATACCGCCGCAGGGTTGATCAGCAGCACGGCCGGGGCTGCGGGGGCGGCGCCAGGCAGCGGGATCTTCAGGAAGGCAGCCAGGTTCTTCAACTCGATTCGAGCCTTGGGGGTCTCCAGGGCCTGGCGGACGGTCTCCAGGAAGACGGCCTGCATGGTCGGAGACTTCTCCAGGTTCTGCACGAGCAGGCTGACGGTCTTGCGGTGCCTGTCGCCGGTCACGGCGCTGTTCAGCAGGAGCAGCATGGGGTCCCGGACCTCGGGGTTGGCGCTCAGGGCCTTCAGGAAGGTGGTCAGGCAGTCGCGCCCGGCCTCGCTGGTGGTCGCCTGGGCCAGGGTTCGCAGCACGGCGTCCCGCGAGTCGGGAGTGCGGTTCATCTCGAGCGTGAGGTTGCGGAGGCTCTCGGAACCCGCAGGGTTCTGCATCCCCGAGGCCATGCCCAGGATGAAGTCATTGCGGGCCTGGGTGTTCGTGCGCAGGTAGGAGACCAGCTCGGCCACGACCTCGCGGCCGACCGGAGTCGAAGCCGCTCCCGCCATCAAGCGGAAGAGGCGACTGGCGCCGGAATCGGATCCTGCGATCTGGTGCAGGAGTCCGGCCAGGGGGTCGGAGCCCGAGGCGCCCGGGGTCGGGCCGGGAGAGGAGGGGAGCAGGAGGAACAGGAGGGTCGTCTGCCGGGCGTGGTCGCCAGCCAGGTTGTCGGCCAGGGTCAGGAAGGCCTGGGCGCCCTCGGACGTGCGGACCTGCAGGGCCACCTGTTTCCTGAGCACCTCCAGGGATTCCGGCGTCCGGGTCAGGTCCTGGATGAAGTCGTGGAAGAGGGCCTGTCCTTCTGGTTCACGCGTTGTCAGGGCGGCCATCTCCAGGAAGCCCCCGAAGGTCTCGGCCTGTTCCAGGAGTCCTTGCAGGGATTGGCGCCCCTGGGGGCTCTCGGCAGCCGTCTTGAAGGTCCCCATCAAAGAGGCGGCAGCCGTCGGGTCCTTGCTGGAGTTGCTCAGCAGGCGGGAGACCTCTCTTTGCCCCTGCTCCGTCTCGGCTGCGCTGGCCAGGGTCGTGGTCACCGAGGCTGCCAGCGTGGGTTGCCGGGCGGCTTCGTTCAGGAAGTGGCTGGTCTGGGCGCGGCCCTCAGGGGTCTGGGAGGCCGTAGCCAGAACCGCGACCGTCGGGGCCGACAAGCCCTGATCCAGGCTGGCCTGGTTCAGGAACCGGGTGGTCTGCTCGCGGCCCTCCGGGGTCTGGGAGGCCGTGGCCAGAACCGCGACGGTCGAGGTCGACAGGCTCTTGTCGTGGCTGACCTGGTTCAGCAGCCGGGTGGCCTGTTCGCGTCCTTCGGGGTTCTGGAGGCCTGCTCCCAGAAGCCGGATGGTGGCCGTCGAGGCCTCGGGATCCTGGCTGGCCTGCTCGAAGACGCGGCGGGCCTCGACTCGTCCCTGGACGCTTTCGACTGCCGTGGCCAGGACCGAGAGCGTCGAGGCCGACAAGCCCGGGTCTTGGCCAGCCTGGTTCAGCAACCGGGTGGCCTGTTCGCGACCTTCGGGGCTCTCGAGGGCCGTCCCCAGGAGCCGGACGGTGGCCGTCGAGGTCTCGGGATCCTGGCTTGCCTGGTCGAAGAGGCGGCTGGCCTGGAGTCTTCCCTGGACGCTTTCGGTTGCCTTGGCCAGGACCGCAGCCAGTGGGGTTGCCGTCTCGCCCTCCTGGCTCGCCTGGTTGAAGAGCCGGGTGACCTCGGCGCGCCCCTCTGCGGTGGAGGTGGATCCGGCCAGGGCGCTCGTGAACTCCGAGGCCGCGGTCGAGTCCTGGCGGAGCCTCTCGAAAAAGTCTGCGGACTGAGCGCGGCCTTCAACGGTCTCGCCGGCACGGGCCATCGTCGCCACCAGGGACTTCGAGGCTTCCGGGTCCTGGCCCACGTTGGCCAGCAGGCGCTTGATCTTGGCGATGCCGTCGTCGCCCTCGGAGGCTTTGGCCAGGAAGCTCATGAAACGGGTCGAGGCGGCGGGGTCCCGGCTGACCTCGGACATCGTCTGCCGGGCACTGGCCAGGCCTTCCGGCAGCTCGGAGGCCTTGTTCACCACGGCGAGCAGGGACTTGGAGGCATCTGGATCCTGGCTGACGTTGGCCAGCAGGCGCTGGGTCCTGGCCACTCCGTCGTGCCCCTCGGTGGCCTTGGCCAGGACCCCGACGAACTCCGCAGAGGCGGCGGGGTCCCGGTTCATCTGGACCTTGGCGGTGAGGTCCGCCAGGCTCTGCGTGGGGAGGCTCAGGCTGGCTCTGGCGAAGCGCGGGGGTCCAGCGGCCGGCTCCCCCGAGAGATGGGCTGCGGTCCGTGCGAAATCGGCCAGCCCCTCCTTGCTGCTGGTCGCTGAAGTCAGGGTGTTCACCAGGCTCCCGGATGTCGCTGAATCCTTGCCAAGGTTCTGCGTCAGGGTTCCGAAGTCGGCCCGTCCCTGCGGCGTCGCGGTGGTCTGTCTCCAGGAGCTCAGGAGGGCCTTGGAGGCAGCCGGGTCCTGCCGGAGGTTGTCCATGAGCCTGGCTGCCTGGTCGCGGCCCTCGGCGCTGCGGGTGGCTTCGGCCATGGTGGGCAGCAGGCTGGTGCGCGTCTCGGGCTCGCGCAGGAAGGAGGTCAGGTTTGTCCGCCCGGCAGGGGTGGCGCTGGAATCAGCCAGGACACGGAAGGCCGGCTCGCTGGCCTCTCGCATGGCCATCGAGAAGGACTGTCGGCCCTCCGGGGAGGCCAGCCCCCGGGCCAGTCCCTGGAAGAGAGCCGACTGGCCACCTGGGGTCTTGCCCAGATCGTTCACGAGGGATTTGAAAGCGCTCGAACCTTCCGGGGTCTTCAGGTCGCGGCCAAGACCTTGGAGGAACCGGGTCTGGCCGGAAGAGTCCTTCTCCAGGTTCTGCAGGAAACGGGTCAGGCCAGCGGTACCACCGTCGGAGTGGCTGTGGGTCAGGCTGGCGGTGGCCCGCTGGGGTCTGGCTTCCGGCGTGGTCGGAGGTCCGGTGGGGATCTGGACTCTTTCGGGCACCTGGAGTCTGGACGTGTTGGGAGGCCCGGTGGGAGTCTGAGGC